>NZ_AP019736.1:2510000-2810000 GCF_006542685.1 Alistipes dispar | reverse complement strand
CGGCCGCCGGCCGCGGCTGGCCAAGAGCGAAGGCACGGTGCAGGGCCCCCGCCCCGCAGCGGTTGAACAGCCCGAGCTGCCGATGGAGCAGCCCGCTCCCGCTGCCGGTCCGGCAGCGTCCGAGGCCGTCGCTCCGGCTTCCGAAACGTCCGCTCCCGCAGCGGCGGGGACGGCGCAGGAGCCGCAGGCCGGACCGGAGCCTAAACGTCGCGGCCGCAAGCCCAAGGCACAGTCTCAGGCGGAGCAGCCTGCCTCGGAGCGGGTTCCGGCCGCAACGGAGCCCGTGCACCGGGAATCCCCGGCTGCGGCCGCCGTCCAGCCGCTCGACAACGAGGTGATCACGAAGGACGACTTTGCCGGCGAGATCGAGGGTGAAGGCGTGCTGGAGGTCATGCCCGACGGCTACGGATTCCTCCGTTCGGCCGACTACAACTACCTCAATTCGCCGGACGACATCTACGTCTCGCCGTCGCAGATCAAGCTCTTCGGCCTGAAGGCCGGCGACACGGTGAACGGCGCGATCCGTCCCCCGAAGGAGGGCGAGAAGTATTTCCCGCTGGTGCGCGTGAACGAGATCAACGGCCTGAAGCCCGACTACATCCGCGACCGCGTGCAGTTCGAGTACATGACGCCGCTGTTTCCCAGCGAGAAGTTCTGTCTGACGGGCAACGGTCACAACAACCTCTCGACGCGCATCGTGGACCTCTTCTCGCCCATCGGCAAGGGCCAGCGCGCGCTGATCGTCGCCCAGCCCAAGACGGGAAAGACGATGCTCCTGCAGTCGATCGCCAACGCCATCGCGGACAACCACCCGGAGGTTTACATGATCGTGCTGCTCATCGACGAGCGTCCCGAGGAGGTTACGGAGATGGCCCGCAACGTGAAGGCCGAGGTCGTGGCCTCGACCTTCGACGAGCAGGCCTCGCGCCATGTGAAGGTGGCCGAGATGGTGCTCGAGAAGGCCAAGCGCATGGTCGAGTGCGGGCACGACGTGGTGATCTTCCTCGACTCGATCACCCGTCTGGCGCGTGCCTACAACTCCGTGCAGCCCGCCTCGGGCAAGGTCCTTTCGGGCGGTGTGGACGCCAATGCGCTGCACAAGCCCAAGCGCTTCTTCGGAGCCGCGCGCAACACGGAGGAGAAGGGGTCGCTGACGATCATCGCCACGGCGCTCATCGACACCGGTTCGAAGATGGACGAGGTGATCTTCGAGGAGTTCAAGGGTACGGGCAATATGGAATTGCAACTCGACCGCAAGCTGGCCAACAAGCGCGTCTATCCCGCCGTGGATGTCATCGCTTCGGGCACGCGCCGCGAGGACCTGCTGCTGCCGCGCGAGGTGATGAACCGCACGTGGGTGCTGCGCAAATACCTCTCGGACATGACGCCCGTGGAGGCCATGGAGTTCCTCCAGAAGCAGATGAGCCTGACGAATTCCAACGAGGAGTTCCTCGCCACGATGAACCACTGATTCCGTTCGACCCCGATAAACCCTGACAGCGATGAAAAAACTGTTTTTCCTCGGCCTCTGTCTTTTCGCAGCCCGCAGCGGCTTTGCGTGGGGACAGAAGGGCCATGACGTGACGGCCTACATTGCCGAGTGTCACCTGACGCCCGCCGCGGCGAAGAAGATCGACAAGGTGCTGGGCGGCTATTCGCCCGTCTATTTCGCCAACTGGCTCGACAACGCCAGCCACACTCCCGAATATGCCTACACGAAGACGTGGCACTACCTGAACGTGGACGAGGGCCGGACGCTCGACGACATGCCCGCGAATCCGCAGGGCGACATCCTGAAGGCCGTGACGGAGATCGTCGCGAAGCTCAGGGCGGGCGGACTTTCGCCCGAAGAGGAGGCCTTCAACCTCAAAATGCTGATTCACCTCCTGGGCGACATGCACTGCCCGATGCACCTGGGCCGCGCCACCGACTTGGGAGGCAATCTGCGTCCGGTACGCTTCTTCGATAAGGAGACGAACCTCCATTCGGTGTGGGACACCTCGCTCGTCGAGTCGGCCCACAAATGGAGCTACACCGAGTGGCAGCGTCAGATCGACCGCCTGACGAAGCAGGAGGCCGAGGCCGTTGCGGCCGGCACGCCCGCCGACTGGGTGGCCGAGACGCTGGAAATCTGCCGCAAGGTCTATGACGAGACGCCGGAGGGGAGCCGTATTTCCTACGACTACATCGCCGCGGCCGCCCCGGTCATCGAACGTCAGCTTCTCCGCGCGGGCCATCGGCTGGCACGCCTGTTGAACGAGATCTACCGCTGATTCCGTTCCGGACCGCCGGAATCCTTCCGAACGAAACGCCCTGCCGTCGTACTCCGGCAGGGCGTTTTTTACATTACAGCCGACCGTATGATCCTCGGACCCGTCCCCTGCGGCCGCCGTTACGGGACGGATGGGCCGCTTGTCGGCCTGAGTCCGGGAATAGTTCCGGCGAAATGCCGCTTTTTGCCGGAAAGTTCTTAATTTTGTTCCGAAGAAACGACGCCGTGCCCGAGACGCTCTACATAAAGAATATGGTGTGCGACCGCTGCATCGCAGCCGTGCGCGACGCGCTCCGCCGCTGCGGCGTCGAGCCCGTGTCGGTCGCGCTGGGCGAAGCGCTTCTTCCGCAGCCGTGCGGCGGAACCGTCCGCACCGCGATCCGCCGGGAGCTGGAAGCCCTCGGGTTCGAACTGCTGGAGGACCGCCGGCTGCAACTCGTGGAGCGAATTCGGACCGCCGTCGTCCGGCTGGTGCACCACAACGACGGTATGCCGCCCCGCGAGCGGCTTTCGGATTACCTCACCCGGCAGCTCGGGCACGATTACAGCGCATTGAGCAAACTCTTTTCGGAGGTGAGCGGCACGACGATCGAGAAGTACTTCATCGCCCAGAAGATCGAGCGTGCCAAGGAGCTGCTGCGTTACGACGAGCTGTCGCTTTCCCAGATCGCCGACTCCCTGGGCTATTCGAGCGCGGCCTATCTGAGCGCGCAGTTCAAGAGCGTCACGGGTATGACTCCGAGCCGTTTCCGGCAGCAGAAGACCGCCGTCCGCCGTCCGCTCGACCGGGTGTGACCGAAGGTTTCGGGCTTCATGCGGACGGCCCGCCCCGCTTCTTTCCGGCAGGCGCGGCAGCCCCCCCCCGCCCGTTCTCCGGATCTTTCGCGGTCCGTTCGGCCCGTTTCGCCCGAATCTTGTAAAAGAAATCCCGAATTTCGTAACGCGCCCGCCCGGCGGCCGGGTTATCTTTGTTCCGACGAAAAACACCGAATCATGGCAGCGAACGAATCCGTGACAAAACGCATTTTTCCCGTGCTCGGCATGAGCTGCGCTTCGTGCGCCGCCCGTGTGGGACGGACGCTCGGCGAGCAGCCGGGAGTCCGGAGCGCTGCGGTGAACTACGCCGCAGCGACCGTCGCCGTGGAGTACGACGCGGCTGCGACCGCTCCCGAACGGCTGCGGCAGGCGGTCCGCGACGCGGGGTACGATCTGGTGGTAGATCTGACGGATGCCGCCGGAAAGGCCGAGAGCGAGCACGACGCCCGGTATCGGGCGCTGAAACGCCGCGTCGCAGCCGCATTGGTGCTGGCCGTGCCGTTGCTCGTCGTCGGGATGCTCTTCATGCACCGTACATGGTCGCCGTGGGTGACGTGGCTGCTCGCCACGCCCCTCGTCTTCTGGCTCGGCAGCGGTTTTTTCACCGGGGCATGGCGCCAGTTGCGCCACCGTTCCGCGAACATGGATACATTGGTGGCCCTGAGCACCGGCATCGCCTACCTGTTCAGCCTTTTCAACCTCTTTTTTCCCTCCTTCTGGACGGCGCGCGGCATCGCGCCGCATGTCTATTTCGAGGCATCGGGCGTCGTCGTGGCCTTCGTGCTGCTGGGCCGTCTGCTCGAAGAGCGCGCGAAAGGCGGCACGATGGAGGCCATCCGCAAGCTGGCCGGCCTGCGCCCCGCCACCGTGCTGCGTATCGGCGCCGACGGCACCCAATGCGAGGTCCCGGTCGGCGACGTGCGTCCGGGCGATCTGCTTGCGGTGCGTCCGGGCGGCCGGATCGCCGTGGACGGGGTCGTTGCGGAGGGTGCGTCCTATGTGGACGAGAGCATGCTGAGCGGCGAACCCGTTCCGGTGGCCAAGGGCCCATCGGACCGCGTTTTCGCCGGCACGGTCAATCAGCGCGGCACGTTCCGTTACCGGGCCGTCGAGGTCGGCGAAGGTACGATGCTCGCGCAGATCATCCGCCTCGTGCAGGATGCGCAGGGCAGCAAGGCTCCGGTGCAGAGGCTCGTGGACCGCATCGCCGCCGTCTTCGTGCCGGTCATCATCCTGCTGGCCGTCGCGTCGTTTCTCCTCTGGCTCGTGTTCGACCCCGCCGAGGGGTTCGTCCGCGGCCTGCTGGCGCTGGTCACCGTGCTGGTCGTCGCCTGTCCCTGCGCGCTGGGACTGGCCACGCCGACGGCCATCATGGTCGGCATCGGCAAAGGCGCCGGACTGGGTATCCTCGTCAGGGACGCCGAGACGCTGGAGACCGCCTGCCGTGTTGATACGGTCGTGCTGGACAAGACCGGCACGCTGACCGAGGGGCGGCCTGCGGTCACGGATCTGGCGTGGACCGCCGGAGGCGAGGCGGCTGCCGGGCGTTTTCTGGCACTCGAACGCGCTTCGGAGCATCCGTTGGCCGCGGCCGTCGTGCAGTCTCTCACGGCGCAGGGCGTTCCGGCCGCCGGGACACCCGACGGATTCGAGAACATCCCCGGCCGGGGTGTCGCCGGACGTTTCGGCGAGACGCTCTGTCTCGCCGGCAGCCGGCGGCTGCTCGCCGAGCGCGGCGTGGCGGTGGACGAAGCGCTGGAACGGCAGGCCGATCGTTGGGCCGCCCGGGCGCGGAGCCTTGTCTGGTTCGCCGAAGCGGGGCGGGCGCTGGCCGTTGCGGCCGTCGCCGACCGGCTGCGCGAAGGTTCCAGGGAGGCCGTCGCGGCGTTGCAGGCCCGGGGCATCGGAGTCTGGATGCTGACGGGCGATCAGGAGGCATCGGCCGCCGCCGTGGCCCGCGAGGCGGGAATCGGGCATTACCGTGCCGGGGTGCTGCCGGGCGGCAAGGCCGCCTTCGTGGAGGAGTTGCAGCGGGCGGGGCACGTCGTGGCGATGGCGGGCGACGGCATCAACGACAGCGCGGCGCTGGCCCGTGCCGATCTGGGGATAGCGATGGGCAGCGGCAGCGACATCGCCATCGAGGCGGCGCGCATGACCGTCCTTTCGCCCGATCTGCGGAAGATTCCCGAGGCGATCCGTCTCTCGCGGCTGACCGTGCGGACCGTTCGGGAGAATCTCTTCTGGGCCTTCATCTACAACCTGATCGGCGTACCGGTGGCCGCCGGGCTCTTCTATCCGCTCTGGGGATTCCAACTGGACCCGATGATCGCCGGAGCGGCCATGGCGATGAGCAGCGTGAGCGTCGTCGCCAACAGCCTGCGGCTCAAACGCCGCAAGATCGGACAACCCCAAAAACGACATACTATGGAAAAACGATTTCGAGTGGAGGGCATGATGTGCGACCATTGCCGCGCGCATGTCGAGAAGGCATTGAATTCCGTGGCGGGCGTTTCGGCTTCGGTGACGCTCTCGCCGCCCGTCGCCGCCGTCGTCTTCGCCGGCGATACCGTCCCCGTGGAGACGTTGCAGCGGGCCGTGGACGAGCTGGCCGGCGACTACCGCCTGACAGAGCTCTGATCCGACGTCTCTTATGCGGAGAACACTCCCGGGAGAAACCGGGGAGGACCGGACTGTCGAAGTCCGGTCCTCCCCTCTTTCCGGCGTTTCGCTCCCGCAGTCCTGCCGTGTCGCGGCCGCGCGGCTGCGGATCCCTCCTTTCGGGGGACGTGACTACGTTCCGGGGCATGTCCCCGTACGGCGGGCCTCCTTCTCCTCCACCGCTTTCTGCACGGTGGGATATCTCGCCTTGAATTTGGCGAAGGTGTCCCGCGAAAGACCAAAATGGCGGCAGATGTCGCCGATGGAGCGGTCTTCGTTCAGCATTTCGATCACGGCGGTCCGGTTTTCGATGAGCACCTGCAATTTGGTGTAGCTTCCCTTTTTCCGTCCCAGGACCATGCCTTCGGCCCGACGCAGCGCCAGCGCCTCGCGGGTGCGCATGGAGATCAGGTTGCGCTCGATTTCGGCCACGAGCCCGAACGCGAAGCAGAGCACCTTGCTGTTGATCGTGTCGTCGAAGGAGTACTTCTCCTTGGTGGTGTACAGGTTGATTCCGCGCTTGAGGCATTTGCCCATGATTCCCATGATGTCGGTGAGCGTCCGGCTCAGGCGGGATATTTCCGTCACGATCAGCGTGTCTCCCCTCTTCATGCGCTTCAGCAACCGTCCGAGTTTGCGGTCCTTCTCTTTCGCCTTGCCGCTGACTACCTCGGTCACCCAGTTGGTTATCACCAACTCCCTGCTTTCGGCGAAACGTCTGATTTCGTCCTGTTGATTGGCCAGATTCTGTTTGCCCGTACTGACCCTTAAATAAGCCACTATCATATTATTCTTTGTTTTCCGGAAACGACATTGTCTCCGGTGGCCGGCAAGAAAGCGGATAATCGGCAGGTATGAAAACATTTCGGGCAAATTCGATGCCATTCTGCTGGTCGGAAGATCCTTGCTGCCGCTTCGTCGGCGATGCGTCGTCCCGAACGGTATCGGCCCCGACGGTTGCCGTGTGAAAAACGGACTTTCGGGAGAGCGACCCGACGGACGGGAAAGCCCCGGGTGTCGGATCGTAAATTTCGAATGTCGGATTAAATAGGTATCTTTAAGTCGTAAAACGAGTACAGGACATGTCTGACAACCCCCAAATGGATCTTGCCCGGAAATTTCTCGAGCAAACCGGAATCAATGTCTTTCTCACGGGAAAAGCCGGTACGGGAAAGACCACTTTCCTGCGCGATCTCAGACAGAGCTCGCCCAAAAGAATGATTGTCGTAGCGCCGACAGGCGTCGCAGCGATCAATGCCGGAGGAGTTACCATTCACTCTTTCTTCCAGCTTCCGTTCGGACCTCACCTGCCTGGCGTGCTCCGGACCGGAGGAGAGAAGCGAATGAATTTCAGCAAGGAAAAAATAGCCGTCATCAGAAGCCTCGACCTGCTGGTCATCGACGAAATAAGCATGGTGCGTGCCGACCTGCTGGATGCGATGAACGACGTCTTGCGGCGATACAGGGACCGGGACAAACCGTTCGGCGGCGTACAGTTGCTGATGATCGGGGATCTCCAGCAACTCGCTCCTGTCGTAAAACAACCGGAATGGGAACTGCTCGGCAAATATTACGAGTCGCCCTACTTTTTCGACAGTGCGGCGCTGCGGGAAGCTAAATACATCACTCTGGAATTGAAACATGTCTATCGGCAGAGCGATACCGGATTCATAGATATTCTCAACCGGGTACGGGAAAACACCGTCACTCCGGACATACTGGAGAGGCTGAATTCAAGATATGTTCCCGGATTCGTCCCCGACGACAAAGACGGGTATATCACGCTGACATCGCATAACAATACGGCCCGTGCGATCAACGAGCGGAGGATGGCCGGTCTCGACACTCCGCCGCATACGTTTTCTTGCGACATAGAGGGCGATTTTCCGGAGTATCTTTTTCCCACAGACCGCGAACTTACGCTCAAGGCGGGAGCCCAGGTGATGTTCGTCAAAAACGATCCCACAGGACTTCAGCGCTATTTTAACGGCAAGATCGGCCGGATAACACGCATCGGCGAGTCGAAAATCGAAGTTGCACTCGACGATCTTGCCGAGCCCGTCGAAGTCGAACCCGGGGAATGGACGAACGTGAAGTATACCGTTGACCCGCAGACCCGGGAAATCAGCGAAACCGTGGAAGGGATATTCCGTCAATACCCTCTTAAAGCGGCTTGGGCGATAACCATCCACAAAAGCCAGGGGCTGACGTTCGATCGGGTCATTATCGACGCTGCGCATTCGTTCTCCCACGGCCAGGTGTACGTGGCATTGAGCCGTTGCCGGAGTTTCGAAGGGCTCGTACTCCGTACGCCCCTGCAGAAAAACGCGATCATCAACGATTCGGCGGTTGCGGATTTCAACAGGAACATGGAGACCGACCGGCCCGACGAAACCCTCTTCGCCGCACAGCGCCGGATATACTACCGCTCTCTTCTGACCGACATGTTCGATTTCACATCCTTGAAAATCAAAATATTCACGGTGCGAAAAGCATTCAACGAACACCTTGCGAAAATCTACCCGAAATCGACCGGAATGTGGAATGCCGCTTCGGGGCGGTTCATCTCGGAAATCGTCGCCATAAGCGAAAAATTCCAATATCAACTGGATGCGCTCCTGACCGTATCGTCCGATCCGGAGACCGACAGGCAGTTGACGGACCGTATCGTGAAAGCCCAGTCGTATTTTCTTGCGAAGTGCGAGGAGATCGTCATGCCTCTGATGAATCAGAGCGACATCGTCATTGACAATAAAGATATTAAAAAGAAAGTATCCGAGGCCGTCGGAAAATTGCAGGAGGCATTCGCCATAAAGACGGCCGTACTCGGCATGGACAATTCTTCGGGCTTCACGATCCGCAATTACCTCGACACGAGGGCCAAGGCAGCCGTAAAGGACCTTGCGGCCAAACGGTCGAATAACAAAAAAGCGGCAGCGGAGCCTGTTTCGGAAGACATCGAGAATCCGGAACTTTTCGAACGGCTCAGAACATGGCGCAAACGATGTGCGACCCGCGATGGCGTGCCGGCCTATGTGATCATGCAGCAGATCGCTCTCGTGACGGTATGCCGGGTACTTCCACGAAGCGAAAAGGAATTGTCCGACATAAAAGGGATCGGAAAGGTTTTCATGGCCAAATACGGTCCGCAGGTGCTCTCGATTGTCCGAGACTGGCTGGACGGAAAGGCCGAAGGCGAGACGGACTGATTCGGGCTTTTCATCCGACGGTTTGTTTTATCCGGCGTTCCGCGAAGGGTATGGGCCGGTGCGCCATCTTTCCGACTCCAGTTTTCCGATTTATCCGTTTTCCCGACCAAATATCCGCCGGGCGTCGATCGGAGAAATCGCGGAATGTACCAGCCGGTCGGCATTGGTCATAACATATCGGAACGGAATCTATTATGTAAGAAAAAACAAGCAGAGCAGCGGGGTAGCCGGTTAACAACTTCGGATAACGATTTGTTAACTCAACGCCTGCGTTTCGTTGCTTCAGGCTGCCCAATCGTCGAAATACAGAATATGACAACAATAGGCATATCGAACTATCCGACAATTAATTAGCTCTAATCTGCTCTATGGCGCAAACAGTCCCTTTCCCCGCTCTGAAAGCTGAGGAAAAAAGCGACGATAAAAGGTAAAGTCTTATGTATCATAAATATGCAAGGCTTTCCTGTTTTCGGAGCCTGTGGAAAATGCATTCGGAAGCAGGTTCATACATCCCGGTTCCTGCACCGTCCGATTCTTTTTCATTGTATTGCGATATCCTTCATCTTGACAAGGGACTCATAATGGACTAATTTTGCACCCCTTAAAGTTACGTGTTATGAGAAGTACCTTTCGGATTCTGTTTTACGTCAACAAACAACGCGCAAAGGACGGCCTGTCCCGATGATCTGTGTCCGGCTTACGGTCAACGGCAAAAGCACTTTCATATCGTCGCGCCTGACTATCCCGCTCGCCTTGTGGGATTCTGCCGCGAACAAGGCCGCCGGTAAGAGTGCCGAAGCACGGAATGTCAATGCCGAGTTGGAACGCATTCGGGCCAAACTGCTCCACCACTATCAACGTATCTCCGACCGCGACGCCTATGTCACGGCCGAACGGGTGAAGTCCGCCGGCCGAGTTTCTTTCCGACAAACTACATCGTGAGGATATTCCGCTGAAAGAGTTGACCGAAACTTTCATTACCGATTATGATCTTTATCTGCGAAGTGAGAAGAGGCTTACTCCCTCGTGTGTTTGTATCTACACCAAGCCACTGAAGATGATCGTGACGAAAGCCCACAACGCCGGCGTTATCGCCCGGAATCCCTTTGCCGACTATCATCCGAAGAAAACGACCAAAGAGCGAGGTTATCTGATCGAATCCGAGTTGCAGGCGTTGATGAACCACAAATTCACGTTCGACGGTTACGGCAAGGTGCGCGATATGTTCATCTTTTCCTGTTTTACGGGAATGGCTCATGCCGACGAGATGATTCAACGCTCATTCGACGGGGATTTATGGATTGTTAAGAAGCGGCAA
Organism: Alistipes dispar; assembly: GCF_006542685.1. Classification (NCBI taxonomy): domain Bacteria; kingdom Pseudomonadati; phylum Bacteroidota; class Bacteroidia; order Bacteroidales; family Rikenellaceae; genus Alistipes; species Alistipes dispar. Next base: position 2,799,727 of record NZ_AP019736.1, on the reverse strand, counting down.
AAGACGAGCACGCCGTTCAAAATCAAATTGTGCGGCATCACGAAACGCATCATCGCCCGTTACAAACGTGAGGTCGCGGGAACGAACCTCGTACTGCTTGTGCCCTACATCGCCTACTGTAACAGGGTATTGAAGAAAATTGCGGCGGAGGTCGGCATCGACAAGACGATGATAACCTATCACATGGCCCGCCACACGTTCGCCACGACCAATGCGCTGGCGCAAGGTATCCGTATCGAAGTCGTCAGCCGGATGCTGGGACACACGAATATCAAGACCGCCCAGATTTATGCCAAGGTAACGGATGATATGTTGGCAAAGGGTTTCGACGAAATGGCCGACATCTATTCCGCAAAATACAGCCTCGCATGATAAAAAGAGAAATCGAAGCGGCGGGCTTGCGGGCCGTCGGTTTTCTTTCATCGGCTCCCCTGCTGACGGACATGACAGCGGCACAGTCGCCCACCCATCAGCCGCTTCGCGCCCGCGCCTTTTTACAAAAGGTATAGCCTATTGGGGCATTTCTTTCCGCATTGCTCCGCAACGCTGAAAATGCCCCAATAGGCCAAAGGGGCTGCGCCCCTCTGAACACCCCTTGCGGTGGCAGCTCCGCGACCCAGACGGCGGCCGGGCCAACTCCGAATCCTTGCCCGCTTCGCTCCGATGCCGCCGAGAACAGATTATCCAAACCACCTAAAACTATACCGTTATGGGTTATGTCGTATTGCATATCGAAAAGGCGGCCGGAACGGACGCCGCCATGTCGGGACACGTCGAGCGGAGAATCGCACCCGCCAACGTCATAACGACACTTACCTACCTCAATGAAGAATTAGTAGAGTTCCTCAAAGGAGTGACCAACCGCATCGAAGCGATCCAGCACCGACTGGACAATGCCGGGCTGGAGCGCAAGATCGGAAAGAACCAAGTAAGGACTTGCATGTCATGCTCTCCGGAAGCCCCGAAGATATGAAGCGTATCCGACAGGCCGGGTAGTTGGATGCTTGGGCCAAGGATTCCTGCGGTTGGCTGCAAAAGACTTTCGGAAAGGAAAACGTCGTGTCGGCAGTCCTGCATCTGGACGAGAAGACGCCGCATATCCACGCGACCGTCGTGCCGATCACACGGGGCGAACGCAGAAAGGCTAAGCTGGAACGGGAGAAGAACGCCCAAAGCGGAAAGAGAACTTACCGAACAAAGAAAGACCGTCCGTGCCTGTGCGCCGACGGTGTGATGGCACGGGACAAACTCAAAGCCTACCAGACCACCTATGCCGAAGCGATGGCCAAATACGGACTGCGACGCGGCGTCGAGGGATCGGAAGCAAAACACATATCTACCCAACAATATTACCGCGAGGTATTGTCCGCAAGAACGAAATCGCCGAGCAGGTCGAGAACCTGAAAGAACAGCAAAAGACGCTGACGGTAGATATTGCTGCACTCCAAGCACAGCAACGAGCCGCGCAAACAGACTGCAACACCATCGACGAACAGCGGAGGAAGAAGAAAGAGAAACGGAGTTGGCGCAAACACGACGGGAGATTAAGACCGACAAACTAAAAGGCGTGGCCGTAAATGTCACGACGAAAGCCGTCGAAAGGATTGGGGCGTTGTTCCACGACCCCAAGCCCGCGAGGTATGAAAAGCAGATCGCGGACTTACAGGACATAATAGAGGGCAAAGACAAAGACATTAAGAGCCTGCAACGGGAAATAACAACCATGCAGGTCAGGCACGATAAAGAGAAAGACAAAATCAAATAACGGATGTACGAGGCGGTAAGAGCATTGATGTGCGTCGATGATCTATGTCCGGACGTAAAGAGGCTGTTGAAATAGGAAAACTATTGATTGTAAGAACGTCGGACTTGGACAAGAAGAGAACCAAAACGCTATCTACGATGCAGCCTTACCGATACACGGGAGAGCTGCACTCGACAAAGTATAATCATACGTTAAGGGCCAACGATGTTGTCCTGCAACTCAAACTCGACGAGGACGGCCCGACGGATTCCGGTTCACCATAAACGGAGAAGACTGCGATGTGTGGCTCAAACAGCAAGGAAAGGAGTTCTATCAGAAAATCGGGATAAATATCGAACCAAGGCAAAACAAAGGAAATAAATATAGCGTTGGAAATTAAATATATTTAGCCTATGCGATAATTTGGCATACCAATTTGCTATCTTTGGCAGAGGAATTAAAAAGTATGGCATCGGATCTTTTCAAAAAGTACATTTGGTTGGCCGACACGATCCGTCGGGCTGGGTCGATTACGTTCGCTGAAATCAACGAACGCTGGCAGCGCAGTACGCTGTCGGGCGGAAAACGGTTTGCGTTACGAACATTTCACAACCACCGCGAGGCGATCGAAGAACTATTCGGCATTCGCATCGCCTGCGACGAACGAACAAATCGCTACTACATCACCGACAGCGACGATCTGCAACGCGACAGCATGGCGAATTGGTTGCTCGACAGTTTCTCGGTTAGCAACATGTTGCGTGATACCCAATCGCTGCGCAGCCGCATACTGATAGAGAATATCCCCTCATCGAAAAGTTTTCTGACCTATATTTTGGAGGCGATGCGCGAGAACCGGCAGATCGGCGTTACCTACCAGCCTTTTTACGGGGACACACCGTTTGAGTTGACGCTCCGCCCGCTTTTCGTCAAACTCTACGAACGCCGCTGGTATCTCTATGCCGATAAACCGCATGAAGCGAAAATCAAACTCTACGCACTCGATCGGATGCAGGCGGTTCGGTTGACCGAAAAACGTTTTACGCCGCCCGCCGATCTCGATCCCGGGGATTATCTGTCCGGCGCCTTCGGCGTGGCTGTTTACGATGACATCAAACCCTGTACGATCCGAATCCGCGCCTACGGCGACGGGCCGAAATACTTGCGGACACTGCCTCTGCACGATTCGCAACAGGAGATCGAAACGACGGCCGATTATGCCGATTTCGAATATCGGGTCGCTCCTACTTACGAATTTTACCGGGCCGTATTGACACAGCACATCGATATTGAGGTACTGTCGCCGATCGCCGTGCGAAATGAAACAGAGCGGATCATCGACGAGATGAATCTTCTCTATTCACGGCATAAGCGGCGTATGATCTTTCTCGATTTCGATGGCGTACTCAACACCGGGCGGCATATTGCCGCGCTGAAAAGAGCCGGCAAACCGTTGTCGGATAAATACGGCTATCTGTTCGATCCCGAGTCAGTCGCCAATTTGGGCACGATCATCGACGCGACAGGGGCATCGGTCGTTATCTCCTCCTCGTGGAAATTCGAGGGAGCGGAACGTATGGCGGAGATGTGGCGCGAGCGCCGTTTGCCCGGCCGAATGATCGACATCACGGAAGAGTGTATGACAGCCGAGGAAATCCGGGCAATAAACCCCGACTTCGACGATCCCGAAATGTTTATCGGCAAAGGCAACGAGATCAAGCATTGGCTGCTTGAGCATACGGCCGAAGGATACCGCTACGTCATTCTGGATGACGAACCGGATATTTTATCCGAACAGCGACCGAATTTTATCCGGATCGATCCCGAGCGCGGCATCACGGAAGAGGATGCGCGGCGAGCGATTGAGATTTTGAATCATTAAATTAAAGAGATGACTGCAAAAACGAACCGGCAAAAACCGGCTGAGGCAGCGATTGCCGTTCCGATCGTCCGATACGACGGGAGTGAATACACGTTGCAAAACGAAGAGCGGTTGCAGGTTTGCATCGACAGGTCGCTGATTATCGACAACGGGCTGACTTTCGACTTGCAAAACCGCCTGCTCATCCCGGAGAGTCTTTACGACATCTGGTTCGGACGCGCGCGCGAAGCGCAGCGGTGTAAGGCGGAAAAACATCGGTGGAAGGTCTACTCGGAGCATATTCCTCTCTTCTGGCATCATCGGGAACAGATTCTTTCCGACCCTAAGCTCTTCTTTACCGAAACGCCGCTTAGGGTCTATGGTTTCGGAGAAATTTGCCTGGGAATACTTGTTAAGGCATGGATAGACTATCCGAACACTTTTTACAAACCATGCCCGAAATGTAAGGGGCGATCGCTTGTCTTCAGTTTCAGCGGTTCGCCCATGAGCGGAATGAGTTCCCACTCGGTACACTGCCTCGATTGCGGTACGGTTACCTCCGGAATAAGTGGCGGTGAGTTCGGAGCCTTCCGCGCAGCAATAAGATACATTATCCAAGCAAACCCCGTATCAGGCTATTCAAGTACATTATCATTAAACGACATAGTTACTCGATTAGATCCTTGTAATAAAGATTTTATATTCTAAGTTTAGAAGATAATGACTGATTTATTATATTTAGAAACCTAAAAATAAATAATAAAATGGATAAAAAGACTTTTCTACAATCGTTACGGAATATACAGCGGCTTCCAGAAAAAATAGACATCAACTTCGATGAAAGTCGAAAGATCCTATACATAGGAGTCGATTCTCTCTCAGTATGCAGGAATATGCAAGAAGACGCATCGGCGTTTGAAGGTTGGATATTTTGCATTTATGCTAATAGGAAAAGGGAAATTGAGCGTGTTATATTGTCATGGGATATACCTCAGATAAAAAACTTACATTATAAGCGGTTCTTGTATCGTGTATTAAAAATGCAGGAACATTTTTTATGGTTCGCACCTTCTGAAAATAATGTGGCGGATATCATAGATTTCAAAGATTCAGTTTACACAGTCGGAAATCTATTCCTAAATTATCCTCAGAATGATAGTAAAACAGAGAATATCAAAGAAAAAACCGAAGCATATTTCGAAAGAGCTTTTTTAGATCCCGAAAAACTTTTTCTCAATACATCTTTTGATGTATGTAATCATCAATTACCCGTAGGTATTTTCAGAGATAAGGTTGATAAAAAACATGGATTATTCCCATATGGAAAAAGTGCGATAGATTTATGGGCTATAAAAGCCGATGAATTATGGATATTCGAGTTAAAATATAACAATAAAAAAGTCGGTATTATCTCCGAACTACTTTTTTATCTTTGGATTATGGAAGACTTATGTTTTCATCATCGAATCGGATACGAATTACAGAAAGAGATTCCATCAATACGTGATTTTGATAAATTCTATTTAGCGGTACAGAAAAATATATCAACTATCTACGGAGTACTTTTAGTCGATGATTTACACCCGGCAATTACTTCTGAGCTAATCGACTTTATCAATCAGGAGAATTGCAATAAACAGATTATAGTCAAAACACAGAAATACAAACCGCATATTACTGTAAAACTACTATGACGATCACCATCCACCGCGGCATCGACCAGATCGGCGGGTGCATCACCGAAATCCGGACCGCCCGGTCGAAAATTCTGATCGATCTTGGACATAACCTTCCCAAAGGCAACGGCCCGTCGGAAGACCGGTTCGACAATGCCGGGGCCATTGCACAACTGTGCGAGGGATGCGATGCGGTATTCTACACGCACTATCACGGCGATCACGTGGATTTATTCCGGCATGTGCCGGAGCGGGTCGATCAATATATCGGGCCGTTAGCCAAAGCCGTAATGCGCATCCGGCTGGAACACCTGACGCATGTTCCGGGCGAGAAAGAGCGACGGGAAGCCGATTTGACGGCCGTCGAGCGATTCAAGACCTACGAACCCGCCCGTTGTATACGGGTCGGAAAAGATATTCGGATTACGCCCTATTTCGTCAGTCACTCGGCAGCCGACGCCTATATGTTTCTCGTCGAGGCCGACGGCAAACGGATTCTGCATACGGGCGATTTCCGGCAGCACGGCTATTTGGGGAAAGGACTGCTGCCGACGCTCGAAAAATACATCGCACCGCAAGGTATCGACGTATTGATTACCGAGGGAACGATGCTCGACCGCAACGAGAAGAAAATCGTCCACGAGAACGACCTGAAACGACAGGCTATTGAGTTGATGAAACGCTACAAAAACGTCTTCGTACTCTGCTCCTCGACGGATATGGACCGGTTGGCGACTTTTCACCGGGCAAATCGGGAAATGCGTAACCGTCCGTTCGTATGCGACGGCTATCAACAGCGGATTCTGGAATCGTTCGCCGGTCATGCCGGGGTGAAAAGCCCGCTTTTCAAATTCGATCACAAGGTTTACGGTTCCGACGAACGGAATGAAAAACTGCGGAAATGGATGTTGGATACGGGATTCACGATGTTGCTGCGCACCGGCCCCAAGTATCGGCGGTGGGTCGACACGTTGCTACCGGAACTGAATCCGGATGAAACCCTATTGATTTACTCGATGTTCCGCGGCTATATTCTTCCGACGCACGAAGCCTATAATCCGGATCTGAAGGCATTCGTCGCCCGGTTTCCGCACTCTGAATACGTGCATACATCGGGACATGCGACAACCGATACGCTGGCCGCCGTTTGCCGCACGGTCCCTCCGCATACAGCAATCATTCCGATCCATCGGGATAAAGGCTCCGATTTCGCCTCGCTCGACATCGGAGACGAACTGCGGTCGAAAATCGTTACGGCTTCACAAACGATCGACGGGATAGATTTCCTCGTAAAATAGTCGGGCCGAATCCGTTTTTACACTCCGCTGTGCAACTTTTCTGCACAGCGGATTTTTTATTTTGCAGTAAAAAGAAACGACAATGCTGGATATTTATTGGAAAGAAGGGAAAATGGGCTTTCTGACCGAACAGGGTATGCATCTCACAACGGCCCGGTGGCGATATGCGGAACGGCTCGACGACCGGACGGGAATCGTTTGCGATGTAGCCGGATATGCTCTGTTGCGAATCCATCCCCGGCGCCTGATTTCGCTCGACTGCGAACGTGCGGATCGGTACGGTACCGGTCTGGTACGAATTCGCCGCAATGGGAAATACGGATTACTCGACCGGGACGGTCAAATCATTATTCCGGCCGAATACGATATGCTGACCCGCCATTACGGACAATTCAACATCATCGGCCGGCAACGAAAATACGGATTGCTGAACCGACTCGGCGAATGGGTGCGGCCGCTCGTTTACGATGCGATCCTGCCCATAAGCCAGCGGGGCAATAACCGTTTCGCCTGTATTCGCCGCGGCAAAACCGAATTTTTATAGTTGGTTATGCTTTGGAACAGTTACAAAAAGAGTCGCATGCACAACTGCCCATGCCATTTTTTCGCATATCACACCCCTAACTTTGCCGAAAAGCAATGGAATGATGGAAGAACGGACTTTGATGCAGGATATCTGTGAAGTGGTGCAGTTGGCAAATGGTTCGCACTTATCGGACGATTTCTGGGGCAACGCGACACCTCTCCTCGAGCGTTTGGGACGGCGACTCGATCTGACGCCCGTGCAGACGATGTTGTTCGCCGTATTGATTGAGTTGTCGGACGACCGGAAAATCGTATTGAAGCAGCTTGCCGAATTTCTCGGCTGCCGCAAAGTCGAGCTGCTGAACCATGCGGCCGATTTCGAGGAATTAATCCGTCGACAGCTTATTCGCCGACGGCGTAGCGGATCGGCCGAACCGGATACCTACCGCATCCCGAAAATGGTACTCGAAGCGTTGCAGGCCGGAAAGAAATTCACTCCGCCCCCGATCTGCGGCCTTACGATCGACCAATTTTTCGTGCGACTGGGGAAATTAATCAGTTACACATCCCAACAGGAGATGTCGCAAACGGAACTCGCCGAAGAGTTGCAACAATTAATCGACCGAAACCAGCAGTTGGAATTTTGCTGCCGTTTTCGGGAAATTGCACAGTCTCTCCATATTTGGGATACGCTTGTCTTTGCACAATGCTGTAATCTCTATGTAAATAATCGGGACGACCATATCGGCTGGCATGACATAGAGGTGCTTTTCGATGACGAATGGGCTGCACGTTGCGAGAAAGACGCGTTGCTGGCCCGTTATAGCGAGCTGTTCGACCTAAACATCCTGGAAAATGCCCCGGACAGCGGCATGTTCGGCAACCGCGAAGCGTTCCGCCTGACCGACAAAGCGAAAACAACTCTCTTTTCCGAAATCCTGATCCAATTACAGGCTCCGCGCAACCGGAAAGAGTTGATCATAGCCTCCAGCCTTACTCCGAAAAAACTCTGGTTCAATCCCGGAGAGCAGGCGAAAATCGACCGGCTGGGGCTTTTACTCGAAGCAGAGCGATTCAATGCTGTCAGGCAGCAGCTATGGCAAAACGGTATGCGTCAGGGTTTTGCCTGCCTGTTTTACGGTTCGCCCGGTACGGGGAAAACCGAGTCGGTTTATCAATTAGCACGGCAAAGCGGCCGGGATATTATGCAGGTCGATATTTCGGAAACAAAAAGCATGTGGTTCGGCGAAAGCGAGAAACGCCTCAAAGAGATTTTCGACCGCTATCGCGGCTATGTGCGCGACTGCGACCCAGCTCCGATTCTGTTGTTCAACGAAGCGGATGCCGTATTGGGCCGCCGACGTACGACGATGGGCGGCTCTCTCGACCAAACCGAAAATGCAATGCAGAATATCCTATTGCAGGAGATCGAACGACTCGACGGCATCCTGATCGCTACCACCAATTTGACACAAAACCTTGACCAGGCTTTCGAGCGCCGATTCCTCTACAAAATCAAATTCTGTCGCCCGACATTTGAGACCCGTCGTGCTATCTGGCAAACGATGCTGCCGTCGTTAAAGATCACCGAAGTCGAAGAACTGTCCCGCATGTTCGACTTGAGCGGCGGTCAGATCGAAAACGTCATCCGTAAATACACTGCCGATTATCTTCTCACCATGGAATCGGATGCCGAACAAGATGCGTCTTTATTGGACAATCTCTATCTTTATTGTCGAGAGGAGTTGCACTATGATTCCGCATCCCGAAAAAGAATCGGGTATTGATTTATTCAGTATATTTGCAATATGAGTTCTTTTTCAAGGTAAGATACCGTGCAATACGGCGCAAAAGATCAGTTAGCAATTCGTTAACCGCTACAAACGAAAAATCCTCACAATTCGCTGATTGGCTTGTCGCAAGGATTTAATCGCCTGTTTTAGAGCGGCGAATTCTCGACCGACCGCCGGGGACGGCTGCTCGCCGAAAGCTCTACGCTCGACGATGGTACACCCGTCGAAATACGCTATGCCTACGATGGGCTGGGCCGGGTCGTCGGCAGGACAACAGGAGACGGCAAGTTCGTCACATCGCTGTCATACAACCTGCTGGGCTGGCAAACCGGACAGGTGAGCCGATTCGGAGAGCAGCCGCTCTTCTCGGCCCGATTGAGTTACTACCAACCGGAAATGAGCGCCACAACGCCCTCCTATACGGGAAATGTCTCCGAATGGACCTGGCAACACGCCGGCCGGGACGAAAACACCTACGCATTCGCCTATGACAGCTTCGCCCGTCTGACGGACACCAGGCATTACGAAGCCGGAGCCCTCACGGACCGTTTCGCGGAAAAGGGACTGACATACGATGCGAACGGAAACCTCCGGACCTTGATGCGGACCGGGAACGGACTGACATTGAACGATCTCGAATATTCCTACACGGGAAACCGCATCGCCTCGATAGCCGATGCAGGAGCGGTGTACGATTACGGCTACGATGCGAACGGAAATATGACGCACGATGGGGCCAACGATCTCGACATTACATATAATTGTCTGAATATGATACAAAAAGTCGAGAAAAAAGGGACTTTATCCGCAAATTATTCGTACCTTGCAGACAGCACGAAACTCTCGGCGACGGAGCCAGGCGGCGACGGACTCTATTATTCGGGTTCTTTGGTATACGGGAAACGTGACGGAAAACTATCGCTCGAAAGCGCGGGGTTCAACGGAGGCCGGTTCGTCGTGACATCGAACGGTATCCAAACGCATCTTTTCGTGACGGATCATCTGGGAAGCGTGCGCGCCGTCGTGGATCCCGCTTCGGGAGAAGCGACGGAAACCGACGACTACTATCCGTTCGGCCTGCGATGGGAAGATGCCGAAGCCCTTATTTCCGACAATCGCTACCGATACAACGGAAAGGAGGAACAGGTATTCGTCGGCATACCGTACGTCGATTTCGGATTCCGGATGATGGACCCTGAATTCAGAATCGGATGGAACACGGCCGACCCGAAAAGCGAAAAGTATTCGGGAAGTTCGCCCTACATATATTGCGGAAACGATCCGATAGGAAATATTGATCCGGATGGATCCGTGTACGACAAATATTATAATTCGTTGGGATACCTGATGTATGATACCGGAAAAGGCGATAAAACTTACGTAATCAGAGCTGCTGGGTATGAACGTGACTTTCGGGTAAACTCAATTTCGGAACAAGCGGCAATCGACACGGAAAATGCGATCCGACAAGGGAATCTGTCCGGACCGCACATGCAGAATATCATGGAAATAGAGTCCGTCCCCACGCTCAAGAAAATGAGAAACACCATAAAAGACGATGGCACCGGAGGCGATTCGGACAATAACAACAGGGAATACGGAGGGATCGTGAATCATGAAGGACAGATTGCAAATGTTTCTCAAGGCGAAGTCAGAGAGTCCGGAAAGCACGCGTCGGTGTCGATCAATCCGAAAGGAGCAAGAAGTGTCTATCACAGCCACCCGAGCGGATCGAAAAACCTCGGCCCATTAAAAGGGTCCAGCCGGTTCCCGAGCCGGCAAGATCATAAATCAATAGGAACTGCAACCGGATATTTATTTCAAATGAGAACAAAAGAAATAATCGTATTCGACAACAAGAAAATAGAAGCAATCGTATCTTTCAGTATCTTAGAAGACTTGTACAAATAATATGAAACGGTTTATATTTTGGAGCACGGTACTCCTCGCTTTGTCCGGCACAATGATGGGAATGGCACAGGAAAATAATGTAGTTATCTTCGACGGAGATGGAGGTCAGGAATATATATATAAAAAAAAGCATAAATACTATGTTTTAAAAGAAGATGGAATAGCGGACGTCGCTTCTGATCTTTTCAAGAAGAATAAACGCTGGGCAAAAAAAATCTTAAAAAAAGCAGTGCGGAATAAAAATAACGCGGTAGACATATTTGAATTGGTTGAAGGTGCCTATTTAGAGCCATTTGTAGGTTACACATTTAAAAATCAAGACAAATCAGAATATGAATATGGATATAATGATCACGATTTACCATTGGAGAAACACGCTCTTCGCATTCAATTGCCGATCGAACTATTCACTTATGAAAACGTATGGAAACTGTACGAATACATCATGGATCGGATTGACATTCCCGACACTCCTCCTTATATAGCAAGATTTTATGAACCCGAAATCCGGAAAGTCCTGAATGCGCCCCTGGAATAACTTCCAAGCCAAGCGATAACAAGCTATCTGTTATCGCTTGGCTTTTATACCATGACACCGGATCGGAACACCGCCGGCCCCGACTTCATACAAGAAAAGGATCACGATACGACACCCATATATCCGGCCAACGCACCGGATACTGAAACTCGACCGGAAAATCGGGATCACAACGGCTGCTGCTCTCGGGACATGCAGACCGTAAACCTCTCCGGACGTTCCGGCAACCCTTGACGGGAAGAACCGAGCCTCATTCGGATGGGAATGGGACATCATATCGATCCGGATAAATTATCAACTCCCACGTTCCTCCGAAATACCGGCCCTTGGAATACAGGAAATACCAACCAGGCTGCTCGTCATCCTCAAGACCATACAGGGAGTTTTCCGGATAATCCTTGTACCGGAAGCATCTCGTTTCCTCCGTAGGAGTGAAGAGCCCGGGATTGTCGCCACTGAAGATGATCGTCTTTCCGTGAAAAGGCATCCACCCGATAGGCGATTTCGTTTTGTGCGGATAACGACACAAGGAGCCGGACATCTCGATCTCCAGGTCCTCGGCCTTTATCCTCATCAGAATGTATTCGTCCGCCTCATATTCATCAGAATGGAACACGTGGTGCCCGGTCGCCAGCAGAAGCGAATTGAAAAGTTGTACGAACGGCGCTTTCGCTGCCAACCGGGGCAAGGTGTACTCAACGGGCACCGTGGGGATCGGATTGTCATCATACTGGCTGTTCAGAATATCGGCCAGCGTCTGTCCTGGACAGACGCTTACCCCTAAAACAGCGAAAACGGTGATAAACAGTAGCTTCATAAAGTTAATTTGTATATTTTTCAAAGTCCGCTGCCCGGGACTTCACTGAATAAGGTATCTTTCGTTTAGTCGGCACATGATATATATGAAATGATGCGACCTTAAACCCGCATGATATCATACTATTTGTAAGTAATTTTATTGCTTCCATATCTCCTCCGTTTCCTTGCTCATCAGACCCTGTCAACCCTGAAGGAAAAGCATCTTTGGGATGGCTGTGATTGACCTCGCGGATCGTATAACCATATCCAATCTGACCTCTTATTAGCTTCATAAGTCCAGCCTCTCGTCTCTCCGTATGCGATGTCGTAATAAAATTTAAGCCTTTATCACCCTCTAATCCCGTCATAATTTGCCCGATTTCGACTTTCGTAGGGCTTCCTGTGATATTGTCCGCTAAAAATTCAAATAATGCAGTTCCGTTTTTATCTCCCCGGACTCGATAAACATCATATGAATTGATTCCCTTTTCATCATCTAGGTAAGTATACGAGTTTTGTTGCACAACCGTTTTATATGGGAATTCAATTGAATAATTATCTCCAATCATCCGGTTTCCATACTCATCCACCATAAAAAAAGCATCGCTTCGGGTCGTTTTAAGGTGTCTCACGATATTTCCATATGAATTGATCTCCCAAATATCCTGCCCTTCAAGGTCGATCAGATTAACCGGATTCCCCGCACAAAAAGCATAAGGTGAGACGGGAAAATACTTTTCCGCCAGCGGGTCTGCGCCGTTCCATCCCAACCGGAACTTCGGATCGAATTGGCGGAATCCGGAATCCGAAATCCGTGTAGGGAATCTTCAGGAACGACAAGTCTTCCTTACCGTTGTAACGGTAGCGGTTGTCGGATACGGAAGATCCAGAATCGGCCCACCGTAGGCCGAAAGGATAGTAGTCGTTCTGTTCGACGACTTCGCCCGAAGAGGTCCGCACGGCCCGTACGCTTCCCAGGTGATCCGTTACGAAATAACGCGCTTCCAGACCGCCGGACGTCTTTATAAAGCGTCCGCCGTCGAATTCCACGCTCTCCAACTCCAAGGATTGGCCCGAAGAAGGCCGTTCGTAAACCAAAGAACCTACATAACACAAACCGTGGCCGTCGTCACTGGACATCAAATACTTCCGACCGTTCGAAAGATAAGAAAAATTTGCCAGCAATCTGCCGTCTCGCGTAACTTTTTCTATCAGATTCAGTCGATTATACGTCATATCGAGTCCGTTTGCCCCGTCATGGACCAGATTCCCGTTCGTATCATAGGCATACGGATAAGCCGTCCCGGAATCGGAAAGCGACACGAGACGGTTCCCCGCATAGGTGTATGCGAAATCGGTCGTCACCGCATCACCCTGCGATCGTTGCAGGGTCAGTATATTGCCGTTCCGGTCGTAGGTCAGCGACCGTTCCACGAACCGGTCGGTACGTTCCCCGGCCTGATATTGCCTCGTATCCGTCAGATGGGAGAGGCCGTCATAGGCGAAAGCATAGGTGTTTTCCTCTCCACCGGCATGCCGCCACGTCCATTCGGCGATATTGCCCGTATGAATGAATCGCTGAAAGGCACTGAGAGCTGTCAGGTAGTTCCGCCGAATATCCGGGGAATCATTGTGTTGGCTTGTTCTCTCCGAAATTTGTAAAAGTCCAAACGGAAGTTGCTTCCGCCTTGCAATTTCAGGACAAGCTCGTCAATAGTCATGCCGTTGATTTTATAGCTTAACTCTCGGGTGATTCTTCGGCATTCATGACAGAGATCTTCACGAAGATCGACATGCTCATTATTCGTGATCTGAAGATCCGGAGAGAGATTTTCTTCCTCGACGTAAAGGGGAGTGCTTATTTTCGGGGCTGGAAATTATGCGTAATCCGTAATTTCGCATTGTACGTCCCATTCTTCCGTAAATGATTCCTGAAGGCACAAACCTTGAAAGCTGCCATTGGTTAATTCTTTTTGGCTCAAAAACAATCATTTTTCTGCCTTTTTGTGAAGATATACCAACCCGAGAAGATCGGAATGCACCAAAAAAACATATAGCGATCTGTGAGAATCGCTATATGTTAAGATAGATAGGAATTCGAGCGGAAAACGGGATTCGAACCCGCGACCCTCAGCTTGGGAAGCTGATGCTCTACCGACTGAGCTATTTCCGCAATTCGGAGTACAAAGTTACTCCGCTTTTTTGATTTTGCAAATCCCGGGGACGAAAAAACGTGCGCTACCCCACGATTTTTTCCAACGATGCGAGGTTCCGGGGATTCTTCAGCGTTTTGCCTTCGGGTGTGTAGAGATAGGCTATCCGGTCGCCGAAGTGTTTCTCGACTTTGCCGCGGACCACTTTCATCGTACTGTTCACCAGCCCGTTCTGCTCCGTGAAGGCTTCGTCCACGATCGCCAGTCCCGCCGGCAGCCACCGCTCGGGGAACTCCCCGGCGTAGATGCCTCCCGCGCGGTAGCGGTCGATTTCCGCCCCGAGAATTTCCGCTGCGGCAGCGGCCCGGTCTCCCGGCGCCACGCCGCGGTTGTCCAGCTCGCGCCGCAGCGCTTCGCGGTTCGGCACCACGACGGCTCCCGTAAACGGGCTCTGGTTGTTGTGTATCAGAATCTGGTCGATGTAGGGCGATTTGTCCACGATCGCCTCCTCCATTCCCTCGGGGCTGTATTTCTCGCCGTCCGACGAGATCAGCAGGCTCTTGAAACGTCCCAGCACGTAGAGGAAGTCGTCCTCCGAGACATAGCCCATGTCGCCCGTGTGCAGCCAACCGTCGCGCACCGTGTCGGCCGTGGCTTCGGGATTCTTCCAGTACCCGGCCATGACGTTTTCGCCGCGGACGACGATTTCGCCCCGCTGTCCGCGGGGCAGTTCGCGTCCCTGTTCGTCCACGATCTTCAGGTCGAGCGGAATCAGTATCTTGCCCGACGATCCGAACCGATGCCAGTGGTGTTTGGGCGAGTTGGTCGAAATCACGGGTGTCGCCTCCGACAGGCCGTATCCCTGGAACATGGGGATGCCGATGGCGTAGAAGAAGCGTTGCAGTTCCGTGTCGAGCAGCGCGCCGCCGCCGACGAAAAATTCGAGGCAGCCGCCGAACGCCGCGCGGACCTTGCGGAACAGCAGGGCGTCGAACAGCCCCACTGCGGGAGCCAGTGCGATCCGCCAGCCGCGGCCCCGGCCGTACCCGTCCTGATTGTAGATATAGGCCGTGCGGAGCGCCAGCCGGAACAGCCGTTCGGTGAAGGGGCCTTTCGCGCGGATCGAACTCTCGATGTTCTTCCGGAAGTTCTTGGCCAGCGCCGGGACCGACAGCAGAAAGTGCGGCTGCACCTCGCGGATGTTCTGCGGGATGTTCTTGAGCGTCTCCATCGGTGTCGCGCCGATCTGCACCGTGGCCACCGAGGCGCCGCAGGCAATCATGATGTAGAACCCTACCACGTGGGCGAAGCAGTGGTCCAGCGGCAGGATGATGAGCGTGCGGTAGTACGGAGGAATGTCGATGCGCGAGAGCGACTGTTCGACGTTGGCCGTATAGTTGCGGTGCGTCAGCACGACGCCTTTCGGGTCGGCCGTCGTGCCCGACGTGTAGGTGATCGTGGCGTAGTCGTCGTTGCGGATCGCCTGTCCGCGCCGCATGAATTCCTCGCGGTTCTTCGCCAGGTAGTCGCGGCCCAGCCGCTTGAGCGTCCCGAAGGCCGTCTCGCCCGCCTCGAGCGGGAGGTGTCCGAAGACGACGATGTGCTCGACTCCGGGCAGTTCCTGCCGGATGCGCCGGATTTTGGGCAGTTGGTATTTCGAAACGAACAGCGCCCGGACCTCGGCGTGCCGCAGGCGGAAGAGCAGGTCGTTCGACTCCTCGAGCTTCACCGAGAGCGGCACGCTGACCGCTCCGGCGTAGAAGAGCCCCAGCTCGGAGATGATCCAGGCATTGCTGCCTTCGGCCAGAATGGCCACCTTGTCCTGCGGGCGGATGCCGAGCGAGGCCAGTCCCGCCCCGACCTCGATCGCCTGCTCGCGGGTTTCGGCGTAGGTCGTCGGTTCGAATTTGCGGTGACGCTTCTCGAGCAGGAAGGTCTTGGCTCCGTACTTCGCGACGGAGTCTTCGAACAGGTCGATGATGGTCTTCTTCATGTCTTATTCTGTGGTAGTATGTTGGGGCCGGTCCGGAGAGCGGGCGCGTCCGTCAGTCCATCTTCAGTACGGCGAGGAAGGCCGACTGCGGCACTTCGACGTTGCCGATCTGGCGCATGCGCTTCTTGCCCTTCTTCTGCTTTTCGAGCAGCTTGCGCTTGCGCGATATGTCGCCTCCGTAACACTTGGCCGTCACGTCCTTGCGCACGGCCTTCACCGTCTCGCGGGCGATGATCTTGGCCCCCACGGCGGCCTGTATGGCGATGTCGAACTGCTGGCGCGGGATCAGCTCCTTGAGCTTCTCGCACATTTTGCGGCCGAAATCGTAGGCGTGGTCCGTGTAGGTAAGCGACGAGAGGGCGTCCACCGGCTCGCCGTTGAGCAGGATGTCCAGTTTGACGAGTTTCGAGAGCTGGAACCCCGTGCGGTGGTAGTCGAACGAGGCGTAGCCTTTCGAGATGCTCTTGAGCTTGTCGTAGAAGTCGAAGACGATCTCCGAGAGAGGCATGTCGAAATTCACTTCCACGCGGTCCTGCGTGATGAATGTCTGGTTCTTCATCACCCCGCGCTTGTCGATGCAGAGCTTGATGACGTTGCCCAGAAACTCCGACTTGGTGATGATCTGCGCCAGGATGTAGGGTTCCTCGATCTTGGCGATCTTCGTCACCTCGGGCAGTCCCGAGGGGTTGTGGACCTCCACCGTATCGCCCTGCGTGGTGGTCACGCGGTACGAGACGTTCGGCACGGTGGTGATCACGTCCATGTCGAATTCGCGGTACAGCCGCTCCTGGATGATCTCCATGTGCAGCAGCCCGAGGAATCCGCAGCGGAATCCGAATCCGAGGGCCAGCGAGCTTTCGGGTTCGAACGTCAGCGAGGCGTCGTTGAGCTGCAACTTCTCGAGCGAGGCGCGCAGGTCCTCGTACTGGTCGGCTTCCACGGGGTAGATGCCGGCGAAGACCATCGGCTTCACGTCCTCGAAGCCGGCGATGGCCTCCCGCGAGGGGTTGGCCACCGAGGTGATCGTGTCGCCCACCTTCACGTCCGACGAAGTCTTGATGCCCGAGCAGATATACCCCACGTCTCCGGCCCTGATCTCCTGCCGGGGCTGCATCTTGAGTTTCAGCACGCCGATTTCGTCGGCGTCGTATTCGCTGCCCGTGTTGAAGAACTTCACGTGGTCGCCCTTGCGCAGCGTGCCGTTGAAGACGCGGTAATAGGCGATGATGCCGCGGAAGGGGTTGAACACCGAGTCGAAGATGAGCGCCTGCAACGGGGCGTTTTCGTCGCCTTTCGGGGCGGGAATGCGCGTGACGATGGCTTCGAGCACCTCCTCGACACCCTGTCCCGTCTTGCCCGAGGCCAGGAGAATGTCCTCGTCCTTGCAGCCGATCAGGTCGATCACCTGATCCTTCACCTCGTCGATCATCGCCGAATCCATGTCGATCTTGTTCAGCACGGGGACGATCTCCAGATCGTGCCCGACGGCCAGGTAGAGGTTCGAAATGGTCTGGGCCTGAATGCCCTGCGTGGCGTCCACCACCAGCAGCGCCCCTTCGCACGAGGCGATGGCGCGCGAGACCTCGTACGAGAAATCGACGTGTCCCGGGGTGTCGATCAGGTTGAGCGTGTACGTCTGCCCGTCGCGGGCCGTGTACTCCATCTGGATCGCGTGGCTCTTGATCGTGATGCCCTTTTCGCGTTCGAGGTCCATGTCGTCCAGCACCTGCGACTGCATTTCCCGCTGATTCAGCGTGTTGGTCTTTTCCAGCAGCCGGTCCGCGAGGGTCGATTTGCCGTGGTCGATATGGGCTATGATGCAAAAGTTCCGAATGTTTTTCATGGATTCCGCGTAAAAAATACGGGCAAATATACGAAATATATTTGAATTTCCGGCCTTCGTGCGGCGTCCTCCCGCCTTCCGGTCCGGGAACGGAAGTCGTCTGGCGTGGGGGCGTCGGTTCCGGCGGGGATATTCCCTCTCCGCCGCGATTCCTGGTTCCGGAATTTGCCTTTTCCGGCTGAAAAATCTATCTTTGCGGCTTTACAAGGTTAAGGTTAAGTCAGTCAATTATGTTAAGCAGGCACATCGCATCCAAGCTCCGGGGCTTCGAGACCCCGTTCTATCTCTACGACACGGCGCTGCTGCGCCAGACCCTCGAAAGCGTCGTTTACGAATCGAACAAATACGGCTACAAGGTCCACTACGCCATCAAGGCCAATTACGACGATCACCTGCTGGCGATCATCCGCGAGTACGGGCTGGGCATCGACTGCGCTTCGGGCAACGAGTTGCGCAAGGCCGTCGAGGCGGGTTTCGATCCCCGGGGAATCGTTTACGCCGGCGTGGGCAAGCGTGACAAGGAGCTGCGCTACGCCATCTCGCAGGGTATTCTGGCGATCAACTGCGAGTCGATCGAGGAGCTGGAGGTCGTGGATGCGCTCTCGGCGGAGGCGGGCGCCGTGACCGACGTCGCGCTGCGTATCAACCCGGACATCGACCCCCGCACGAACCACTGCATCGACACGGGACAGGCCGACAGCAAGTTCGGCATTTCGTACGAGGAGGTGCTCGAGCACGCCGCGCGGATCAAGTCCCTGACCCATGTGAACGTCGTCGGCGTCCATCTCCACATCGGTTCGCAGATCCGCGAACTGCATGTCTTCGAGAACATGTGCCGCAAGGTCAATGTGATCGTCCGCAACCTCGAGGGACTGGGTTTCTCGTTCCGCTTCGTGGACGTGGGCGGCGGCCTGGGCGTCAACTACGACGTACCGGAGAACGAGCCGATCCCCAACTTCGCTTCGCTGTTCTCCATCGTCCACAATCATCTCGACATCGGCGGCAAGGAGGTGCACTTCGAGTTCGGCCGTTCGATCGTGGCCGAATGCGGCGAGCTCATCACGCGCGTGCTGTTCAACAAAACCACCGCTACGGGGCGCAAACTGGCCATCGTGGACGCCTCGATGACCGAGCTGATCCGTCCGGCGCTCTACGGTTCGTACCACAACATCGAGAATATCACCTCCGAAGAGGAGACCTCGGACAAATACACCGTCGTCGGCACGGCCTGCGAATCGACGGACGTGTTCGACGAGAACGTGAGCCTGCGCAGAACGCGCCGCGGCGACCTGCTCTCGATCAAGTCGGCCGGAGCCTACGGCATGTCGATGGCTTCGCGCTATAACCTCCACGACCTGCCCGGCGCCGTTTACAGCGACGAGCTGTAGGCCATGTGGCTTTCGCTCGCCTTTCTGTCGGCCGCTCTGCTGGGGCTTTACGACGTCGCCAAGAAGAAGTCGCTCTCCGGCAACGCCGTGCTGCCGGTGCTGCTGCTCAACACGCTCTTCTCGTCGCTGCTGTTTCTGCCGGCGATTCTCTCCGCGGAGCTCGGTCTCGGATGGTTCGATTCGACGCCGCTGGCTGCCTCGCGGGGTACGGCCGAAGCTCATGCGCTGGTCGCGGTGAAGTCCGTCATCGTCCTCACTTCGTGGATTTTCGGATACTTCGGTATGAAGCATCTGCCCCTTACGATCGTGGGGCCGGTCAATGCCACACGCCCGGTGTTGGTGCTCGTCGGTGCGCTGGCCGTCTTCGGCGAGCGGCTCAACGGGTTCCAGTGGATCGGCGTGGCGCTGGCGCTGACGTCGCTCGTGCTCCTGAGCCGCTCGGGCCGCCGTGAAGGGGTCGATTTCCGGCACAACGTCTGGATTCTCTGCCTCGCGGCGGCGGCCGTGACGGGAGCTGCCAGCGGCCTGTACGACAAATACATCATGACGCGGCTCGATCCGGCCTTCGTGCAGAGCTGGTACAATCTCTATCAGTTGGGCATGATGGCCGTCGTCACGGCGCTGCTCTGGCTGCCGCGCCGCGCGGCTTCGCCTTTCCGCTGGAGCTGGGCCATTCCGCTGATTTCGGTCTTTCTCTCGGCTGCCGATTTCGCCTATTTCTGCGCCCTGCGCGAGCCGGACGCGATGATCTCGGTCGTCTCGATGGTCCGCCGCGGGTCGGTCGTCGTGTCGTTTCTCTGCGGAGCGCTGCTCTTCGGCGAGAGGAACCTGCGCGCGAAGGCCGTCGATCTGGGCTTCGTCCTTCTCGGCATGCTCTTCCTCTGGCTGGGGTCGCGGTAGCGAAAAAAGCCCCGCCGCGGCGCGTATTTTGCCGGAAAATGCCTATCTTTGTTCGATTTTAGCTAATTCACAAATTCAACGATATGAACATTTCGTATAATTGGCTCAAACGCTATCTTCCGACCGAGCTTCCGGCCGGGGAGATCGCCCGGATCCTGACCGACATCGGGCTGGAGGTCGAGGGCTTCGAGAAGATCGAGACCGTCCGCGGCGGCCTGCAAGGGGTCGTCGTGGCCGAGGTGCTGACCTGCACAGACCATCCCGATTCGGACCACCTGCACCTGACGACGGTGGACGTCGGCTCCGGAGAGCCGCTGCAGATCGTCTGCGGGGCGCCGAACTGCCGTGCCGGGCTGAAGGTGCTCTGCGCCACGGTGGGCGCGGTGCTCTATCCCGGCGGCGGGGAGGAGGAGTTCAAAATCAAGCGGTCGAAGATCCGCGGCGTCGAGTCGCTCGGCATGCTCTGCGCCGAGGACGAGCTGGGTATCGGCACGGCGCACGACGGCATCATGGAGCTGCCTTCCGACGCTCCGGTGGGCATGGCCGCCCGGGAATACCTGCATATCGAGGACGACTACCTGATTCAGATCGGACTGACGCCCAACCGCGTGGATGCGGCGTCGCATATCGGCGTGGCGCGCGACCTGGCGGCCTACCTCCGCAGCCGCGGCGAGCGGATCGAGGTGCAGTGGCCCGACGTCTCGGCCTTCGCTCCGGACAACCGCGACCTGCCGGTGAAGATCCGTGTCGAGAACACGGAGGCCGCGCCCCGCTATGCGGGCGTGACGGTCACGGGCTGCAAGATCGGCCCTTCGCCCGAGTGGATGCAGAACTGCCTGCGCGCCGCGGGCATCCATCCCAAGAATAACCTGGTGGACATCACCAATTTCGTGCTTTTCGAGCTGGGCCAGCCCCTGCACGCCTTCGACGCCGCGAAGATCGAGGGCCGCGAGGTCGTCGTCCGCACCTGCGCCGACGGCACGCCCTTCGTGACGCTCGACGGCGTGGAACGCAAACTCACGTCGCAGGACCTGATGATTTGTTCGGCCGAGCGCCCCATGTGCATCGCGGGCGTCTTCGGCGGGCTGGATTCGGGCATCGGCGACGGGACGACCGACGTCTTCATCGAGAGCGCTTATTTCAATCCCGTGTGGGTGCGCAAGACGGCCAAGCGCTTCGGGCTGAACACCGACTCCTCGTTCCGCTTCGAGCGCGGCGCGGATCCCAACCTGCAGGTCTATGCCGCCAAGCGCGCCGCGCTGCTGATGAAGGAACTGGCCGGCGGTACGATTTCGAGCGACGTCACGGACATCTACCCCGCCCCGATCGGCGATTTCGTCTTCGACGTCTCGCTGCGGCGGATCAACGCCCTGATCGGCAAGGAGATTCCCGAGGAGACGCTGCGGCGGATCATCGGCGCGCTCGAGGTGAAGATACTCGCCGAGAAGGGCGACGGGGAACTGACCGTGGCCGTGCCGCCCTACCGCGTGGACGTGCGGCGCGAGGCCGACCTGGTGGAGGAGATTCTCCGAATCTACGGCTACAACAACGTCGAGTTGCCCGCACACGTGCGTTCGACGCTCTCCTACGCTCCCCGTCCCGATAGGAACCGCCTGATGAATCTCGCGGCAGATTTCCTTTCGGCCAACGGCTTCACGGAGATCATGTCCAACTCGCTCACGAAGGGCGCCTACTACGAGGGGCTGACCTCCTGCCCCGCGGAGCGCTGCGTGCGCATCCTCAATCCGTTGAGCGCCGATCTGAACGTCATGCGGCAGACGCTGTTGTTCAACATGCTGGAGGCCGTGGCGCTGAACGTCAATCGCAAGAACGGCGACCTGAAACTCTATGAATTCGGCAACTGCTACTTCTACGACGAGGCGAAGCGCTCCGAAGCCGACCGGCTGGCGCCCTACTCCGAGGAGTACCGGCTGGCGATCGCCGTGACGGGGGTCTCCACGCCGCATTCGTGGAATACGAAACCCGGGAAGGCGTCGTTCTTCACCCTGCGCGCCGTGGCCGAGAAACTCCTGCGCCGCTTCGGCATCGACATCTATGCGCTGGAGACGGAGACGCTCGAAAGCGATCTCTTCTCCGAAGGGCTGACGATGGCGCTCAACGGCCGGGAGCTGCTCCGGATCGGCTCGGTGGCCCCGGCTATCCGCCGCCGGACGGACCTCAAGCAGGAGGTTTACTTTCTGGAGATGAATTTCGACGTCCTCGTGCGTTCGACCCGGAAACACCGCATCGTCGCCGCGGAGCTGTCGAAGTTCCCCGAGGTGAAGCGCGATCTGGCGCTGCTGATCGACAAACGGGTAACCTTCTCGGAGCTGCGCGACGCGGCCTTCGCCGCCGAACGCAAACTGCTGCGGAGCGTCTCGCTCTTCGACGTCTATGAGGGCGACAAGCTCCCCGAGGGCAAGAAGTCCTATGCGCTGAGTTTCGTGCTGGAGGACAAGACCCGCACGCTGGACGAGAAGACCATCGAGCGTGTCATGGGGAACCTCGTCCGGCAGTTCGAACAGCGCTGCGGCGCGCAGGTCCGGGCCTGACGCCGCGTGGCGGAAACGAAAAAGGCAGCGGCCGGATCACCCGGCCGCTGCCTTTTCGTTATGTGCGAATCTTCCTCCCGGGTGCGGGGTTACAGCACCGGCTTGATCTCCGGGGGCATCACCACGACGATCGGCGTGCCGTTGCCGTCCGAGGTGCAGACCAGTCGCACGGCCTTCACGGGCCGTTCGGGGCGCAGCAGGATGGCGCCTTCGTCGAGCTCCCCGGCGCGTTCGAACGTCCGGCCGTCGTACGACACCTCGGCATACCCGGTCACGAACTGCATCTTCGTCAGGTGCGAATAACCCGTGCGGAGCAGCATCTCGCGGCAGGAAACCGGTTCGTCGAAGGTATAGAGCACCCAATCCCCCTTACGTCCGGTGCGGCTCGTGTAGGCGTAGCCTTTGTAGGTGTCCACGTTCGAATAGGGGAACTTCGCACTCTCGCGGATCGAGGAGGTGAGCGTCACGGCGGGCCGGATCGTGCGGTAGCGGGAATCGTGGGCCGCATAGGGACTGCGTCCCGTCCCCCGCTCCGAGCGGAAACGGTAGCGGTGCGGCTCGGAGGTCTCCACCGGGGCCGTGTAGTCGGACTCCTCGTCCGGACGGTCATCGCGCACGACGCGGATGCGCGAGCCGTCGTCGGTCGCCGCCGTCAGCATCCCGTCGGCGTAGCGTACCTGCGGCGGAGTCAGACGGAAGCGGATGCCCATGGCTGTCATGCGGGGATAGTGTTCCTCGCGCAGCTCCTTATAGTATGCGTCCCACCCCTCGTCGTTGCCGCTCCAGGCGATCCGTGCCAGCGCGCAGACCCGCGGGAAGAGCATGTAGTCGAGGTAGTCGGGCTTCTCCGGCTCGTGCGCCACGTAGAGCTCGCTGAAAAAAGCCCCCTGCAAACCCTCGACGCGGCGCATCTGCGCGGCGGAGAATCCGGCTTCGGCGAAGTCGAACGAATAGACCTTCCGGGCGTCGAAGATCGCCGCCCACTGGTGGCCCGGCTCGTTCGGCGACTGCCGCATGTCGAAATAGAAATACTCGCCCGGCATCACGACGGTCCGGTAGCCTTTGGCCGTGGCATCGAGGCACGCCTTCGTGCTCTCCCAGCCGTTCACGCGGCAGTCGTGCGAAAAGGCGCCCGTGCGCACGGCTTCGTTCCAGACGGCGGGCCGCTTGCCGTGCTCGCGCAGGATATCCGCGAGCCGCTCCAGGAAGAGGTCCTCCAGCCGGTGCGGGTCGTCCGTTCCCATCCGGGCCATGAGCGCCCGGCAGTCCGGGCAGCGCTTCCACTGCGACATGTCCACCTCGTCGCCGCCGATATGGATGTATTCCGACGGGAAGAGCCCGCAGATTTCGCCCAGAATATCCCCGAGCAGCTCGTAGTTCTCCTCGCGCGCCACGCACCAGGCGTTGCGGTAGTCGTATCCGGCGGTGGCTGCCGTGTCGGCGGCGTAGGCGCAGCGGATTTCGGGATGCACCGTCCCGACCGTGCGGCTGTGCCCCGGGAGGTCGATCTCGGGGATCACCTCGATGTTGCGGACGGCGGCATAGCGGACGATGTCGCGCATCTCCTCCTGCGTGTAGTAGCCGCCGTAACGTTCGAACCATTTGCCGTAGATGGCCTTCACGGGCGAATCGCCGCCGCGGAATCCGCCGACCTCGGCCAGTTCGGGGTGGGAACGGATCTCGATGCGCCATCCTTCGTCGTCCGTGAGATGAAGATGCAGTTTGTTGATATTGTGGTATGAAAGCAGGTCTATATAACGCTTTACCGCATCCGCATCCATCCACGTCCGGGCCACGTCGAGCATCATTCCGCGGAATGCGAAGCGCGGGGCGTCATGCGTTTCCGCACAGGCGATCACGGTCCCTTCGGGCAGGCCGCGCTTCCCGTAGATTGCGGGCGGCAGCAGCCGGAAGAGCGCCTGCACGCCGTTGAAGGCCCCGCCGTAGTCGCCGCTGCGGACGACGATGTGGTCGGGGGCGATTTCGAGACGGTATCCTTCGGCCGGGATGTCGCCGGAAGCGTCGAGCACGAGTGCCACGGTGCCGTCGCCCGAGTGGTCCTGCCGCACCGGGCAGCGGAGGTATTCCGCGGCATAATCCGCTATCGGACGCAAGGCCTCGTCGGCCGTGAGCGTCGTGCGGGAATCGAACGGGAAGACCCCTTCGCGGAAGGTCGTGCGCCCCGGGCCGGGCTGTGCGGAGACGGAAACGGCGCAAAGCAGCGCCAGCGCCAGAGAGAGTCGTTTCATCGGCAGGTAGAATTTTTGTACGACGCAAAGATATGTTTTTTCGGCCGATTTGTTATCTTTGCCTTGCTAAATCGAATCGGATTCATGGAAGACAAACGTTTGGAAGCCACGGCACGCCTGCTGGAGGTGATGAACACGCTCCGCCGCGAATGTCCGTGGGACCGGGAACAGACTTTCGACTCGCTACGCAGCAACACGATCGAGGAGACCTACGAACTGGCCGATGCCATCACGGCGCACAATATGGAGGGAATCAAGGAGGAGCTGGGCGACTTGCTGCTGCATGTGGTTTTCTATTCGAAGCTGGGCGAGGAACAGGGCGCGTTCGATTTCGGGAATGTGGCCAATGCCTTGTGCGACAAGCTGATCTATCGCCATCCGCACGTTTACGGCGACATCCACGCCAATACGCCCGACGAGGTGAAGGAGAACTGGGAGGCGCTCAAGCTGCGCAAGAAGAACCGCAAGAGCGGCACGCTCGGCGGCGTTCCCCGCTCGCTTCCGGCGCTGGTGAAGGCGTTCCGCGTGGGCGAGAAGGCCGCCGGGGCAGGGTTCGACTGGCAGCGCAAAGAGGATGTCTGGGCGAAGGTGAAGGAGGAGATCGCCGAGGTCGAGGCGGAGATGCGCGCGGGCCGCAGGGAGGAGCTCGAAGGAGAGTTCGGGGACCTGTTCTTCGCCCTCGTGAATGCCGCACGGCTCTACGGCGTGGATCCCGAATCGGCGCTGGCACGCACGAACGAGAAATTCATCCGTCGCTTCAATTATATGGAGGAACAGGCTGCCGCACAGGGAAGTTCGCTGCACGACCTCTCGCTCGACCAGATGGAGGCTCTGTGGCAGGAAGCCAAAAAAGAAGAATAAAAAACGCGAAGAGTATGCACCTGTCGCGGACGGAATTGAAACGCTCGCTGTCGTATGCCCTGGCGTGCCTGTTGCTGGCAGCCTGCGGCGGCGCAGGGGTGCAGCATTCTGCCGCATCACCGGATCCGGAGCTGCTGCCCGAAGGTGCGGTCGCATTCCGTTACCACCGGGGACACCTCTATTTCGATGCGACGGTCTGCGATTCGATCCCGGCGCGTCTGGTCTTCGATACGGGTGCGACGGGGCTCTATGTCGATTCGCTGTGGCTCGCGCGCTCCGGCGTTGCGCCCGGGCGTGCAGCCCGGGGTGTGATCGGCGGTACGGGAGTCTCGGTCGCGTCGATGCGCATACTGCTGGAGAAACTCGCATTCGCCATCGACACATTGTGCCGGGAGAGTGAGATGACGCCTGTCCTTGCCCTGAAGGAGGTGCTGGGACGCCAGTCCGACGGTATTTTCGGGCAGCGTTTTCTGGCGCAGTCGTGCGTGGAGTTCAATCTCCGGCGCGGTTACATGCGGGCCGTGTCGCCCGATACGCTCGCCGCTGCCGGCTTCGCCTGCGTGGCGGTGGAAAAACGTGATGACCGCATTTACTTTCCCGCCTGCGTGCGGTTCGATGCCGGGCATGCGCCCGAGGGGCTGCGTCCGGGCGACGTGGTCGTGGAATGGGACGGCGAGCCGGTCGGCGGGATGCGGATCGACAGTGCCGTGACAGCCCCCGGACGCCACCGCATGGCGGCGCTGCGAGGCGGTGTACGTACGGAATATACATTTGAAACCAAAGAGATATTATAATTATGGCATTGATCAGAGAAGTGCGGGGACATACCCCCGTGATCGGAGAAAATACGTTTCTGGCCGAGACGGCCGTGATCCTGGGCGACGTGACGATCGGGCGCGACTGTTCGATCTGGTACAACGCCGTCCTGCGGGGCGACGTGAACAAGATCGTCATCGGCGACCGCACGAACATTCAGGACGGCGCGGTGCTCCACACCATCTACGACAAGGCGAAGCATCCGTCGCAGACGATCATCGGCAACGACGTCTCGGTGGGCCACAACGCCGTGGTGCACGGCGCGCGCATCGGCGACAACTGTCTGATCGGCATGGGCGCCATTCTGCTCGACAACGCCGTCATCCCGTCGGGCTGCATCATCGCCGCCGGGGCGCTGGTGCTCTCCAATGCACAACTGGAACCCGACTCGCTTTACGCGGGCGTTCCGGCCAAGCGGATCCGGGCGGTGACCCCCGAGCAGCGCGAGGAGATCGTGCTCCGCACGGCACGCGACTACATGCACTACGCCTCGTGGTTCCGGGACGGAGCGGCCGAAGGCGAACCGGAGAAATAACCCCTTCCCATGCGGCTGCAATCCCGATATTCCGACGTCGTGCTGAACCTGCTGGTTGCCGTGGCGATCAGCCTGGTGGTCAATTTCTCGTACCTGCTCCTGCTGCTCGTCGAGCAGAGCAGCGAGGCGCCGCCGCGTTCCGCCGGCGAGCAGATCGCCGAACGGCGCGACGCGGGTACGCTTTTCGTGCATCCCGACGGATACGGGTATCTGATCTACGCCAACGGCGACAGCGTCTATACCCCCTCGCGGCGTATGCGCTGGCTGGGGCTCGAGGCGGGCGACCGGATCGTGGCCGATCTGATGCCGCCCCGCAACGCCGAAGGACATCCCGTGCTGGAGCGGGTGCGGACGCTCAACGATGCGGAATATGATTACAGTGCCCTCTACAACCGCACTTCGCGGTGGACGGAGCTGCTGCTGCAACTGGTCTTCTACCTCATCATGTCGTTCGTGATGCTCTCGATCCTCACCTCGTCGCGCCGGAACTATTCGATGGCCCGCTACGTGCGCCGCTGCCTGTGGTGCATCGCCGCGGCCGTTGGGCTATACTGCGTGGCTCCCGTCACGGAATGGCATTCCGGGCGGATCGTGATGAACTTCATGGGCGGCCGCATGTTCGACTACATGCTGCTGCTCAAATGTTCGTTCGCCGTGGTCGTCTCGCTGCTGTACAGTCGCATCTACGTGCTCATCTCGCAGCGGCAGGCCGTCGTCGTGGAGAACGAGCGGCTCAAGAACGAGAATCTCACCACGCGCTACAATCTGCTCGTCGGGCAGATCAACCCCCATTTCTTCTTCAACTCGCTCAACTCGCTGGCGATGCTCGTGCGCGAGCGGCAGGACGACAAGGCGCTCGTTTACATCGACCAGCTCTCCTACACGTTCCGCTACATCATCCAGAACGGCCAGAGCACGCTCATGACGCTCGGCGAGGAACTCAAATTCGCCGAGGCGTACAGTTACTTGTTCAAGATCCGCTATGCCGACAAACTCTTCTTCGACATCGCGGTCGATGCGCGCTACTTCGACTGGCGGCTGCCGGCGCTCTCGCTCCAGCCGCTGATCGGCAACGCCGTCAAACACAACACCATCACGCGCAGCAATCCGCTCCATGTCTCGATCCGCGTGGAGAACGGCATACTGGAGGTCTCGAATCCCCGGCGTCCCAAGCTCGAACCCGAGCCCTCGACCGGTATCGGACTGGAGAACCTGCGCAACCGCTGGCAGCTTATCACGGGGCGTGACATCGCCATTCTCTCGACGGAGGAACGGTTCACCGTGCGGCTGCCGCTGCTCAATCCCGACAAGCCATGATGAAGGCGCTGCTTATCGAAGACGAGACCGCCGCCGCGCGGAACCTCGCCGCCGTGCTGCGGGAGGTGGCCCCCGGCGTGCAGATCGTGGCGACGCTCGAAAGCGTCGCCGAAAGCATCGAGTGGCTGCGTTCCAATCCCCAGCCCGACCTGCTGTTCATGGACATCCACCTGGCGGACGGCGATTCCTTCCGCATCTTCGGCGCCGTGGAGGTCACCGCTCCGGTCATCTTCACCACGGCCTACGACCGCTATGCGCTCGAGGCGTTCAAGGTCAGCAGCATCGACTACCTGCTCAAACCGATCAATGCCGACGACGTGCGGCGTGCGCTGGAGAAGCTGCGGAGGCTCACCTCGGGCGAACGGCTCGACTACGGCTCCCGCGTGCGGAGTCTCGCCGCGCAGCGGCAGGAAGAGGTCTTTCTGGTCCGCGTGCGCGACCGGATCATTCCCCTACAGCGCGACCGGATCGCCTACTGCTACACTTCGAACGAGAAGGTCACGGCCTGCGATTTCGACGGGGAGACCTACCCGCTCGACAAGACCCTCGAAGCGTTGCAGGCCTTGCTTCCCGAGCGCGATTTCTTCCGCGCCAACCGGCAGTTCATCGTGGCGCGCCGCGCCGTGAAGGAGATCGCCGTGTGGTTCGGCAGCCGTCTGACGCTCCATCTTACGGTCGATACCCCCGAGCGGATCGTCATTTCCAAAGCCCGCGTTCCCGAATTCAAGACATGGCTGCGGGCGGTTCACCCTGCCGAATAGGCGGTTCGGCCCGTCCTTTTGCCGTTACGCCCGGAGTCCGCTCCGGGTTTTCGTGTTTGGCGTTACCTTTGTACCGACGATTCCCCGGAACGGTTTTCGACAACCGGGAATGTTTAACCAAAATTCGGAAAAGATGAAAAAGACGATTTTTGCAGCCTTCGCCGCCCTCTGCATGGCGGCAGGTACGAGCGCCTTCGCGCAGCCGCAGCGTATGGAACGGGGGCCGGAAGCGGGCGAACGCCCCTCCGTCGAGCAGATGGCCCGCGAGATGACGGACCGCATGGCCGAACGCCTAAAGCTCACGGAAAAACAGTCCGAACAGGTCTATGCCGCGACGCTCGAGCAGTTGCAGACGATGGAGGCCCATCGCGAGGCGATGCGCAAGGCGCGGGCGGAGCAGGCCGAGAAGATGAAGTCGATCCTTTCGACCGAGCAGTTCATGGAGTGGTCCAAGATGCAGGGCCCGCATCCCGGAGCCCGCCGCGGTCCGCAGATGATGCGCAAGGCGCCCGAAGGCGCTCCCGCATGCCGGGAGGGCGCATGCTGCGACAGACCCTGTCCCCGTGAGAAGATGAAGGGAAAGAAGTGATACCGGATTTTCGGCGGCTTGTTGCAGCCGGGGCGCCGGTCGGTCGATTGGCGCCCTTTTTTTGCCGTTTCGCCTCTCTGTCGAACCGCCGTTGCGGGAAATGAATTAACTTCGCGCGTGCAAACAAGTGTTATTAAATAAAATGAAAAACGTACTACTGACTACCCTGCTGGCGCTCTTCGCGGCGGCGGCCTCCGCACAGACCGGGGCCGTCACGGGACGGATCGTGGATGCCGACACCGGAGAGAGCGTGGTCGGCGCGGTCCTGACCGTGACACCGGCCAGGAATCCGGAGAAGAAACAGTATCTCACCTCCGCCTACGAGGGATCGGTGTCGATTCCGTCGCTCTCCTACGGGGAGTACGGACTGTCGGTATCGTTCCTCGGCTACAACACCCTCGATACGACCTTCCGCGTCGCGTCGCCGAAGGTGTCGCTCGGCGTGCTGAAGCTCAAGCCGGGCGTGCAGATCGAGACCGTGGTCAAGGAGGTCAAGGCCATGCGCACCTCGCAGAAGGGCGACACGGTGAGCTATAATGCCGGGGCCTTCAAGGTGACCACCGACGCCGACGTCGAGGGCCTGCTGAAGAAGATGCCGGGCATCACCGTCACGGACGGCACGGTGGAGGCCCAGGGCGAGGAGATCAAGAAAATCTTCGTGGACGGCAAGGAGTTCTTCGGCGAGGACGTGACGACGGCCATCAAGTCGCTGCCGGCCGAGGCCGTCGAGCGCGTGGAGGTTTACAACAAGCTCTCCGACGCGGCCGAGTTCTCGGGCATGGACGACGGCGAGGGGTACAAGGCCCTCAATATCGTGACCAAGCCCGGCATGCGTCAGGGACAGTTCGGAAAACTCTACGCCGGATACGGTTATGACGCCGACACGAAGACCGAGTCGCAGCACAAGTACATCGCCGGCGGCAACGTCAATATCTTCTCGGGCGACAGCCGCGTGTCGGTGATCGGGTTGTTCAACAACGTCAATCAGCAGAACTTCTCGTTCGAGGACATTCTCGGCGTCACGGGCGGTTCGGGCGGACGCCGCGGCGGCGTGGGCCAGTACATGATGCGGCCCCAGAGCGGTGTGGCGAAGGTTAATGCGGTCGGACTGAACTATTCCGATACGTGGGGCAAACGCGACCAGCTTTCGTTCCAGGGCAGCTATTTCTTCAACAACACCAATACCACGAACCGTTCGACGACGCAGAAGTGGTACGAGGCCCCGATGGCCGTCGATACCCTCTCGACGACGGGCTACTCCGACACGAAGGGCTTCAACCACCGGTTCAACGCCCGTCTGGAGTGGAAAATATCCGAGAACCAGAACCTGATGGTCCGGCCGAACTTCAGCTACCAGTCCAACGATCCGTGGAGTACGACGCAGGGCTGGCAGTACGGCGAGAGCGGATACAGCCGCACGGACAACTTCAACGACGGCCTCCGCAGCGGATACAGCCTCGGGACATTCGCCGTTTACCGCGCCAAACTGGGCAAGGACGGCCGGACGATCACGCTCAACGGCAGTTTCCGCTATTCGGACAGCGAGAACAACGCCACTTCCTACTCCAACCAACTGGGCAGCCTTCCCGACCGCCCTGTCACCGATCCCGCGACCGGCGTATGGATTCCGGACGATTACGTGCAGTTGCGCTACCTGCGCGATATGGCGCCTTCGCGCAGCCATACCCTGCGCGGCGAGTTCACCTACACGGAACCGGTGGCCAAATACGCGCAGGTGAGCTTCCAGTACCGCGCCACCTACGACCATCAGGAGCGCGACAAGCGCTCCTACGAAACGGGCAGCGACTTCTCGATCGCCGGACTGACGCCCGATCCGCAGTTGTCGAACGCCTACGAGAGCAACTTCACCACGCATCGCTTCGGTCCGGGATTCCGCTATTCGAAGGAGCGCAACACGTTCATCGCGAACGTTTACTACCAGCGCTCGTTGCTCGACGGCATGGTGACGCAGAACGGTTCGGAGAAGATCCGCCACAACTACAACGACGTGACCTACTTCATGATGGGCCAGCTCAACATCAATCGTGAGAACTCGCTGCGGCTGTTCGTCTCTTCCTATACGGACAATCCGGAGGTGACCAACCTGCAGAGCGTCTACGACATATCGGATGCACAGAACATTTCGCACGGTAATCCGGGGCTCAAACCCTTCTACTCGCACCGCGTCAATTTCCACTACGTCAATTCGAACGTCGAGAAGGGCCGGACGTTCATGTGGATGTTCTCGTTCCAGAGCACGTCGGATTACATCGCCACGCATACGGTGCAGAATCCCTCGATCGAAATAGACGGTCAGCGTTATACGCCCAACTTCTATTCCATGCCGGTCAATCTCGACGGCAGCCGGAGCCTGATGACCCACTTGAGCTACGGCTTCCCGATCGGGTTCCTCAAGTCGAACTTCAACGTCATGGCGGGCATCGTTTACAGCAAGACCCCGAGCATGTTGGGCGGTACGGTGGATGCGGCGACGGGAATGATTTCGGGCGGCGAGCGCAACGACGCGAGCAATATGGGATACGACTTCCGTGCCGTGCTGGGCAGCAACATCTCCGAGAACGTCGATTTCACGCTGGCGTGGAACGGTACGTACAACGAGGCGACCAACTCGCTCGATGCCTCCGATTCGAAAAACCGCTACTTCAGCCATACGGCGCAGGGGGATCTGAAGGTGGTCTTCCCGCTCGGCTTCACGCTTACGGCGAGTGCGGCCTACACGCAGTATATCGGCTTTACGAACGATTACGACAGCCACTACACGCTCTGCAACGTTTACGTCGGCAAGAAAGTCTTCCGCAACCGGCGCGGCGAGATCATGGTCGGCGTGAACGACATGTTCAATCAGAACAAGGCATTCGCCCGCACGACGGGTTCGGGATGGACGCAGAACGCCACGAACAGCGTGATCGGCCGCTATTATATGGTGCAGTTTACCTACAATCTGCGCCGCTTCGGCAAGAAAGGCTCCACGAATATCAAGGATTACGACGGCATGGAGCACCTGGAAGGCCGCCGTCGGATGGGGCCCGGCGGCCCGGGAGGTCCTCCTCCGTTCCGTCCGCGGTAACTTTCAGGATCGGCGGAACGCTTCGCATGCGCACCGGCCGGACCTCCTTCCGCAGACAGCCTTTCAGACCGCCGACCGTATGGCGGCTTCGGACCGAAAAGCGAAGACACCGGATCACCCGGTGTCTTTTTTTGTGCGAGCTCCGCAAAGAATGATTGTAAATAATTTTACTATATATGTGAATTCGTCTGCGCTTTGAGTGTCTTTTGATTGCCTTAATATCCGGCATGTGTATTATACAAGATTTTTGTCGAAATATTTGCATTTTTAAATAGAAAGTATATAACTTTAGAGCGGATTTTGCAGATTGTTTCATGATAACTGTAAAATTCGAGAAAAGCTATACCTTTTTAACCTAAAATTTTCATGTATGAAAAAGAAACTGATTTTTGCGGGTGCTGTCGTATTGATGGCTGCCGCGGCTGTAACTGCCTATATGGCAAATTACCGGCCGGATCCTTTCGATCTGCTGAATGCCAATATCGAGGCTTTGGCGCAGGATGAATCGTTGGATCCAGGAGAATCTAACGGCAAAAGAGAGTGTTTTAATAGTATTACATCTGATTCTGCAATGCAGGTAAGATATTGTCCTACATGTGAATATGTTCCAGGAAAGCCTACTTGGTATGCATTTAGAAGTGAATGTTGATTAATTCAAAGCGCCTAATAATTTTATTGGGCGCTATTTAAAACCGTATTTATGAAAAAAAGTCTGGCTATCGTACTGATAGTTCTCGTCTTGTCCAGTTGCAGTACGAATCCCGAAGCCCACATGGCTTTCGAAGAAGTTCGTTATATCCGGGAGTTTCCCCGCACTTATTCGCTTACGGCACAGGATGCAGAAAGTGTGGATTTCGGAATCATCGGCACACAGGATTTCATTGTCCACGACTCCCTGCTGATTCTCTCCACGGCAAACAAAAACGGATTCCTGACCTTTCTTTCCTTACCGGACCACCGAAATCTGGGGAGTTATCTGCTATTGGGGAATGGTCCTCAGGAGTTCATCATGCCTCCGTGGATCAGCCAGTCGGTCTTCTATCGGGAAAAAGGCGATTTATGCTTTACTTTGCACAACGTGGTCCGGAAACGGCTGGAGTGTTTCAATGTCACCCGAACACTTGAAAGCAAGCGGTTGCATCTATCCACGATAAAGGACTCTTTAGTATCCACGGCATTCCGATTCCTGTATATCAACGACTCAACCTTCATGTGCCGGGAGATAACATCGGACGAAACCCGGCAAATCCGATATTTCATCGAAAACGGCCGGCGTACGGAGCCCTTGTGTCTCATTCCTCTGAACGAATCCCGAGTCGATCCCGGCAATGGGAACTACAACATTCTGGCGACATTGATCCAATACAATCCCGACCGGCGGCGAGTTGTGGAGGCTCCTACCCTGCTGAACCACATCAACCTCTATGCTCCGGACGGTTCGTTCGCCCGGACGATCTGCGTCGGAAAGCGGCTCGATAAGACGAAAGACATTCAGGCCCGGGAGTACGGAGAGAGAATCCGCACCTACATGCATCTGCTGGCTTATCCGGATTTTTTCGGAGCCTTATATTTCGGGGCCACTGAAAAAGAGTTCGAGTTGGAACCCGGCAAAATTTCACCCGTTATCCAGTTATTCGACTGGGACGGTGAACCTCTGGCTGAAATTCGTCTTCCGTATATGGCTACGGCATTTGACTTTGACTTGAAAAACGGCGCGCTTTATACATTTGACCGAACTTCAGAGCAATTTCAAAAATATGATATAACGGATTTAAATTTTTGATATGCTCTTCGTGCTGCTCACTGACGCTCGTCGGATATTCCCGCATGCAGGCTCGTAAAGGATTGCGGTAGTGAAGCCGGATTTCCTGTCGATCTGAAGGTTCGTTGCGAAGGACGATCGGCCGATGCGCTGGCCGACGGGCCTATGGGGAGCCCACGTGATGCACCTCGTGCCTGATCAACCGTCTTGAGTTCGCTCGCGCAGGATTCGACCGGCTGCCACCCGAAAAGCGAAGACACCGGAGCACCCGTATGGCAACTACCGGCCGGCTCCTTCCGATCTGCTGAATGCCAGTATCGGGGCTTTGACGCAGGATGAATCTCTCAATCCGGTGGCAGTCGGTTGTGATTGTAGAAACGGTTGCAGATATTTTAAATAATAGATAGAGCCTTTCTAAAAAAGAAATACTCTAAAAATGATTATGAAAAGAATATGCGCTTTTATTTTCGTTTGGTCGATAATTGCCGTGGCATGTACCGATACGCGGTCCAATTGTCCGACGGTCATCAAAGACCCGCAGGTTGTAAACTCGCTGGAAGGCGATCTTGTGACGCCCGATTCGGTAATCTCTGTGCTTGATTGGAAATTGACGGACCGATATATTGTCATATATACGTCTCAGGCCGATGGTGTCCTCCAATTGTGGAGCCTTCCGGAGTTGAAATACCACGGAAGCTATATCCGGAAAGGACGGGGCCCGGGAGAGCTGATTGCGGCAAACTGGGGACAGACCGTTGAACGTAATGCGGTAATACTCTACGATATTCCGGCCGGGAAATTGACACGCTATCTCGTACGGAATGATTCATTGGAGACCGAATGTGTATTGGATATAGTCGGTCGCCGAACCCAAGACAAGTCACTTTTCAAACCGTATGTCGATATTTTGCAGATGAACGATTCATTCTATGCGATGCGGGCCTCTGACCGCCAAAAAGATGAATTGTCGATCGTGAACCTGCGACATGGCAATGTCGTATCTTATGCGGAAGAACTTTTACAACGCGATCCGGAGAAAGATCAATATTTGGAGTACGACTATCTTCTTGCAACGGATGGCCGTCATCTCGTTAAAGCCTATATGGAGTCCGATCGAATCGAAATCTTCGAACTCTTGGGGACGGATCTGCTGCCCCGATGCGTGATAACCGGTCCGGAAAATTCTGTGTCGTCCGGTTATAACGATATTATCTGTATGGGCGATCGGTTTGCTTGTCTGTTTGCGAGCGATGGATCCGGAGAAGGAAACATATTGGAGGTTTACGGATACGATGGCAGCCAGTTGGACCGGATTGCTCTTTCACATCCACTGACCCATATTCTCTACGATGAAAAGAATAAAATATTCTATGGATACAACGCCTGTTCTGAGAAGAATAACTTTTATCTGTTCCGTTATCCGAAATGAATCTCGCGGATAAGTTTTCCCCGTGAAGGGATACTGTAGATTGCAACGTTCTGAATAATAAAGAATGGCTATTAGAAACGACTTCGAATCCGTGTGGAAGGAATTGATATCTTTCTGAAAAACAGCTTCCTAACACTTTATTTGTAGGTAGTCGCCAATAATATAAACGGATCGGCCTCTGAATGCGTATTAAGACAAACGGGGGTTTGTTGATGAATTCATTTTGTCTGCGTATCTTTATCCGGCGAACCCCATGCAGATTCTGACCGCTTATGAAAACGGTAGGGAAGGAAATTATCGATGGACTTAATCGGGGCAGCGAATCGGCGTTCGCCGCCTTGTATGACTCCTATTTTTCCTATCTGTGTGCCTGCGCGGCGACCTATGTCCCCGATCCTGTGAGCGCCGAGGAACTTGTCAACGACGTCTTTGTCAATATATGGGAACATCGCGGCCGTTATCGGGTCCCTTTGCACGGATATCTCGTCAACAGCGTCCGGAACGCTTGTATCAGCCATATCCGCTCGCAGTTGTTCCGCCGTCGGCTGCGGGAAGGCTACGAACGGGAGTTGTTGCTGTTTGCCGAGCAACGATGTCTCACCGACGCTCATCCGCTCGAGGTTCTGTCCGCACAAGAGGTGGAGACACGTATCCGGGCTGTCGTCGAAACGCTTCCTGAGCGCTGCCGGGCCGTCTTCGAACAATACTTCTATCGGGGAGAATCCGCCCGGGAGATCGCCGAGAACCTGCGGATCGACCCCGTCACGGTACGAGTTCACATCAAGAACGCTCTCGACCGCCTTCGTGTCGAATTAGGACCGTTACTGACTGTCTATCTTTTCACGACCTTTTTCAAACCCTGATTATCCGTCCAAACAAAAAAACGGCGGGTCCTGCTAAACGATGCAGGACCCGCATGCGTAATTTATTATGCATGCAAAACTGGACAAGATGGAAAAATATTTTGAGGAGCTGATTATCGACTACCTGACCGGGAACCTGTCGGACCCGGATATCGCCCGGTTTCTCGAGTTCGTACAAAGTGACGAACGACACCGCAGGCGTTTCGAGGAGCTGAGCCGCCTATATGCCCAGTCGCTCATCCCCCGTTTCGAAACTGACAAAAAGGCCCGGTACCGGGAGGCGGAGCGGCGGATCGCCGCATCCCGCCGCAGGCCGTCGCTTTGGCGGATTGCTGGTTGGACGCGTGTCGCAGCCGCTCTCTTGGTCGGTATCGTCGTGGGAGCCGCCTCGCTTTTCGTACTCCGGCTTGATGCGGAGCCCGGCCTTTGCGAAGTGACGGTTCCGGCAGGCGCCCGTTCGCAGATCATGCTGCCCGACAGCTCCCTGGTATGGCTCAATGCCGGTTCTAAACTTATATATGCCAGCGATTTCGGTCGTAAGGACCGTCAGGTGCGGCTCGAAGGCGAAGGCTATTTCGAGGTTGCGCGTAATGTCGGATGCCCTTTTACCGTCCGGACTGACGTGCTGGATGTCACGGTGCTGGGAACCTCCTTTAATGTGCAGGCTTACGCCGATGCCCGGACCGTCGAGGTCGATCTGCTCAAAGGTCGCGTGGAGGTAGCTGCAGCCGACGGACGCCGCCTTTCGCTCCTTCCTGACCGGCAGGCACGATTCGACCGTACCTCAGGGCTGTTCGAATCTCACCCGGCCGTAACCGCGCTGGCGGCAGATTGGATCAACGGACGCCTGTCGTTCGTCAACACGCCGTTCCGGGAGATTCTGGACAAGTTGCAACGCCATTTTAACGTACGAATTGAGGTCAGCAGCGAAAAAGCCGCTCATGAGTCCTTCTCGGGAAGCATCGACCTGCGCCTCTCGCTCGACGAAATACTCCGCTACATCGACGTGGACCGGAAATATACCTGGACAACGACCGACGGAACACTGCGACTCTCGGACCGGAATTGATAACGCACCACAATCTAAACCAACCTGAATACGATGAACAAACTCTACCTGAACCTGAGAAACTCCCTGTTCCGGTATCTGCTGCCGGTCGGGTGCCTGCTGTTCTGGGGGCTGCCGGCCGCGGCGCAATCCGGGTCCAACGCCCGGATTACGATCCATGCCGATGAGCAACCGGTTATCCGGATACTCAACCGGATCGGTGAACAGAGCGGCTGTTCGATCATCCTGCGCGACAACGATGTCGATCCGGACCTGAAGGTCTCCCTGCACGTTGACAATGCGACGCTCGGGACGGCCCTGCGACAATTACTGTCAGGGACCGACCTGACTTACCAGATCGACGGACGGAAGATTTCCGTCTTCCGTCCCCGGCGATCCGTTCCCGCTCTTCCCGGAACGCGGAAAGTCCAGGGTGTCGTGATCGACGAACAGAAACGCCCTGTCACCGGAGCAACGATCGTGCTGCCGCAGTTCCCGACAGTGGGAACCACCTCTGCCTCTGACGGCAGTTTCTGCCTGCAACTGCCTGTCGGTGCCGACCGGCTCGAGATCTCCTGTATAGGCTATGAGAAACAGCAGGTAACTCTCCCGGCCGATGCGGGCCGGACGTTGGAGATCGTCCTGCAAGACGATGTCCAGACGTTGGAGAATGTGGTGGTGGTCGGTTACGGCGTTCAGCGTAAAAGCGTCGTCACGGCGGCCATCAGCAGCGTGAAGGGCGACGACCTGAGACGTGTGACGGGCACTCGCATCGACAATGTGCTGAAAG
This sequence comes from Alistipes dispar, assembly GCF_006542685.1. Lineage (NCBI taxonomy): Bacteria > Pseudomonadati > Bacteroidota > Bacteroidia > Bacteroidales > Rikenellaceae > Alistipes > Alistipes dispar. Next base: position 2,760,646 of record NZ_AP019736.1, on the reverse strand, counting down.
GCATGGTGTCGGGTGTGAACATCACGCAGAGCTCCGGCCAGCCCGGTTCCGGGGTTCGTGTACGCATCCGCGGCGTGGGGACTATCAACGACAGCAATCCGCTCTACATTGTCGATGGGATGCCCGTCAGCAGCAATATCGACTATCTTAATCCGGCCGACATTCTCTCGGTCGAGGTGCTCAAGGACGCCGCGTCGGCTGCCATTTACGGTGCCCGCGGTGCGAATGGCGTCATTCTGGTCACGACCCGTCAGGGCAACAAGGGCCGTACGTCGGTCGATTACTCGTTCTCCTACGGATGGCAGAGCCCCTGGCGCACGAAGGACGTGCTCAACGCCCATGAATACGCTGTGATGATGAATGAGATGAATATGAACAGCGGCCTGTCCCCGATCTACGAGAACCCGGCGGCGCTGGGCAAGGGCACGAACTGGCAGAAGGAGCTCTTCAACTACAATGCGCCTGTCGTGGAGCATCAGGCCAGCGTCAGCGGCGGCAACGATAAGGTAAATTACTATCTGTCGTTCGGTTATCTGTATAACGAAGGTATCATCGGCGGCGATGTCAATCGGTCGAATTATGACCGTTATAGCGTCCGGGCCAATACGAACTATACGCTTTTCGAGAAATCCGAGCAGCGCTTTTTCCGTTCGGCGCGCGCTGGTGTCAATATGGCCTATTCGCGTACCGTGTCGCGTAGTATCGGTGAGAACAGCGAACGCGGCAGTGTGCTGGGCAGTGCCGTTTCGATGTCCCCGATCATGGGAGTCTATGCCGGCAACCCCGAGGAGGTCCTCAACGAACATCCCACGGCCGTGACTGACTTTTCGGGCCGGGTTTTCGCCATCGCAGGCGACAATTTCGGCAACATGGTCAACCCGATCGCTCAACTGCACCTGCCGGGCGACAAGTCCGCCGCCGACAAGCTGATCGGCAATATCTGGGGCGAGATCGAGCTCTATAAAGGACTGAAATTTAAATCATCCTATGGCACGGAACTGGTCTTCAGCAGCAACGACGGCTATCAGATGCCCTATTATCTGGGGCGTTACACTTATGCCGACCGCTCGTCGGTCTGGTCGAGTATGGAACGGCTCTTCACGTGGCAGGTCGAGAACACGCTGACCTACGACTGTACGCTGGGCGAACGGCATCAGCTTACAGTTCTGCTGGGACAGTCGGCACAGTCCTCGCACTCGCAGAACGTCGGCGGTTCGAGCTACGACATCAGCGACCCTTCGCAGCCGTGGATCGACACGACCGAGTCCGATGACAATTCGCGCAGCGCCTGGGGAGCACCTTCGCCCGACCACCGGCTGCTGTCGTATTTCGGCCGTGTGAGCTATAATTACGACGAACGTTACATGGCCGAGTTCACACTTCGCCGCGATGGATCATCGAATTTCGGTCCGGCGCACAAGTGGGCTACCTTTCCGTCGGTTTCTGTGGGATGGAACCTCACCAATGAACCTTTCATGGCAAACCGCCCGAAGGCACTCTCTTCGCTGAAACTCCGTGCCAGCTGGGGCCTGAACGGCAACGAATCGATCGGTTCTTTCCACTATATTTCGACCGTGACCGGTGGTGCGGATTACATACTCGGTCCCGAAGGGCTGAATACGTTGATACCGGGTGCTACGCCGAGCGGCTATCCGAACGACGGTCTGAAATGGGAAGAATCCGAGCAGTTCGACGTAGGTATCGACGCGTCGTTCTTCGGAAACCGACTTTCGCTGACGGTGGATTATTTCAACAAGCGCACCAACGGTATGCTGATGACCGTTCCGTTGCCGCAGTATATCGGTAATTCCCGGCCTTACGGCAACGTGGGCGACATGAAAAACAGCGGTGTGGAGATAGACCTCCATTACCTCTTCCAGGTGTCGGACGTCTCGTTCGATATCGGCGGCAACGCTACCTATATCAGCAACCGGCTGATACGCCTGGGTAATCAAAACGGCTGGGCCAATTACGATACGGTGTTGGGTAATATCGGCACCATCACCCGCGCCGAGAACGGCGAACCGTTCCCTTTCTTCTACGGTATGCGCACGGCAGGCATCTTCCAGACGGCCGACGAGGTCGCCGACTATGTCAATTCCCGGGGTGAAATGCTCCAGCCCGATGCGCGCCCGGGCGACGTGAGGTTCGTCGATTGCAACGGCGACGGAACGATCGACGATGCCGACCGTGTGAAGATCGGCAAAGGTGCACCCGACTGGACTTTAGGTTTCAACCTCGCAGTGGCTTGGAAGGGCATCGACCTCGGGGCCTTTTTCAATGCCACGATCGGCAACGATATCTTCGATGCCTCCTATCGGTCGGACTATCCTTACCTCAACATGCCGCGTCACATGCTCGATCGCTGGACGGGGCCCGGCTCCTCGAACCGTATTCCGCGCCTCTCCCGCAATGTCGACGCCGCCAACTGGCAGTCGTCGGACCTTTACGTGCACGACGGTTCCTTCCTTCGCCTGCGCAGTCTCCAACTGGGCTATTCGTTCCCTGCGGCGTTGCTCCGCAAGGTCCATATCGAGCGGCTGCGCCTCTGGGTCGGAGCCGAGAATCTCTGGACCCTGACTTCGTACGAAGGCTTCGATCCGGAAATCTCCTCCGGCGGGACCTCGCTGGGTGTTGATCGCGGCGTTTATCCTACGGCGCGCATCTTTACCATCGGAGCCAACATCACCTTCTAACCTCAAAACGACGATGAACATGAAATACATACGGATTATATTGGCGGCATTGGTCCTTTCGGTGTCCGTCTCCTGCACATCGGATTTCCTCGACGTGGACCCCACGACGGAGATTCCCGAAAAAGATTATTACGATGATTATGAAACTCTGTTGAAAGGACTGATGGCGGCCTATGCGCCCCTTCAGTGGCCGGATTTCGTCTTCGGGGAATACGGTCCGCTGGCATTCGTATCCGACGTCATGTCGGACGACGTACGCGTCGGCGGGGCCAACGAGACCGACATTCCCTACCTGCAACTCATGCGTAAATTCTCCGCGACGCCCAACCATACGCCGTCGGTCCTCTGGGTCGTCCTTTATTCGGGCGTCTACCGTGCCAATACCGTGCTGCAGTACGTCGATACGGCGGAAGGCATGTCGGGTGCGACCCGCAGCCGAATCAAGGCCGAGGCCTACGCCCTGCGTGCCTACTATTATACCTGGCTGTGGAAACTTTTCGGAAATGTCCCCTACTACGACCGCAATCCGACGGGGCCCGATTACCTGATCGACCAACTTACGGCAGACGGGGTTTATGCCAAGATCATCGGCGATCTGGATGCCGCGCTGACCGGCAGCGGGCTTCCCAAGGTCGTGAAATCCGCCGAACTGGGTCGCTTCACGCGTGCAGCCGCACAGATGCTTCGCGCCAACGTGGTGATGTACCAGCAGGATGCCTCCCGCTACGCAACGGTGCTGACCGATATGTGCGAGATCATCGGCTCCGGACTTTATTCTCTCCGGAGCGATTTCGCCGGCCTCTGGACCGACAGCGGCGAATGGGGGACGGAATCGATTTTCGAGATCAACTATACCGATTCTCCCAGCAGCCGCACCTGGGAGAATCCGACGAAAGCCGGCGGTACGGTCTTCCCGACGCTCATCGGAATCAACGGTTATTCAGGCCCCAAATGGGATACGGGCGGCTATGGTTTCGAACCCGTCGAGGAGGCGCTCTACAACGCCTATGAAGGTGACGACACGCGCCGGGACGCCACGATCCTGAATTTCGCCAAATACCGGCAGCAGCATCCCGAGGCGACCTACACGCCCCGTTACGACGATACGGGCTACTTCAACCGCAAATATTTGGGTCGCGCCGACGGCCACGACAAATATACGGGCAACGCTCCGGAGATGAATTTCCGTAACAACTACCGCGTATGGCGTTATGCCGAAACGTTGCTGATCGCGTCGGAGCTGATCGTGCGCACGAACGGCGACCGGGACGAGGCCGACGACTACCTCAATCAGGTCCGCGCACGGGCTTTCGGCATGAAGCCCGGCGATGCGGCCTTTGCAGCCAAACGGCGCCCTGCGACGCTCGACAACCTGCTGCTGGAAAATCGGCTGGAGTTCGCGCTCGAAGGTCATCGTTTCTGGGATCTCGTGCGTTACGGGAAAGCCGAGGAAGTACTCGGCAGCCGCGGTTACACCGATGCCAAGAAACACCTGCCGATCCCGCAGTCGGAGATCGACCAGGCACACGGCACCTTGAAACAAAATCCCTATTAACCGGCTTCCACCATGAAAAAACTACTGATATTACTGTCGTTCACCGCCCTGTGCCTGGCGTGCAGCAAGGCGGAATACAGTCTGGGAGACATTCCTTCGAATGAGAATACCGATTATTCGGTCACCCCGGAAAAAGAGCATCCCAATATGATCCGGTTCCGGTTCAACGAGCAGGGAGTTTCTCCCTTCTGGAAGGTCCGCAAACCCGACGGCTCCTATGTCGAATCGAGCAGCCGCGATTTCACGCTCCGCTATTATATGAAGGGCGAATACGACGGAACGCTGCAGGTTTACGGCGGCGGCGGAGTCAGCGAACCCATTGCCTTCACATTCCGCGTGACGGAAAACGACCCGATTGTCGCCCTGTTGACAGGTTCGGGCGAACAGAAAGTTTGGGAGTGGAATTATTCCGTTGATAACCACTTCGGCGAAGGTTCCAGTTCGACCCGTGTTCCGGACTGGTGGCCCGTGAAAGCCAACGAACTGAAGGATATGAAGATGTATGATGACGAACTGTCGTTCGTTACCGACACCTGGCAGTATGTGCTCGATGCCAAAGGTTATGTCTATGCCGACGGTTCGGTTCTCTCCGACCTTGATCCGCAAAATTATCCCGAAGGGGGTACCTACAATTCTGCGACGATCGCTTACAACCAGCCCGAAGGTCAGAAATGGGCCCTTTACACAGACGAGACCGGGACACTGTGGCTGAGCTTCACCGGAGGCGGATTCCCTTCGTATGCTCCTTATCCCGATGGGCTGGGCGGTGCCTACGAGGTAATGGAACTGACGGAGGAGACGCTGGCGCTGCGGTTCGATACCGGATCGGACAAATACGGCGCCTGGTATTACCGCTTCGTAGTGAAAGGTTCGCAGCCCGATGCCGACCTGCTGGCGCTCGAACAACTGCTGACGACGAAGAGTGACGGAACGCAGAAGGTCTGGACCTGGGATTATACCCGGGACGGACATTTCGGCGAGGGAGATCTGGCCTCCCGCGAGCCTGATTGGTGGCCGGCCGGTGCCAATGAAATGCATAACTACTCGATGTACGACGACGAGCTCTCGTTCCTCGCCGCAGGCAAGGCGTATGAACTGGCGGCGAACGGCTACGTTTACTGCGATGCCAGCGCACGTGCTGCCATGGGCCTCGAAGACGGTCCTACGGGCGATGTTGCCTATACGCAGCCCGAGGGACAGACCTGGAAAATCGAAATGCGCGAGGGCGTACCCTATCTGAAATTCTCGGAGATGGCATTCCCGAGTGCCGTTTGCCATCCGTCGGCGCTGGGCGGCAGTTTCGAAATTCTCTCACTAACGGCCGATGAACTCTATCTGCGTTTGGCGACCGATGTGGATGCGTGGTATTTCCGTTTCGTTCCGAAGCCCGAAGCGGAGCCCGAGCCCGAACCCTCCGAACCGGAAAAACTGCTAACAACCTCGGCGGACGGTTCGCAGAAGGTCTGGGTCTGGGATTACGCCCGGGACGGTTATTTCGGTGAGGGCGATCTTTCGGCCCGTGATCCGAACTGGTGGGCTCCTTCCATGGACGAAATGAGCGTTTATTCGATGTTCGACGACGAACTGATCTTCCGTTTCGAGGGCAATGCCTACGAACTGTCGGCGCATGGGGCGGTCTATTGCGATGCGAGCGCCCGTGAGGCCATGGGTCTCGAAGCGGGCAAGACAGGCGACATAGATTACACCCAACCCGAGGGACAAACCTGGAAGATCGAGGATCGCAGCGGTACACCCTACCTGGTATTTTCCGAGATGGCATTCCCCAGCGCGATCTGTCATCCGTCGGCGCTGGGCGGCAGTTTCGAGATTATGGCCTTGACGGCCGACGAACTCTATCTGCGCTTGGCGACCGATGTAGATGCCTGGTATTTCCGCTTTACCGTGAAAAAATAACCGATAACGACCTGAAACGATGAAAAAGATGATTTGGATGATAAGTCTGCTGTGCATGGCCACGGCAACAGGATGCATGCAGGACGACCCGACCTATTTCCGGAAACCCGGCTGGTGGGTTGACGGCGAACAGGACGAGGAAGGCGACGGCGAATACCGCCTGGTCTGGTCCGAGGAGTTCGATGAGGAACCCGCCGGAGCGGAATATGCCCAGCCGGGTGAGAAATGGCGGTTCGAAACAGGCGGTTCGGGCTGGGGCAACAACGAGGAACAGTATTATGTCGACCGCGTACACGGGGATTATGCCGTGACCAAAGTCCGCGACGGAATGCTGACCATCACGGCTTACAAGCCGGAAACGCCTGTCGGAGGCAAGAAGTATATCTCGGCCCGTATGAGCAGCCGTCAGTCGTGGACCTATGGCAAATTCGAGATGAGGGCCAAGCTTCCGGCGGGTCGGGGCGTATGGCCGGCGTTCTGGATGCTGCCTGTCACCCATTCCGACGACAACCTGCTCGACGGAGAGATCGATATCATGGAATACGTAGGCTACGAACCCGGTATCGTGTGGTTCTCGGTACACAATAAAAAGGACCGCACGGAGGACGGCAAGAATGAATTGACGACGAGTTATGCGCCGGAATCCCCCGAAACGGAATTCCATGTTTATGGTATGGAGTGGACGCCGGATTATATCCAGGCCTACATCGACGGCGTGCCTTACTACACATTCCGCAACGACGGCTCGGGCCGTGCTGAGAGCTGGCCTTTCGACAAGGCGTTCTACCTGAAGCTCAACATTGCCGTCGGCGGTGACTGGGGCGGCTACGAGGGGATCGACGATTCGATCTTTCCGGCGGAATATGTTATCGATTATGTACGGGTCTATCAACGGTAAGCGATGAAAATAGACAGGCGCTCCGGCGTTATAATGCACGGATCGCTGCGGTCGAGATGCCGCGGCGCGTAAATTTCCGGGTTTCATCGCCGGGACTGAGACGGCAGGACGGGATTCTGCGGGCCAATTCGGCCGAGCCCGGTGCGACAATCCGCCATACGCCCGACGGCAGCGAACCGACCGAGGCATCCGACCGATGAAACCCGCTCCATTTGCCTGTAAGTTGCCGGACCGGGCGCCTTCACGGCCTATGCGGATACTGTGTCGGACGATATTCGCGGTATAGCAGGGATCGAGTTGAAAGCTATTTCGACTCGATCCCTTTCCGGATAATTATACATGCCGCCGCAGCGCCCGGACTGGGTAGATGATGCTGGCGTTTCAGCCGAAAGGCGGTCGCAATTCATCGAATCATGGGCTTCAGAATGGAACCGTCTGCGGCTGACAATACTATGAGAAGTATCGGGCTGACAACCGACGGATGATGAAGCCTCGATCGGATAATATCGCCATGAATCCGTTCCCGGATAAAAACAGCGCAACAAAACGTTTTCTGTCCGGTAATCGACGGGCCGCTCCTCTCGGAATTGCAATTAAATCGGGGGGAGTTTCATTATTTTATCGATCATTTTCTATATTTGTGTGTTCGAGTCCGGCCGGCGACTGCCCCGGACGCCGTTGAATGGATAGTTCATACGACGGCAAATCAATAGACGAAAAGGCTGCGAAAAAGATGGCTAACAGTTTATTTGCGATTCGGTCGTCGGATGCGATTTTCGGAATTTCCATGCACGGACGGATAACTGCGGAGCATTGGAGATAATACGTTTTTGGACGATGCGCTCATTACATTCGGATAAAATACAGACGGATTCTTCGGATGAAACTCTCCCGTTCGTTCCGGAAGAGGGGGACTTCGGCCGTTTCGATCGCATCTATCACGAATATGCGGCCCGCCTGATCGTATTCGCCCGCCGTTTCGTCACGGAGAAATTTGCAGAGGATATCGTGCAGGACGTATTCGTGCGGGTTTGGCAGCAGGGGCGTTTCCGTCTGCCGTCCGAGGAGTTGAGCCGTTATCTTTACCGCAGCGTATTGAATGCCTGCCGGAATTCCATTCGGCATGAACTGGTCGTCAGCCGGTATGTCCGCACCTCGCTTGCAGAGCTGCGGCTCGGAGAGGTGGAATACGAACTGCGGATTCTCGATGAACCGCGGAACGAACGCGAGGATGTCCTGCGGGCGTTGATCGAGCAGTTGCCGGAACGCTGCCGCGAGGTTTTCCGGTTATCGTGGTACGAGGATCTGAAGAGTGCGGAAATCGCCGAGCGGCTCGGCATTTCGCATCGTACGGTGGACGCCCAGCTTTATAAAGCGCTTCGCTTCCTTCGCGAAAGGATGCTCATCCTGCTGATCTTTAGTCTTATTTACCCCCCCCCTTCGAATGGCTGCTGAATTTTTTTTCGAACGGAGTAGGTAATTTTTACGGGACATGTGTTTTACATATAAAACGCATGACCGATGAAAGAAATCTCCGAAGCACTCGAATCCGCCCTGATCGCCTATCTCGAAGGTGAAGCCACGTTGCAGCAGATCGAGTTGTTGCACGAATGGGCCGGCCTCGATCCCGAGAATGCAGAGTTGCTTTACGGGCTGACGCATCTTTACGCCGAGCGGGATGCCGCATCGAAGATCGGAGCGGTGGATGTCGAAGCCATGCGGCGCCGGTTGCTCGCAAGGCCCGAATTCGCCTCGGATGAGCGTATTGCCGCGCTGCGCCCTGCACCCCGCCGAAAGCTCGGGCGGAAGATATGGTTCCGGGCAGTCGGTTATGCCGCCTCGGCAGCCGCACTGATCGCTGTCGGCATTCTGGCCGGGAGGAGCGGCGGGACAGGGCTTTCCGACTCGTTCAATACGATATGCGTGGATGCCGGAAGCAAGTCGCGCATCGTGCTCGCCGACGGTACGCAGGTGACGATGAAAGCCTCTTCGAAGCTGCGTTATCCCGCCTCTTTCGGCTCCGGTCCCCGCGAGGTGTGGCTCGACGGCGAAGCCTATTTCGATGTCGAACACGATGCGGAGCACCCCTTCATCGTCCATTCGTGCCGCCAGTCGGTACGCGTGCTCGGAACGACTTTCAATGTCCAGGCCTATTCCAACGAATCCGAGAACACCGTAACGCTCCTGAGCGGGGCCGTGGGACTCGACTTGCTCGACCGTGAGGGCGAATTGCTCCGGTCGCTCGAACTGCATCCTTACGAACAGTGCCATTTCGACAAGAGAGCCGGTAGTTACCGGCTTTCGGAACTGGACGCCTATGAGCGGCAGGTTCCGTGGGACGACGGGGTTTACCGTTTCCGCGATCAGAGTCTCGCGCAGATCGCCGCCCGGTTGCAGAACTATTACGGCGTGCGGATTCTTCTTATCGACGAAGCTGCGGAAAAGATCCGTTATACGGGCAGTTTCTCGCTCACGGAGCGGCTCGACGAGGTGTTCGGCGTCCTGAACCACGACGGGCGTCTGCATATCGAACGCGACGGGAACACCTACCGCATCCGCTTACGCTGACCTTTTGAAAACTACGAAAACCTCAATAGACATGTCGAACCTTAAATCTTTCCTGCCTATGACCGATTGACGAACGGATTCTCCCCCCCCCGAACAAAGAGGAGCCGGTCATGCTGCTGACATTCCCCGGCTCCGGACTCGTTAAATTTTCGTTCATGCCCCGATGCTCCGGAATCCCGGCGCTTTGCGGTGCATGGCATAAACTACTCATCTAAGAGGTCTTAAATTTATGAAAAAAAATCTGATTCTTGCTCTTCTCGCGCTGTTTTTCACGCTCGGGACGGGTAAAATGACGGTTTCGGCGCAATCCGGTGTGTTGCAACAACGTATCAGCGTCTCCGTAGAGGGCGGAACGCTCGACGATGCCGTCGTGCAGATCGAGAAGCAAACATCGCTGATGTTCCTCTATAAAACACAGGACATCGCCCCTTCTCACCGGGTGACGCTGCACGCCAGACGGGAGCCGCTGTCGGTCGTGCTCGACCGTCTGGTCGAAGGCACGAAACTCGGCTGGGAACTCTCGGACAATCACATCGTATTGACACAGAAAAGCGTCGATGACCAGCCCCGCAGGGTGACGGGACATGTCCTCGACAAGAACGGAGTTCCCATCATCGGAGCGACGGTTATTGTCAAGGGGACGACCGTCGGTACGAGTACCGGGGCCGACGGCTCTTTCGCGCTGGAGATTCCCGCTCCCGCCGCGAAAGCGGTGCTGTCGTTCGGCTACCTGGGATACGACGACACGGAAATTCCGGTCGGGAGCCGTACGGCAATGGAGGTCACGCTGCGCGAATCCGCGCTTGAAATGGATGCTGTCGTCGTAACGGCCCTGGGCATCAAACGTTCGGAAAAGGCGCTGTCGTACAACGTGCAGCAAGTTTCGGCAGAGGAGATTGTCGGCAACAAGGACGTGAACTTCGTCAATGCGCTCAGCGGCAAGGTGGCCGGCGTGAACATCAACGCCTCGTCGTCGGGCGTGGGCGGAGCCTCGAAGGTGGTCATGCGCGGTACGAAGGGCATCGACCAGTCTTCGAACGCCCTGTACGTCATCGACGGTGTTCCGATGTACAACCTCGGCGGCGAGGGCGGAACGGAGTTCGACTCGGCCGGAACGTCGGAAGCCGTCGCGGACATCAATCCCGAGGATATCGAGTCCGTGTCGGTGCTGACGGGCGCTGCGGCTGCGGCGCTCTACGGCAGTTATGCGTCGAACGGCGCCATCGTCATCACGACCAAGAAGGGCAAGGCGGGCCATACGTCCGTGACCGTGACCAGCAATACCGAGGTACACTCTCCCTTCGTGATGCCCGAATTCCAAAACCGCTACGGTACGGGTAATCTTAATGCTTCGGAGGGGCAGACGCTCATGAGCTGGGGCCGCCGGCTCGGTGCTGCGGACCGCACGGGCTATTCCCCGCGCAGCGACTACTTCCAGACGGGCGTCACCGGCACCGAGACCGTTTCGCTCTCGACGGGCACCGACCGCAACCAGACCTACCTTTCGGCCTCGGCTGTCAATTCCCGCGGTATTGTGCCCAACAACGGCTACGAGCGTTACAACTTCACGGCCCGCAACACCACCTCGTTGCTCAAAGACCGCATGACCCTGGACATCGGAGCCTCCTACATCATGCAGAACGACCGCAACATGGTCAATCAGGGCACGTATGCCAATCCGTTGGTTTCGGCTTACCTGTTTCCCCGCGGAAACGACTGGAACCGTGTGCGGATGTTCGAACGATACGACCCCGAACGCCGCATCTGGGTGCAGGACTGGGACGAGTGGATCGGTGCGGGCAATCTGACGATGCAGAATCCCTACTGGATCAACTACCGCAACCTGCGCGAGAACGACCGCCGGCGCTATATGCTCAATACCAACATCTCCTACCGGATTCTCGACTGGCTTTCGGTTTCGGGCCGTATCCGAATCGACAATTCGGTGAACAACTTCACCGAGAAGTTTTATGCCACGTCCAATTCGACGCTCATCGAGGGTTCGAACAACGGACTTTACGGCATCACCAAGACCGAAGATCAGCAGACCTACGGCGACGTGCTGCTCAATATCGACAAGACCTTCGGAGCGAATTGGTCGCTGCAGGCCAACGTGGGCGCCGTGATTTCGGATATCCGGCAGGATGCCTTCAAGAACCGCGGTCCCATCATGGAGTCGGGTATCGCCAATCTGTTCAACGTCTTCCAGCTCGACGACACCCGTGTGACACGCGAGCAGTCCGGCTGGCGCGAACAGTACCAGTCGCTCTTCGCCTCGGCCGAAATCGGGTACAAGGGAACCTACTACCTCACCCTTACGGGGCGCAACGACTGGCCTTCTCAACTGGCCGGTCCGCAATCGGTCAAGGCTTCGTTCTTCTACCCTTCCGTCGGCGCCTCGGTGGTGCTTTCGCAGCTCATCCCCGACATGCCGGAGAACCTCTCCTACGTCAAGGTGCGCGGTTCGTGGGCCTCGGTAGGTATGCCCTTCGCCCGTTTCCTGGCCAACCCCGTCTATGTCTGGGATGCCGACAACAAAGTGTGGAAGACGGAGACCAATTACCCCTTCTACGACCTGAAGCCCGAACGCACGGATTCGTGGGAGGTGGGTCTTACCATGCGTTTCCTGAAGCATTTCAACCTCGACGTATCGTATTACAACACGAAGACCTACAACCAGACCTTCGACCCGCAGATCTCCGTGTCGTCCGGTTATTCGACGCTCTACGTTCAGACCGGATCGGTGCGCAACCGGGGTATCGAGCTGGCGCTGGGCTACGGCAACAAATGGGGCGAGTTCTCGTGGAGTTCGAATTTCACGCTCAGCTCCAACCAGAACCGGATTCTCGAACTGGTGGACAACTACCGCCATCCCGAAACCGGACAGTTCGTCACGAAGGACCGCCTCGATGTCGGCGGTCTGAACCAGGCGCACTTCATCCTCAAGAAGGGCGGTTCGCTGGGCGATCTTTATTCGATCATCGACCTCAAGCGCGATGCCAACGGCCATATCTACGTGGACGAGAACGACCGCATCTATACGGTCTCCGAGAATCTGGACGACATCAGGCTGGGATCGGTCTTCCCGAAGGCCAACATGGCGTGGCGCAACGACTTCCGCTGGAAAAACCTGAGTTTCGGGTTCATGGTATCGGCCCGTATCGGCGGTATCGTTTACTCCGCCACGCAGGCTCAGCTCGACTATTACGGCGTATCGGAGGATTCTGCCGCGGCACGCGACGCCGGAGGCGTCGCCGTCAACGGAGGTTCGCTCCTGCCGGCCTACAATTGGTACGAGGTCGTAGGCGGCAAGAACATCCCGCAATATTACACCTATTCGGCGACGAACGTCCGCTTGCAGGAGGCTTCGATCGGCTATACGATTCCGAAGGAGAAACTCGGCGGCGTTTGCGAGATAAACCTCTCGCTCGTGGGCCGCAACCTCTGGATGATTTACTGCAAGGCTCCGTTCGACCCCGAAGCCGTCGCCACGACGGGCAACTACTATCAGGGCATCGACTATTTCATGATGCCTTCGTTACGGAATATCGGTTTCAACATGAGACTCAAATTCTAAACGCGCTATGAAAAAACCACAATATCTTCGCAGACGCCTCCGCCTGCTGGCGCTGGCACCGGCAGCGTTGTTCGCCGCCTGCACGGGCGGGTTCGATGACATCAACACCGATCCCTATGCCGCCTCGAAAGACGATATGAACAACGACAACTACATCGTCTCGTCGATTCTGACGGGCATGCAGGGATGGGTCATTCCGCTCGATGTCAATACGCACCAGTTCACCGATATCGTACTGGGAGGTGCGCTCGGCGGCTATACGGCCGACTCGAATCCGGGACTTCCCACCCGCATCGCCATCTTCAACCCTACCAACGACTGGACGCGCGTGATGCTCATCCGCGTGATTCCTGAGATCTATACGGCTTACAACAAGCTGAAAGTCAATTCAGACGACGAAGTGGCCCTTGCGCTTGCCGAAGTGATCCGCGTGGCTGCCGTGCATCGCGTGACCGACACCTACGGACCGGTTCCCTATTCGCAGATCGGAGCCGACGACGCGCTTACCTCACCCTACGATTCGCAGCAGGCCGTCTATGAACGGCTGTTCGAGGAGCTGGACGGTGCGCTGACCGTGCTGAGGAACCATTCGGCCGAGACCATCAAGGCCGCCTCGGACAAGATCTATGCGGGCGACCTGTCGAAATGGGTGCGGTTCGCCAATTCGCTCAAGCTGCGCATGGCCATGCGTATCAGCTATGCGGCGCCGGACGAAGCCGAACGGATCGTAAAGGAAGCTCTTTCCGGAGAGAACGGCGGCGTGATCGAATCGAATGCGGACAATGCACAGATTCCGACCCAGAACAACCCGTTCCGGGTGGTGATGTACGACTACAACGGCGGGGACTCGCGCGTTTCGGCCGACATCACCTCCTACATGAACGGTTACAAAGACCCCCGGCGGGCCAAATACTTCACCCTTTCGACCTTCACGGGCGGAATTCGGAACGGCTATATCGGGCTGCGTTCGGGAATCAGCATTCCCTCCGAATCGCTTCTCTACTCGAATATGGCGGTCGATTATACGACGCCGCTCATGTGGATGAATGCCGCCGAAGTGGCCTTTCTGAAGGCCGAAGCCTCCCTGCGCGGCTGGTACGGCGCGACGGGCGATGCCGAACGCTGGTACGAGGAAGGGGTGCGCCTCTCGTTCGAACAGTGGGGGCTCTCGGGCGATTACGACGCCTACATCGCCGACGGGGTGTCGCTGCCCGAGTCTTATGAGGACCCGCTGGGCAAGGAGAGCAACACTTCGGAAGTGAGCACCGTAACCGTCAAATGGGATACGCGCGGCGATTTCGAAACCAACCTCGAACAGATCATCACCCAGAAGTGGCTGGCGATCTATCCCGAAGGGTTCGAAGCATGGTGCGAATTCCGGCGCACGGGCTATCCGCGGCTGATGCCCGCCACGAACAACCGCAGCGGCGGCATCATCCCCGAGGGAGGCTATGCGAACCGCATGCCCTATCCGGCGGAGGAGTACCAGGAGAACAACGAGCATATCAATGAAGCGGTTTCACTGCTCGGGGGACCCGACAACATGGCCACCCGTCTGTGGTGGGACTGCAAGGAGAAATAATCCATTATCATTCGAGTCATGAAAAGAACGATAAGCAACATATTCTGCGGCGCGGCGCTTCTGCTCGCAACATCGGCGGGCTCCTCGTGCGACGACTGGACGGAGAACGAGAAAATCGCAGTCGAAAATCCTGTTTTCGGCGAAGACGATCCCGGACTGTATGCCCGTTACCTCGCCTCGCTCCGCGCCTACAAGAACGGCGACCATTATCGGACGGTCGTCTGGTTCGACAATTCGGACAAGAGACCCGTCAGCCGGGGCGGCTTTTTCTCCGATGTGCCCGACAGCGTGGATGTCGTGGCGCTGACGGCCGGAGGACGCCTTACGGCCGAGGAACTTGAACAGGCCGAAACGCTTCGTGAGAAAGGGACGAAAATCATCGGCGCCTTCGACTGTCAGGCCGCTCTGGCGCGTGCCGAGGATACGCAGGCCCCCGAAGAACGGCTTTCTGCCGCCTTGGCTGAGCGTTTCGAAGAGATCGAAGCCGACGGCCTCGACGGGCTGACGCTCCGCTACGAATCCACCGACCCGACTTTCGCTACCGAAGAGGAACTCCGCGTGCAGCGGGCGCTCGACGACGTGGTGGCCGGAGCTCTGGCCGAATGGCGGGAAAGCCATCCCGGGGGGCTGCTTCTCTTCGAAGGAACGCCCCAATGGCTGAGCGACCTGTCGGCGGTGGCCCTTTGCGACTATCTGGTAGTTCGCTGCCTCGACGCCGAATCGGTGTACGACTTCGGTGTCCGTGCCCGCCGCATGTGCGCCGTCGAAGGAATTCCCTCCGACCGCTTCCTGTGGCTCGTCTCCGCCGTGCCGCCTTCTGCAACCGATGCCACGGGGTATCTGGCCGACGCCTCGGGTGCTTCGGTGCGTGCCGTCGGAGCATTGGCCGAGTGGCTGCTCCGTCCGGAGGATATCGGCAAGGCGGGAATGGGCATCATGAACGTGCAGTACGACTACTACAACTCCGCGATGATCTACCGCTACACGAAGGAGGCCATCGAAACGCTTAATCCCTCTCCCAAAAACTAAACGGATATGAAAAGATTTCATACGGCACTCCTGCTGTCTGTTTGGACGCTGGCGGCGATGACGGGGTGCGACAAGAAACCGTCTCCCTACGGGGATTTCGACAACAGGGTGTTCATCGACCAGAACACGAACGTCACGACGCTGCTCGTCAAGCAGAGCACCGTCTCGGACGAACGTTCGTTCCGCGCGGCGGCTCCCAAGCCGGTCGGCAAGGAGGTCGGCCTGCTCTTCGAGGCCGACGCCGGCCGCGTGGCGGACTACAACCGCATGTCGGGCGAAGAGGCGGCGATGCTGCCCGAAAACTACTTTGAGATCGTGGGCGGCAAGACCTCCATCCCGGTCGGTACGAACCGTTCGGCCGACGTGACGGTACGCTTCCATAACCTCGGCGAACTCGACACCGAGGCATTGCACGTGCTTCCCGTCACACTGCGTAAAGCCGATGGAGCGGCTGTGCTCGAAAGCGCCCGCACGATCTATTACGTGCTGCGCGGCGCGGCCATCATCAATGTCGTGGCCGACCTTCAGGAGAGCAACTACATCTCCTTCGACAAGACGCTCGACGGGCAGAGCGCATCGTGCAAGGTGCTCAACGGCCTGAACGCCGTGACGATGGAGGCGCTCGTGCGGTGCAGCGACTACGTGCTCGAACCCGGTATCAAGACCGTGATGGGCATCGAGGGGCATTGCCTGATCCGCATCAGCGACAACGGTCTGGAGCCCAACCAGCTCCAGGTAGTCATGCCTACTCCCTACGCTACGGCCAACTTCACGGATGCGACTACGTGCCTCGTCCCGGCGAACGAGTGGACGCATATCGCCGTGACATGCGATGTGGCGACCGGACATCTGGTCATTTACATCAATGGCGAACCGGTGCTCGACAAGACGGGCAACCAGTTCGTTCCCGTAAATCTCGGGCAGCCGAAAACCGACGCCCAGCAGAAGGATCATTTCTTCCATATCGGTTACTCGTATGCGGCCGGACGCGAACTCCACGGTGAGATTTGCGAGGTGCGCATCTGGAATACCGTACGTACGCAGGAGCAGATTGCCGCGAACATTTACGAGGTCGATCCAGCGAGCGAGGGACTCGTGGCTTACTGGAAATTCGACGAAGGTTCGGGCGAAACCATCCGTGACCATACGGACAACAACAACAGCGGCACGGCGCACGAGACACTCAAATGGAATCAGGTGTCGCTGCCCGAGGCTCCCTCCGGTGACGGAGACAACTAATCTACTGATTCAAAAACAAGATTCGCTATGAACTACACAAGAAATATGCTATGGAGCCTTGCAGCCGGAGTCTCCGTGCTGGTTGCGACTTCGTGCACGGAGGATGATATTCGTCCCGGCGGAATTGATGAAGGACGCATCGAGACGGTCGGATCGTGCTTCTGCTCGGTCTACAATCCGCAGGGTGCGGCCGGTGCGACGCTGCGGCTTTATGACGAGCCCGTTTCGGGCGAAGTGCGTGTCGCCCTGAGCGCTGAGGCAGGAAAGGCCGTGGACCTTCGGTTCGCCTACGATGAGAGCGTGCTGGAGGCTTACAATGAGACCCATGCTGCTTCGTTCGAGGCCGTTCCCAAATCGTCCGTCGAACTGGAGGCCGACGGAGCGCTGCTCGTCGGCCCCCGAAGCGTGCAGTCCGACCCGCTGCGCGTCGGCGTGAAGCCCGGCGGGGGACTCGCCGAAGGCGAAACCTATGCCGTACCGCTGCGACTGACCTCCGAGACCGAAGGGGTCGGAGTGTCGGCCTCGGAAGGTACCTGTATCTTCTGGGTGCAGGTGCAGGGCGCACGTCCCTCGACCGATAAGGGGACAGGAATGATCACTGTCTGCTATGTCGAGGTGAACGACAACAATCCGCTCAATGCTTTGGAATGGAGTTGCAAGCGGAGCGGCAAACCGCTTTTCGACGTGGTCAATATTTTCGCCGCCAACATCAACTGGCTCGAGCAGGAGCGGCGCGTGGGCGTCACGCTGAATCCCAATGTGCGGCACATCCTGGACAACCGCGACATCTACATCCGCCCGTTGCAGGAAGCCGGAATCCGCGTCAGCCTGACGATTCTGGGCAACGGCGACGGATCGGGCGTGGCCAACCTCTCGGACGAAGCGGCGCGCGCCTTCGCGCAGGATCTGCGCTCGATCGTCGATACCTATGGACTTGACGGCGTCGATTTCGACGACGAATATTCGAAGTACGAGGAGCATCTCGGCAACCTCTGGCCGGGATGCGTGCAGTACGGCCCCGGGCCCTATGCCCGTCTGCTCTACGAGGTGAAGATGGCGATGCCCGACAAACTGGTGATGCTCTATCAGATCGGACAGGCCAACTTCGGGTTCAAGGAGGCGGTGGACGGAGTCCGTCCCGGCGATTTCATCGATTACGCCTATTGCGACTACGGTGCGCTGATGAACCCGATACATCTCGGGCTGTCGCGCCGGCAGTGGGGCGAAGGATCGCTCGACATGACCTACGGCCAGGAGTCGTCGCCCGAAAATTTGCAGTACAACCGCCGGATGGGCAACGGCGTGCAAATGGTTTATAACCTCAAGCCGGGCGACGGGCAGTTCACGCCGCTGAACGACGTGGCGAAGTACATCTACGACGACGAGGCTTCGTGGTCGGGCGTAAGACACGAGAAAGATTGGTAGCGGGGCGTTCCGTACACCCGGTACGGAACGAATCCCTGCGGTATTTCAAACACGAAAACGCAGTATGAAAAAGATATTTTGGATGTTCGTCGCGGCGGCTTTCGCCGGCTGCGGCGATGACAACGGAGCGGAGACTCCGGCTCCCGCGGAGAGGCTCGCCCTTTCGGCCGAAACGCTCGCGTTCGACGCCGACGGCGGAGTTCTCTCAGGAGGAACGAACGAGGTGAGTGTCGCCAGCAGCGGTCCTTGGCGTCTGAGCGGACGTCAGGAGTGGTGCGTTCCGTCCGTCGATAAGGGCGGCGACGGGGAGACGGTCGCCTTTGCCGTCGAACCGAATACGGACCTCGATGCGCGCGAAGTCCGCTTCACTTTCATGTGCGGCGGCGAGGAGCGTCGCCTGACCGTCACCCAGGAAGGCGGTTCGCTGCTCGATCCGGACCAGACCGATTACTCCCTGCCTGCGGAGGGCGGCGAGTTCCGCCTCCGCATCGAATCTTCGGGCGAAACCTCCTGTCGTTTCTTGGAACCGGTCGATTGGATTCACCGCGTCGAGACACGGGCTTCGCTTTCGTTCTTTTACTTCACGGCGGATGCCAATACGACGGGACGTCCCCGCGATGCGCGGCTCGTCGTGACCAATACGGACGGCGACGAACGCACGGTGACGGTGCGACAGGAGCGCAATCTGCTGTTGGAGGTCGGCGAGACGTCGTTCAACATCCCCGTGGAGGGCGGAGAAGTGCGTGTGAACGTGCGGAGCAATCTGCCGTTCCGGGCCGCCCCCACCGTGGACTGGATCGTGTTGCAGACACCGCCCTCCTCGTCGGAGGAGCTGCTGGAGCAGGAACTCGTCTTCAAGGTCGAAGCTGCCGAGGTTCCGTTCCGCTCGGGCTTCGTGCGTTTCACGACCGATGAAGAGTCGCTTTCGGCTGAAGTCTCCGTCGTGCAGGGCGAACGACCGAAAGGAATCGAGTTCCCCGACGACACGTTCCGGCAGATTCTGGTGGATGCCGGTTACATCACCGTACTCGACGGTACCGAATGTATTCTGACGGAAACGGGCGAAGCCGCCACACAATTACCCGATCTCTACCGGAAAGGCATCGCATCGCTGAAAGGCATCGAGGCGTTCGCCAACCTTACGACGCTCGAGCCGAACGGAATCGGAGAAAACCCCATCCGGGAACTCGATCTGAGCGGTAATGCCAAGCTGACGACTATCGGCTGGCAGAGCGTGCTGGGCGGATGGCGTTCGTACCTGACCCCTGCGCCGCTCGAAGTGCTCAAACTGTGCGATGCGCCCGTCGAAGAGGGGCGAGTCGTACTTTCCAGCCTCTACTGCTCGTCGCCTTACGAAACATCCGAATCGCTGACCGTGTCCGGTACTGCGGTGCGGATCATCGAGATCACGCTGGGTTCCTACGATAAGGTTCAGTGGCTCGATATTACGGGGTGTCCGGCCATTCAAAGCGTTACGCTGAACAGCTACTATCTTAAAACGCTCTATGTCACGGCCGGGCAGAAGAGTGCGATCGACGCGCAGCGGATCGTGATCAACGACCAGAATTATCCGACGTCGCAGTTGGAGATCAAGGTGCGTTGAATTCGGGAAGGCGTTCTGCGATCTATTCGGAGGCAGACCGGCTTTCCGACAAGTCGATTCTCGTAATTTCCACTCTCGTTGAAGAACGCTTCAACGAGAGTGTTTTTTTGAGTCTGCTATCGGTCTTGTCCGGCGGTTACTGTCCGGAAGCGATTCGGGGAGTTTTCGGACTACCCGCAACATTGCGTTTTCCACCTCCGATGATCCGTTCGGTGTCGATGAGTTACCGAAACCGGACGATCCCTATGAGCAGTTGTTCCGGGTTATGATGCTGCTTCCTTTGCCTTATGCGCCTCTGAACAGGGGCTCCGGCGGATAGCACGAATCTATGGACTCGTGTGCTCTGCAATTTTATTTTGCGGCTGTTGGCTGGGTATTTTGGCCAAGGGGACCAGAACACTGTGTGCAGCCTGATCTCGGTATGACATCGCTTTTCGGGCGGCAGCCCTCTGTTCCGGATATCTATGCAGGGGGTTCCATCGGCAAGAGTCGTAAAATTCATTCCCGGGCCGGACGATGCGACGATACGGGTTTCGGCAGCCGCCGGAGATATGTAAGATCGCCGCACTTTAGACATCTTTTGATTTTATTGATATACGATGAGTGTTTTATGTGAGAATTTTTATCGAAATATTTGTACTTTTCTTTAAAAAATATATAACTTTAGAGTGGATTTTACGGATTACTTTACGACGACTGTGAAATTCGAGAAAAACTACGACCTTTTTAACCTGAAATTTTCATGTATTAAAGAGAAACAGATTTTTGCGGATGCCGTCTCATGATGGCTACCGCGGCCGTGACTGCCTATACGGCAAACTACCGGCCGGATCCTTTCTATCTGCTGAATGCCAATATCGAGGCTTTGGCACAGGATGAATCATTGGCTCCAAGGGAATCTTACTCTGGAAAATATGGAATATCTTCAGTGGAGCAACTCTCATTCGCTGTATGCCCTGCTATGAACCATGTCCGAGCACATGCACTCCTACAAGCCATAGTTGTTGAACAAAGACTTCATCTACATTAGTAGATGAAGTCTTATAAATTCATTATTATGAGATATTTTGTCTATTGTTTTATATGTGCCTTGCTATACGGATGTACAACCGAGAACGATCCAGAAGACAATTCCACACAAAATATACATATCATCGATATCAATGATGCAAAAATCGATCGAGAAAATTCAGGTTTGACCATCGATCATTTTATTAAATTGGATACACCTGATAAAGCCTTGATCGACCAAATCGCCAAAGTCATTTGTTATGATGAAAAATTATATATTCTGACGACTATTCCCTACAATAGCGTCTATATCTTTTCATCCAAAGGTGCTTTTTTACATAAATTCACAAATGGACGAGCTAATAATGAATTAATATATCCATTTGACATCTCCATAGACGAACATAACAACGAATTGCTAATCTTGGATAATTACCGGATTATCAAACGGTTCACTCCAGACGGACGTTATATATCCCAAAAGACCCTCGCTTATCCGCAACTGTACGTGGAAAGCATCGGACGGGAAGGCACGGAGTTGTTTTTCAGTCCCAATATCTCTTTCAAAAGCCAGTTTTCGGGCTACCACATGGAACGTCGCGGCAAACTGGCGGGAATTTATAAATCGCTTTACGCCGGAAAGACCTACCTGAATTCCGGGGTCTTGACCAAACTTACCCAGGACAGCGTATTGTTGTGTCCGCTGTTCTCTGATACGATATATCTGTATAATATGCAAAGGGGTAAATTCGATCCGTATTTTGTTCTTAATTCCGGCAATCGGAGTGCAAACCGGCCAAACCGGCTCGAAACATTCGAGGATTTATCCACATACCTCCAGGCGATAAAACAAAATCGTTGGTATTCGGGACCGAATCATGTTCTTTTATCGGACGGCCGTCTCTTCTTCCACTACGGACCGACTGATCGTTGGAGCGTTTTCGACAGCCATAGTCGTACAACGACCATTTATGAACGGATGTTTGATGAACTGCCTAACTGTTTTGGAAAAGCCGGACAAAACGACAATAAGCTCATCTACGCTTATGATGTTGTTTGGTTGCAGGGCTATTACCATAAACATCCTCCTGTATCGCCAATTGCAAAAGAAATAGCACGTGCCTGCGAGAACGAGGAAGATAATCCAATCATAGTCTTTGCTAAGATTAAATAATGCGAATCAAATACATACCTTACAATCATTCCTCTTAATAATTGTACTGAAAGGTATTGCTGTTCGACGGCGGGACGGTCGATCTGGGCGAGCTTCCGCTTGTCGGAGCCAGGAACGGCTCGGACAAGCCCGTGACATTCGCCGTGCAGGGAATCGTGCCTGACGAATAGGCGTCCCCTTGTCTCTCCCCTCCCGCCGAAACTGTCGGACGGAAGGAATTCCGGCCGGCAGCCTACTCTCCTTTCCCGCACCGCTCCCGCTCCTCGCGGCGGATCACCTGATGGATACCGATGCAGGCCAGACCGCCGTAGGCCACCGTGAGTATCACGAGCCACTTGATCTCTGCGAACACCTCGCCGAGCGAAGCGCCCATCGTCTGAATGCGGATGAAGCCGTTCACGCCGTGGCTGCTCGGGAAGAGTTTTCCCAGGGCGAACATCCACTCCGGAATGCCCTCGCGCGGATAGGAGATTCCGCTCAGCATCAACACCGGAATCGAAGTCCAGAGCAGCAGCAGGAGCGAGTTTTCCCGGTAGCGGAAGAGTGTCGAGACGGCAATGCTCATGGCGATGCACGCCGCGAGATAGACCGCCGTGAAGAGCGCGACGGCTCCTGTCTGGCCGTTCATCGGGAAATGGAACATCCGGTAATGCAGCCCGAGCACGTAGGCGCAGGTCGCGGCATAGATCAGCGCATAGACCGTAGCCCGTCCCAGGACGATCGGCAGCGTGGACATTCTCCCCCGCCCCGCGGGCCGGAGCTTGCGGTACAGTCCGTGCTCGCGCCACGTGCCGCCGATCATGCCGATTCCGATAAGCATGGTTTGCTGGATGATGACGATGATGATGGCCGGCATGACGAAGGTTCCGTAGCCCAGATAGGGGTTGAACAGATTGTGCGACTGGTAGATGACCGGCTGCGTCACGGCCTGCGCCTGCGGAATGTCCGCCCCTTTGGCGATCAGCCTCCGGAACTCGACCATCGCGCCCGTCTGCCCGATCGTCGTCACCAGCTCCTGAAACACCTGCCGGTACATGAGGAAATAGCTGGCGTCGCAGTAGATCGCCACGTCGGCCTGCGACCCGCCGACGAGCTTCCGCTCGTAGTCCGACGGAATGTAGACCACGCCGTAGATCTTGCGGCCGTAGAACAGCTCCCGGGCCTCCTCCATGTCCGTCGGTTCGTAGGCCACATACGTATTCGGCCCGGCGTTGAAGGTTTCGATCAGGCTGCGGCTCGTCGCCGTACGGCATGCGTCCACCACACCGATCGGCACGTTGCGCAACACCTGCGAGCCGTAGGCCAGCGAATAGACCGTGGCGTAGATCAGCATGGCGAAGACGAGGATCAGCAGCACGCCGCCGTCGGTGAAGATCGTGCGGAATTCGTTCCGCACCACTGCGCCGAACTGTTGCAGGTAGGAGGTCATCTGTCGTGTAAAACGGTTCATGCTACAATCTCCCCCAGAATTTTTCTTCCGTCGCCACGCGTTTCAGACGCGGCAGACACAGAAGCGGTAATACGACGAACAGCAGCAGACAGCCCAGATCGGGCAGCGAGTAAACCGCCGGGGCGCCGCGCAGCATCTGATCGACGAAAATATCGGTATAGAAAGTGAACGGAAAGATACGGCTCACCCACTGCATCGGCTCCCACATGGCCATGATCGGGAACGTGAGTCCCGAAAAAGTGAAGGCCAGCACCGAGTAGCCACCGCCGATCGAGAGCGAGAGACGCAGGTTGGCCAGCAGCGCGACGATCATCACGGCGATCGACTGATAGGCCAGAACGAAAAGCAGCGTTCCGGCGAGGATGATGCCGAGGCTGCCGTTGAGCGGCGTTCCCACGATCTTGAAGATGACGACCAGCATGACGAGCGACATGAGGAACATCGCGGCCGTGATCGGAAGCGTCTTGCCCGCGAGGGCCGCCGCAACCGAATCGCCGCCCGTGGCCAGCCATTCGCGCGAAGTGCCGTATTTCAATTCGGTTCCGATGGCGAAGATCGTGGCCATTACCGTGAAGATCATCAGCATCATCGGCATGAAGCTCGGCGAGAGGTAATAGCCGTAATTGATATGCGGATTGAAAAGTACGTGGCGGTCGAACCGTACGGGCATGAGCTGCGCCATGGCCTGCCGCTCGGTCAGTCCCTGCTTCATGAGCAGTTGTAGCTGGATGCCCGCCGAGAAGGTCGTCACGGCCGTCTGGATGTCTTTCGACAGCAGTCCGTTCACGGTGATATTGGTTCCCGAAATGTAATTCTCGATATGCGTCTGGCGGTTGCTCAGGATATCCTTCTCGAAAAACGCCGGAATCTGCACGATGGCCATGATCCGCCCTTCGCGCATCAGACGCTCGCCTTCGTCCATCGACTGCACTCCGTAGGAGACCAGCGCCGTAGGCGTGTCGTCGATCATCTGCGTCACCTTGCGCGAAAGGGCCGTGTGGTCCTCGTCGAGCACGGCTACCGGCACGTTGCGGATCGCCCCCTCGTTGAACAGCAGGGCGAAGAAGGCGAACGACGCCGCCGGGAGGAGGAGCATCAGCACGAAGTACATCGGCTGGTGCGCCAGCCGCCCCAGTTCCCGCCGCAGCACGGCTCCGGTATTTTCCAGCAGTCGGCGCATCGCTATCGCCCGATTTTATCCCAATCGACCAGCACGCTCATCCCCGGGCGCATGTTCTCCGCGGCGGAGACGGGCCGGGCCTTCACGGCGAAGGTGCGGATGTCGAATCCGCCCTGCGTGCGGGTCGCCGCCCACGTGGCGAAATCGGCCTGCGGGGCTATGTAGGTCACCTCGAACTCCACGTCGCGGTCGAGTGCAGGGACGAATCCCGTCATCCGCGTCCCGAGCTTCATGCCCGGGAGCAGCGTCTCCTTGACGTTGAATGTCACCCACATGTCCGACATGTCGAGAATGGCCACCACCGGATAGCCGCTGCCCACCAGCTCGCCCTCCTCGGCGATGACGGTCGAAACCTCTCCCGTCACGGGCGAGTAAACCATCGCGTCGCCGATATAGGATTCGACCTCGCTGACGGCCCCTTCGGCCTGCCGCACGCGTGCCGCGGCGGCCTCCTTGTCTTCCTTGCGGGCCCCGTCGGCGGCCAGGTCGTACTGCGCCTTGGCTGCGAGCGCCGTCGCCTCCATGGCCTTGTAGTTGGCTTCGGCTTCATCGAGCTTCTGCGCCGGGACCACTCCGTCGTCGTAGAGGTTCCGCACCCGTTCGTAGGTCTTGCGCGCCAGCTCCAGGCCGGCCTGCGCCTTCTCCCACATGTTCAGCGCCGCCTCGATCTGCTGGATGCGGGCTCCCGCCACGGCGGCGGCGTCCAATGCGGCCGCTGCGCTCTTCACGGCCTCGGCCTGCCGCAGCTTGGCTTCCAGCTCGGGTGTCGAGAGCATGTAGAGGAGCTGCCCTTTCTCCACGCGGTCGCCCTCCTCGACCTTCATTTCGTCGATGCGCCCGGGAACTTTCGAGGAGGCCTTGTAGGTCGTGCACTCCACCGTGCCCTGAATCAGCAGGGGCGTCCGTTTGTCGAGGTAACGGCTGATGAGTACGACCGAAAGGACGATGACCGCCGCGGCCGCCGTGATTCCGATTACGTTGTTTCGCTTCATATCGTTCGTTTTTTATTCTTGATCGAAAAGGATCACCCGTGCGTCCATGCGACGGGCGTAGGCCGCGAATTCGTCGCTGATGCCCGCAGCCTCGAGCAGTTGGGCCAGCAGCACGTCGAAATTGTAGGCCGCCTGCAGGCGTTCCGTGCGCACGCCCGCGAGATTCAGTTCGGCGTCGATCAGGTCCGTCGCGGACGACATGCCTTCCCGGAACGCCGAGTTCTTCATCCGCAGATACTCCTCGGCGAAGGCGAGCGAAGCTTCGATCGAGGTCATCTGGTTGCGGTAGTTCATCATCTGATTGTAGAGCTTCTCCACCAGCACGGCGATATCCTGCGACGCCTTGTTCTGCAACTCGCCGACGCGGCTCACGGTCTGCTTGGCCGCCGAATACTTGTATTCGCGGTTCAGACCGTCGAAGAGCTTGATATTGACGCCCACGCCCACGGCCCAGCGGGGTACGAAGCCGGCCACCTGGTAATTGTAGAACGATCCGCCGCCCATGGCCACCACCTGCGGCAGGAAAGCCGAACGCTGCGCGCGGACGTTCTCCTCGGCCAGCTGCCGTTTGAGCGACACCTCCGTGAGCAGCGGGTTACGCGCCGCGGCCAGGTCCTGGTAATAGGCCGGCTCTTCGATCTCGCCGATGAGGAACAGCGCCGTGACGGGCCGCCAGTCGTTCTCGCGTCCCAGCGTGTTCGACAGCGCGCTGGAGAGGGTCTCCGCCTGCAACTTGGCATTGGCCAGCTCACGCTCCGCTTCAGCCATCTTGAACTCCACGTAAAGCCGTTCGCTGCGGGCGATCATGCCGTTCTTCTCGAGCATCCGGGCATCTTCCAGATGGCGTCTCACGCCGTCGGCCACCTGCTGCCGCACGGCCACGACCTGCGTGGCCAGCGCCAACCCGAAATAACGTTCCACCAGTTCCGAGATCAGAGCATTGCGCGTCTGGTTGCCCTGCTCCGCGGCCGTGCGTTCGTTGAGCCGTGCGGCGCGGTTGGCGGCGTTGATCTTGCCGCCCATCCAGATCGGAAGGGTCACCTCGCCGCCCACGAATCCCAGACTGCGGTCCTGCAACGTCAGGAACCAGTCGGCGTTCATCATCGGGTTCAGCAACCCCTGGATCGAGGGGATCAGCTCCGGAGCGATCAGCCCGCTGCCCAGAATCTTGCCCGCCAAGTCGTTCACGGGGGTTTTCAGGTCGTTGAAATCGAATCCTATGTCTTTGCCCAGATAGGCGTAGGCTCCCGTCAGGTTGATCTGCGGCATCCGCAGGCCGATGGCAGCCCGGCGCTGCTGTTGCGCGGCACGCTCCTCGTAGGCCGCCGCCTTCATCGCGGGATTCTCCGTGAGCGTGACGGCGATCGCTTCGTCGAGCGTGATGGCACGTCCGGTCTCCTGTGCCGGAGCGTATGCCGCCGCGGCCAGAGCTGCCGCTGTCACGGCGATCTTGATGCTGATTTTCATACCGTTCATTCGTTTACGAGGCAAATATAGGTGTTTTTGCGGGATTCTGTTCGGCTATGCGCACTTTAGGACAGTTTTATGTCTTTACGGAAACAAATTGCGCCTTTTTCACCGCCACAGATGGGCGTTTACGGCCCGCACCTCCTCCCCCAGTTCCGGGTAGCAGCGGACGTCGAGCCCCGCCTCGCGCAGCATGAGGGCTCCGCGGCAGCAGACGAACCGGTCGGGTTCGTAGAGTGCGAAGGCCACGCGGGCGAATCCGTGGCGCAGGATGAGCTGCGTGCAGCTCTCCGGTTCGCTGGCCCGCTGCGAGCACGGCTCCATCGAGGAGCAGATCGCGGCGCCTCGCAGCTCCGCACCGGCTGCGAGGGCTTTGGCTATGGCTTCCTGCTCGGCGTGGTGCGTGGCCGACGTTTCGTGCGTGTAGCCCGTGAAGCGCCGCCCGTCACACGTCCGGATCACCGCCCCGACGCAATAGGAAGTTTCGCTGGGCGTGCAGCGGCGGCTCTCCGCGATCGCCTCGCGCAATCCGGCCAGATCCTCGGCTGTCGTATCCTCATGCAGCGTGCAGAACGCAATCTCCATGCCGTCGATACTCTCCCGGCGGCACGGTGCCGCAGCGGGCGGCTCGAAGCGGAATCGCGCCCCGCCCCGTCCGCTGCCGAGCGCGAGCCGCGGATTGACCGCATAGCGTACTTCGTCGGCCAGCCCTTCGCCGAGGAAGAGGCCGAGCGTCTGCGCCCCCCCTTCGACCAGCAGGCGGCGAATGCCCCGCTTCTCGAGTTCGGTGACGATCCGGACCGCTGTCACGGGTGCTCCTTCGCTCGAAATGACCGTTGCAACCGCTTCCAGTTCAGGAATGTCGTACGGCGAGAATACATACCGTTCCGCATCGCCCTCGGTGAAAAACCGCAGCGACGGATCGAGACGGCCGGAACGGGTCACGACCGCCTTCGACAGGTCGGGCCGCAGGCCGCGTGCCGCCCGGCGGGCGCGTTCGGCGTCGTCGCGCAGCGACAGCGCCGGATTGTCCCGGCGCACGGTTTCGGCCCCCACCAGGATGGCGTCGCAGCCGGCGCGCAGCCGCAGCACCGCCGCCCAGTCCCCGGGCGTCGAGATCACGAGCCGCCCGGGCCCGTTGTCGTCCAGATAGCCGTCGGCCGTGACCGCGGCGGAGAGTATCACTCGCATCGTTTCAGGGTTATGAGCGTGATTTCGGGACGGGCGCCCAGCCGCATGGGGTATCCCACGCAGCCCGTGCCGTCATTGACATAGAGCGTCCGCCCGGCGGAATCGTCGTAACGGCCGCTCCAATGCTTGTAGAGGAGTGCCGCGGGCGACCAGCCGCGGCCCCCGAAGCGGATCTTGCACTGCATGGCGTGCACGTGTCCCGAGAGGGTCAGGTCGCCGTATCCGGCTGCCGTGATCTGCTCCCAAAGTTGCGGCACGTGTGCCAGTACGATGCTGTAAAGTCCCTGCGGAACGCCTGTGAAGGCGCGCCGGAGTCCCGTGGCAGGCAGATGACGGTCGTGCCGCTGCTCGCTCAGCGCCGGGTCGAACGAGAGCCCCGTGAGGGCGATGCTGTCGCCGCCGCGGCGCAGATAGACGGTCTCGTCGTCCAGCACGCGCCACCCCATCGCCCGTTGGCGCGCGATCACCTCGCGCAGACTTTCGGCGGCCGGATGGCGCAGCGAGTCCTTGATGTATTTGCCCACGTCGTGATTGCCCGTGACGGAGTAAACCGGGGCTTCGATGCGGCGGAGCAGCCGCACGGCCGTGCTGTCCAGCTCCGAGGCACGTATATTGACCAGGTCGCCCGTGAAAAGCACCAGGTCGGGCCGGAGGGCGTTCACGCGGTCTGCGAGACGCGTCAGCTCCCGCCCGGGCGAGACGATCGTCCCCAGATGGATGTCCGAGAGCTGCACGATGCGCAGCCCGTCGAACGTCGCGGGCAGCGCCGGGGAGCACACCTCCGTCCGGCTGACGCGCAGGCTCGTACGGCCCGCCGTGACCCCTATCACGAGCGCGGCGAACACCGCGGCTGCGGCGGCGAGGCCCGTGCGGCGCAGTCCGAAGAAGTTGAAGGCGTAGAAGGCCAGACGCGGCAGCACGGTCGCCATCCAGACCCAGAAAAGCCACATCGAAGCCATGACGACGGGCGTCGGGTTGTCGCGGCAGAGAAGTCCCATGCCGACGACCGCGAGCGGCAGCGCGTCGGTCGCCGCGGCCCATGCGAGCGAGAGCCGGCGAAGCCGCGCACACCGTGCACGGCGGAAGTGCAGCCAGTCGGCGGCCGCAGCCGCCAGACTGAGCAGAAGAATCAATCCCAGCAACATAACTATTTCCTTTCGGGTCCGAATTTCGCTCCGCGGCCTTGGCGGCGATTTCGCCGCCCGGTTCCGTCGCCGGAAAGAAACGGAGGTTTTTCCCGTGCAAAGATAGCGAAATTCGGGATTTTTCCCTCCGCGGTTTTGGCATACGAGTTGCGGGCACGTCGCCGGAGACCGGGACCGTCCGATGCGGTCCGGGTCCGTTCACCGAAAACAGTCGTTCAGCCTATGACACCATTCCGATTCCGGGCCGTACCGGCGCTGCTGGCCGCCCTCCTCGCCGCTTCGGCCGCGGCACAACCCTCCCGGCCCTCTTCCCGGCCGGACGGGGAGAATCCTGCCGCGGCCTTCGCCGCATCGCACAGTCCCGCGACAAGCGGCCGCCACCGCACCTCCGAAGAGGAAGACGCGCGGCGCGACCATGCCGAAACGCACCGCCGGGGATTCCAGCAGCACGACCGGCCGCAGTTCGTCTTCTCCTCGAAGGAGAACCGCTTCTCTTTTTCGCTGGGCGGATTCGTCGCCCTGAGGGCCGCCTACGATGCGGGCGGCATCGTGGAGAACATCGACTTCGTGACCTACGACATTCCCGTCGCCGGGAACTATGCCACGCGGCAGAAACTCACGCTGGACGCCTCCACGTCGCGCCTCTTCCTGAAGGCGATCGCCAACACGCGGGCCGTGGGACGCGTGGTGATCTATCTCGACGGCGACTTCCGCGGAGGAGCCGCGAACAGCTACACGCCGCGTCTGCGCTCGGCCTACGTCTCGCTGCTGGGGCTGACCCTCGGGCGCGACGTGACGACCTTCTGCGATCTTGAAGCGGCCCCTGCAACCGTCGATTTTCAAGGCCCCAATGCCTACAACTTCAACTTCGCCACGCTCGTCCGCTACGAACGCTCCTTCGCCGAAGGCCGACTCTCGTTCGGCGTGGCGGCCGAGATGCCCGTCGTGAGCGGTACGTACGGCGAAGGGTTCGACGCCATCCCGCAGCGCGTGCCCGACATTCCCTTTTACCTCCAATATGCCTGGGGCGGCGACCGTTCGAGCCATATCCGCGCTTCGGCCGTCGTGCGCAACATGTACCTGCATGACCTGACGCGGAAGAGCGACACCTCGCTCACGGGTTGGGGCGTGCAGTTCAGCGGCACGATCCGCTGCTGCGACCCGTTGCGGCTCTTCATGAACGGTGTCTATGGCAAGGGCATCACCCCCTACATCCAGGACCTCACGGGTTCGGGGCTCGACTTCACGCCCTGCCCGCGCGACGAAACGCGCATCCGGACGATGCCGATGTGGGGCTGGCAGGCCGCCGCACAGATCGCCCTCACGCCGCGTCTCTTCCTTTCGGGCGGCTATTCGACCGTCCGCGTGCAGCGCAGCCACGGATTCTACGCCGCAGACGAATACAAACGCGGACAGTACGTCTTCGGCAATGTTTTCTACACGATCGCGCCGCGCTGCAAAGTGGCCGGGGAGTACCTCTACGGCTCGCGCCGCGACATGGCGGCGGGCAAAGGGCACGCCAACCGGGTCAATGTGATGCTGCAATACGGCTTCTGACGGGAAACGGCTGTTTTTTCGGGCGGTCCTGCGGCGGATCGCCCGTTTTTCGTATCTTTGTCCCGCAGGGCGGAACACACCGTTCCATGCGGCGAGAACGACATCGAAACAATATGGAATTTCTG
Organism: Alistipes dispar; assembly: GCF_006542685.1. NCBI lineage: Bacteria > Pseudomonadati > Bacteroidota > Bacteroidia > Bacteroidales > Rikenellaceae > Alistipes > Alistipes dispar. The sequence goes on along the minus strand of NZ_AP019736.1, from coordinate 2,729,268 downwards.
ACGCAACACAACCTCACGGGACTGGCCATCGGACTGGGCACGTTCCTCATCATCGGCATCTTCCATCCGTTCGTCATTAAGGGCGAATACTATTTCGGGGTGCGCATCTGGTGGCTGTTCCTTCTGTCGGGCATCGGGGCGATCGCCGCCTCGGTCGCCGTGCGCGAACTGTTCTGGTCCACGCTGCTGGCCGTCTGGGGCGCTTCGTCGCTCTGGGGTATCGGCGAACTGTTCGAACAGCGCAAGCGGGTCGAGAAAGGATGGTTTCCCCGCAATCCGAAACGGAAATCCTGACCTGCACCCGCTCATGCGGCTCAGAATGCGACATACGCTGGCCTGCCTGCTGTTCGCGGCGGTCTGCTGCACCCCTGCCGGCGGACCTCCCCGGCAGCGGCCTGCCGTTCCGCCGCCCCAGCGCGTGCGGATGCTCTTCGGCGGCGACGTCATGCAGCACCTCCCGCAGGTCGAGGCCGCGCGCAGCGGCGAAGGGTTCGACTACACGCCCGTGTTCGCCGCCCTCGCCCCGCGGATGCACGCCGCGGACCTCGCGGTGGTCAATCTGGAGACCACGCTGACGCGGAGCGGCCGCTACACGGGCTATCCGCTTTTCCGCTCCCCAGCGGAACTGGCCGACGCCCTGCGCGGAGCGGGCGTGGATGTCGCGCTCTTGGCCAACAACCACTGCTGCGACGGCGGTGCGGAGGGCATCCGCACGACGATCCGCGAGCTGGACCGCTGCGGCATCCGCCACACGGGGGTCTTCGCCGACAGCGCCGACTACCGGCGGAATCATCCGCTGCGCATCGAACATTGCGGCCTGCGGATCGCGCTGGTCAATTACACCTACGGCACGAACGGAATGCCCGTGCCCGCGGGGTCCGTCGTAAACCGCATCGACACCGTGCGAATGGCCGCCGATCTGGCGGCGGTGCGGCGCGAAGGGGCCGATTTCATCGTCGCCTGCATGCACTGGGGCAACGAATACGAGCGGCGGGAGAACGCCTCGCAACGCACACTGGCCGCCTTCCTGCGGCGCCACGGCGCGGATGTGGTGGTCGGCGGCCATCCGCACGTCGTGCAGCCGTGGCAGGCCGATTCGACGCACGTGGTGCTCTATTCGCTCGGAAACCTCGTCTCGAACCAGCGCCGCCGCTACACGGACGGCGGGCTGGTCGCCCGGATCGAAGCCCTGCGTTATCCGGACGGTCGTAGGAGCTACCGCCTCGAACCGCTTCCCGTATGGGTCGCTCTGCCCCGCTATCGCATCCTGCCGCCCGAGGCGGCCGACACCGCAGTCCTGCCCGATGCCTACGCCCTCTTCCGTCGCGACCTGCGCGAACTGACCGGAAAGGACTTATAGCCGTTCCGAATAGCCGTATCAATATTTCCGATGACGATAATTTGCCGCACGTACCGGAATTTTCGTATCTTTGCATACACACAAACATCAAAAAAGATATGGAAAAGAGCATCAAAGGTACGCGTACCGAACAGAATCTGCTGAAAGCCTTCGCCGGCGAGAGCCAGGCCCGCAGCCGCTATGTCTTCTTCGCCAGCAAGGCCAAGAAGGAAGGATACGAACAGATCGCAGGCGTATTCGCCGAGACCGCGGAACAGGAGAAGGAGCATGCCGAACGTTTCTTCAAGTTCCTCGAAGGCGGCATGGTCGAAATCACGGCCAGCTACCCCGCCGGCAAGATCGGCACGACGCAGGAGAACCTGCTCGCCGCGGCGCAGGGGGAGAACGAGGAGTGGGACGTGCTCTACCCCGAGTTCGCTAAGGTGGCCGCCGAAGAGGGTTTCCCGGAGATCGCCACGGCGTTCCGGATGATCGCCACGGTCGAAGCGGAGCATGAAAAGCGCTATCTGAAGCTGCTGAGCCGCCTGACGGACGGCAACTTCTTCAAGCGCGACGGCAAGATATGGTGGCAGTGCCGCAACTGCGGCTACGTGTGCGAGGCTTCGGAGGCTCCGCAGATGTGCCCCGCCTGCAAGCACCCCCAGGCCTACTTCGAGCCCAAGAAGGAGAACTATTGATCGGATTCCGTTCGGAGTCTCTCCTTGCAAGCGAACGGCCGCACCTTTTCGGGGTGCGGCTTTTTCGTCTTCGGACATGGTGTCGGCACACCGGATGTTTCCGCCGCCTCATGCCGCAGCCCGATTGCCCCGGCCGTATGAATCGTCTGATAAAAACGGTCGATGGAGTATCGGCGGCCGTTTTCGCGAGCGGGTGTGAGCGGTGCGCCTATTCGTCAGTCACGATTCCCTGCACGGCAAATGTCACGGGCTTGTCGGACGCACTGTGGCGCACGGCGATCTTCTTGAAGAAGGTTCCCGGCTGTTCGGCCGAGAAACGCACCGTAAAGAACACCTTCTCGCCGGGCTGTACGGGCTTGCGGTCGTATGTGACCTGCGTGCAGTCGCACGACGAGTAGGCCTCTACCACCACGACGGGCTTGTCCGAACCGTTCCTGGCTCCAACGCGCACCTCACGGCTCCCGCCGAGCGGAAGCTCGCCCAGATCGACCGTCCCGCCGTCGAACAGCAGCACCTCGTCGGCATCCGTTTCGCGGCTCTCCATATCGACCGTCTCCTCCAGCGCGGCGAGGTTGGCCGTGGCCAAAACCCGAGACCCGTCCGCTGCGCCACGACAGGAGACGAGCGGCAACAACAGCAACAAAATCCAATGTCTGTCGATCATGGCCGTCGGTTTTCGAGAACATATTCCCCGTCGTGGGCGAGCATATTCTCCAATGTCGATTCGAACAAATTCCACATCGCATCGCCATTGAGCGGATTGCCGATCAGTACGATACGGTTGTTGCGATCCAGCAAAAACGATTGAAACCGCGTGTCGGCCAAGATCGGATCGTTGTTCCGGACGAATGCGTTCGTCTTATCGATAAAAACCGGAAACGGAAACGCTTGCTCTTTCAAAGACTTCACGACATTACCGTATTGATCTTTGCCCGGAGCGAAGAGAAGGATGGGCGTAAACCGGCCGGTCGAATCCTGCATGAACAGACTCTCTGTCATGGCAAGACGGTTGATTTGGCACGAACTGCATCCCGTGGAATCGTAATAGATAATTTGCTTGATCGCTCCAATATGCCCGTCGGTCAGCGTATCGACCGATCGTCCCTCGCAGTAAACCTCCAGATCGGCAGGGATGCAAATTTCAATCTGGCTTAAACGCTGCAATTCTTTACGAGCCCGCATGCGGGAGCATCCGCAGAAACAGAATAAAATAATAACGATACAACTATGTTTAAAGATCTTCATAGATAGGTTTTCTTTTAGGAGATCTATTGCAGCCAAGTATTGATATCCATTTTGCAAATTTCTTCAGACGAAATGAACCCGTATAAAAAACCTGCTTGGGTATCCAACGAAATACTCCGTATAGGATTTGCAGTCGTAAGAATTGTTTGTAAATCACCGGCCCAATCAAAAAGATGTATTTCTGTTAAACCTGTTTGATGATTTTGGTAGAGAGCCACTATTCGCTCATTGGTCGTTTCAACATCAATATAGTACATTGGCCGCGTCTCGGGAGCTTTAGATTCAATCTGCGTAAGGGAGAGAGGTTTCGAACATGTTGAAATGCTCTTACGATCACTCCCGTCCACATAACAGATATTTATCTGATCGAAATAAACCGGCAACATAACCATACGAGTGAGATCAGGACTTATGGCAATCGGGCCACCTGTAAGATTGGGTTCCTTATTAGACTGAATACTAAGTTTAAAACGCTGAATTTCTATTCGTTTCTGAAAATCATAAATCCCTCCTGAAACATAAGTTCCCCGAATGATTTGGTACAACGCAAGCGTATCATTTATTCGATCAAAAGCAAATAGTTGTCCTGGAGAGCCAACGTTACCTGGAATATCAAGTTCGGTTAATGAAAGGCGACTATCGATATAAACCTTATCCTCGGTTATACTTTTCGTCAAATTAAGCCTTGCGGATTCCTGTTTACTGCCGGAATAGAACCAAAATCCACTCCCTTCATCATTACAAGTCCTTTGTCCGGGTGTGAGATAGTTATATTCATTCGGTCCCCGTCCTACTCGAACCAAGTTAGTAAGAGGAGTCATCGTACGCCGATCATATACAGCAAAACGATGTTCAGGATGCAACATCGTATAGAAAACATAGAATGAATCTACAACAAAGCCATGCACCGCCCCCGGCACATCACAAGGTATTATTTCACAAGGCAATGCTATACTTCGGGGACGCTCCACTCGGATGTATTTGCTATCAAAGATATTATCGGATCGACAAGAACTCGATAGTAAAACGACCAAAACAAATGTAAAAATTTTGCTGTTTTTTATTGGTAGCATATACCTGTCTGTGATTTTGTAGGCCAAGTTAAATTATACTCAAATCGACATTCGTTATTACCAGAACATACAAAAATTCCAGGACCTCCATAATTTGGATTATAGATACAATATATAAAATCTCTGCCTTCCCCTGGATCCAATGATTCATCCTGCGCCAAAGCCTCGATATTGGCATTCAGCAGATCGAAAGGATCCGGTCGGTAGTTTGCCATATAGGCAGTCACAGCCGCGGCAGCCATCAATACGACGGCACCCGCAAAAATCAGTTTCTTTTTCATACATGAAAATTTTAGGTTAAAAAGGTTGTAGTTTTTCTCGAATTTTACAGTCACTGTAAAGCAATCCATAAAATTCGATCTAAAGTTATATATTTTCTGTTTGAAAATACAAATATTTCGACAAAAAATTCTTGCATAAAACACACTACATGTATCAATGTAATTAAAAGACCTCTAAAATGCGGACAGATCCACATATATAATAAAAATATTTATAATCATCCTTTGTGGAAACTGCATAAAAAGACACCGGATTTTCCGGTATCTTTGTTTTTCGGTCCGAAGCCGCCATACGATCCGGCGGTCTGAATCCGCTGTCTGGGAAGGAAGTCCGGCCGATGCGCGTGCGAAACGTCCCGTCGGTCCTGAAGTTACCGCGGACGAAGCCTTCGTACCGGGGGGGGGCACGTCCCCTTCCCTCTTCGGGGCGACAGCCTCTTCCGATATGGCTGGACTGCCGCCGTATCCTGAGACCCGCGCGGAGCCGAATAATTCCGCCGCAGGGGCCGAAAATCCGGAAATTCGTCGTATCTTTGTCCGAATCGTTCCGGCGAGCCGCACGGTGGTGGCGGATTCGCCCTGCGCGGAACCAGCGGGAGGGGCGTCCCGGGGCGGCGGAAAGAAAATACAAACGCAAACGATATATGGCAGACGAAAAAATCATCTTTTCGATGGTCGGCGTGAGCAAGACCTTCACCAACCAGAAACGGGTGTTGAACAACATCTACCTCTCTTTTTTCTACGGCGCGAAGATCGGCATCATCGGTCTGAACGGCTCGGGTAAATCGACGCTGATGAAGATCATCGCCGGCATCGACAAGAACTTCGAGGGCGAAGTGGTCTTCTCGCCGGGCTACACGGTGGGCTACCTCGAACAGGAACCCCGGCTCGACGACGAGAAGACCGTCCGCGAGGTGGTCGAAGAGGGATGTGCCGCCACGGTGGCGCTGCTCAAGGAGTACGAGGAGATCAACACGAAGCTCTGCGAGCCGATGTCGGACGACGAGATGGCACGGCTCATCGAGCGTCAGGGCGAGCTGTACGAAAAGATCGACCACTGCAACGGCTGGGAGCTGGACAGCGTGCTCGAACGCGCGATGGACGCGCTGCGCTGCCCCGACCCGGACCAGCCCGTCAAGCACCTCTCGGGCGGCGAACGCCGCCGCGTGGCCCTGTGCCGCCTGCTGTTGCAGCAGCCCGACGTGCTGCTTCTGGACGAGCCGACGAACCACCTCGACGCCGAGTCGATCGACTGGCTCGAGCAGCACCTCCAGCAGTACAAGGGCACGGTGATCGCCGTGACGCACGACCGCTACTTCCTGGATAACGTGGCGGGCTGGATTCTCGAGCTGGACCGCGGCGAGGGCATTCCCTGGAAGGGCAACTACTCGGGATGGCTCGACCAGAAGACCAAGCGCATGGCCATGGAGGAGAAGCAGGAGTCGAAGCGCCGCAAGACGCTCGAACGCGAGCTGGAGTGGGTGCGCATGTCCCCGTCGGGACGCCATGCCAAATCGAAGGCGCGTCTTTCGGCCTATGACAAACTGATGAACGAGGATACGAAACAGAAGGAGGAAAAGCTCGAAATCTTCATTCCGAACGGTCCGCGTCTGGGCGACGTGGTGATCGAGGCGCACGACGTCTCGAAGGCTTTCGGCGACCGCGTGCTGTACGAGCACCTCGAATTTTCGCTGCCGCCCGCCGGCATCGTGGGCGTGATCGGTCCCAACGGGACGGGCAAAACCACCCTTTTCCGGATGATCATGGGGCTGGACACTCCGACGAGCGGTTCGTTCCGCGTGGGGCCCACCGTCAAGCTGGCCTACGTGGACCAGCAGCATAAGTCGATCGACCCCGAAAAGAGCGTTTTCGAGGTGATTTCGGGCGGCGCGGACCTCATCACGCTGGGTAACCGGCAGGTGAACGCCCGGGCCTACGTGGCGCGGTTCAACTTTTCGGGCGCCGATCAGGAGAAGAAGTGCGGAATGCTCTCGGGCGGCGAACGCAACCGGCTGCATCTGGCCCTCGCGCTCAAGGAGGAGGGTAACGTGCTGCTTCTGGACGAGCCGACGAACGACATCGACGTCAATACGCTCCGCGCGCTGGAGGAGGGCCTGGAGAACTTCGCGGGCTGCGCCGTGGTGATCTCCCACGACCGCTGGTTCCTCGACCGCATCGCCACGCACATCCTTTCGTTCGAGGGCGACTCGAAGGTGGTCTTCTACGAAGGCTCCTACTCGGAGTACGAGGCGTGGAAGAAGGCGCAGGGCGGCGACACGGAGCCCCATCGGGTGCGTTACAAAAAATTGATGGCTTGATAAAATGCGTATTGCAGCCTTTTTCCTGCTCGTCTTGGGGCTTTCCTCATGCGGAATGCCGGCAAACCGTCCGGTCGATGCGTTTGTCTGGGACAGACTCTGCGCCCACGAAGATCCGGACCATGTGGAACCGGTCGGGAAGTGCGATCTCGACGAATTTCTCGTCGAGATGGAGCGGTTTCCCTGGCATGAGCAGGCGCGCGAGGCTCTGAAGTTCAGGAAAAACTCCCCCACCCTTTCGGTGACGGATCTGAAGACCGACCGTTCGTTTTTCATTTCATCCGCTGTGGACGACAAAGACCGGTTGGGATATTTCGTCGGATATATCTATCCCGGGGAGCAGGGAACGCGAGCACGGCGCTACGTGAGCATGTATGAGGTCGAACAAATGGAAGCGATCCGCGAAACAGTCGTCCTGTTCTTCCGCCGTGACGAGGCCGCATTGAAGCGCCTGCTCGGGAAACAGCCCAAATACATGGACACACGGGATAACGCAGGTTGGGAAAAATACCTGAAAATGAAACAAAAATTTATGTAATATGGCACAACAGAAACCTTCGATACCCAAAGGCACGCGCGACTTCTCCCCCGCGGAGATGATGCGCCGCAACTACATTTTCGACACGATCCGGCAGGTGTTCCGCACCTACGGTTTCGCACCGCTCGAAACCCCCGCGATGGAGAACCTCTCGACGTTGCTGGGCAAGTACGGCGACGAGGGCGACAAGCTCCTGTTCCGGATTCTCAACTCGGGCGACTACGCCGCGGGCCTTTCGGACGGGGAGCTGCGCAGCGCCTCGCACATCAGCGAGAAGGGGTTGCGCTACGATCTGACCGTCCCCTTCGCGCGCTATGTCGTGCAGCATCAGGGCGAACTGACCTTCCCTTTCAAGCGTTACCAGATGCAGCCCGTGTGGCGTGCCGACCGTCCGCAAAAGGGGCGTTACCGCGAATTCTACCAGTGCGACGTGGACGTGATCGGCACGCGCTCGCTGCTGTGCGAGGTGGAGCTGGTGGAGATCGTCGAGCGGGTCTTCGCGGCGCTGGGCATCCGCGTCGCGCTGAAGATGAACAACCGCAAGATTCTCTACGGCATAGCCGAAGCCATCGGCCATGCAGACAAGATGACGGACATCACCGTGGCCATCGACAAGCTCGAGAAGATCGGGCTGGAGAACGTGCGGGCCGAACTGCTCGGACGGGGACTTTCGCCCGAGGCGGTGGACCGGCTTCAACCGATTCTCGAGCTGAGCGGAGACAACGACTCGAAACTCACACAGTTGCGCGACGTACTGGCCTGCTCCGAAACGGGTCTGAAAGGCATTGAGGAAATGCGGACCGTCTTCGACTGCGTGGCCCGGCTGGGGCTCGCGATGCCCGTCGAGCTGGACCTCTCGCTGGCACGCGGACTGAACTACTATACCGGGGCGATCTTCGAGGTCAAGGCCCTCGACTTCGCCATCGGCTCGATTTCGGGCGGCGGCCGTTACGACGATCTTACGGGCATCTTCGGAATGCCCGACGTGTCGGGCGTCGGCATCTCGTTCGGCGCGGACCGCATCTACGACGTGATGACGGGCCTCGGCCTCTTCCCCGCCGAACTGAACTGCTCGACGCGCGTGCTGTTCACGAATCTCGGCGAGGCGGAGCAGGCCGCCGTGCTGCCGCTGTTGCGCTCCGTGCGCGACGCGGGCGTTCCGGCCGAGATCTACCCCGATCAGGCCAGGATGAAGAAACAGATGGAGTACGCCAACCGCCGCGGCATTCCGCTGGTGGCCATCGTCGGCTCGGAAGAGCTGGCCGCAGGCGTCGTCACGCTCAAGGACATGCGGACGGGCGACCAGCGGCAGGTCCCCTTCGCCGAGGTGGCCGGCGCCGTGAAATAGGCGGCCGCGCCGCCGGACAAAAAACTGACCGAGATGCACAAACCGTTATCGGCTCTGCTCGCCCTGCTCTGTGCGCTGCCTCTGGCGGCGCAGGACCGGGCGGACGTGGAGCAGTTGCAGAAATTCGCCCGGGTGTACCGCTACCTGACGGAGCTTTACGTGGACGACGAGGACATGGCTCCCGTCGTCGAGGGGGCCATTGCGGGCATGCTCGAACGGCTCGACCCCCATTCGGCCTACCTCACGGCCGAGGAGATGCGGAGCGTGCGCGAGAGCATCGACGGGGAGTTCAGCGGAATCGGCGTGGAGTTCAACGTGCTGCGCGACACGATCATCGTGGTGAACACCGTCGCCGGAGGCCCTGCCGAGCGCGCCGGGATGTGGGCCAACGACCGCATCGTGCGCATCGACACGACGGAGGCCGTGGGCTTCACGCGCGCCGACGTGCCGAAGCACCTGCGCGGCAAGACCGGCACAAAGGTCGCGCTGGAGGTCGTGCGCCACGGCGTTCCGGAGCGGCTGCGCTTCACGCTCGTGCGCGACAGGATTCCGCTCAACACGGTCGATGCGGCCTATCGGGTCTCGGACAGCGTGGGCTACATCAAGGTGAACCGCTTCGGACAGACCACGATGGCCGAATTCGGGGAGGCGTACCGCAAACTGGGTCGGCCCGGGGCGCTGATCCTCGATTTGCAGGGCAACGGCGGCGGACTGCTCGACCAGGCGATCGGCATGGCGGGCTTTTTCCTGCCGCGCGGCGCCGTGGTCGTCTCCACCGAGGGGCGCGCCGTGCCGCCCACGGATTTCGAGACCCAAAGCCCGGGCGAGGACACCGCAGGACGGCTGGTCGTGCTGATCGACGAAGCGTCGGCCTCGGCGTCGGAGATCGTCGCCGGCGCCGTACAGGACTGGGACCGGGGCATTGTCGTGGGACGGCCGAGCTTCGGCAAGGGGCTCGTGCAGCGGCAGATCGGACTGCCCGACGGTTCGGCCGTGCGGCTCACCGTGGCCCGCTACCACACCCCTTCGGGACGCGTTATCCAGCGCCCCTACGAGAAGGGCAACCGCCGCGAATACTACCTCGACCATCTGCGCCGTTACGACGACCGGACGCGCGATTCGCTCGACGCCGGAGCTCCGGCCTACCGCACGCTGCGCACCGGGCGCACGGTCTATGGCGGTGGAGGCATCCGCCCCGACGTCGTCGTGGCGCCCGACACGGCGGGCTATTCGGATTACTACGCGCGGCTGATCCGTCAGGGCGTCGTGGCCGACTTCGTGAACGACTGGCTCGACCGTGCGCGCGACAGCCTTTCGCGGCGTTACGCCGATTTCGAAGCCTTCGACGCGGGATTCGTCCCTTCGGACAGTCTGCTCGGCCGCCTCACGGCCGAAGGCGAGCGGCGCGGCGTGGCGTTCGATGCGGCTGGATTCGCCGCCTCGGCGTCCGTCGTGCGCATCCAGCTCAAGGCGCTGGCCGCCCAGCGGATGTTCGGTCCGGCAGCCTATTTCCGGGTCGTAAATCCCTCGCTCAATGCGGCGTATATCCGTGCGACGGAGATTCTCGCCGACTGGCGGCGGCGGGGCGAACCGCTTCTCGAAGGGAAAAATTAGGCGGAAGTTTTTGGTGATCCGGATTCTTTTGCGTATATTCGTATACCTAAAGACCAGAATCGTATAGTTCCGGATTAACCTAAAAGCTACCGTTCATGTCTCTTTCACCCATACGCCGCGGAAGCGAGGAGCACGACGATCCCGTTTTATCGAAAGCCGTCAAGGCCGGCCGACGCACCTATTTCTTCGATGTCCGGGCCACGCGCAGCGACGACTATTTCCTGACCATCACCGAGAGCCGCAAAATGACCGACGCCAGAGGCGAGGTTACCTTCGACCGGCATAAAATCTTTCTTTATAAGGAAGATTTCGACAAATTCGTGTCGGAACTCGCCGAAACGATCGCGTTCATCCGCTCTCGGACGCCCGCAGCAGCAGAGAACGAAAAGTAAGGAGCCGCGCGCCGGTTCCGGACACTCCCTGTCGTACGGGCGGGGCGATCTGCCGAAACCGGCGTGCGCGAATATCATCGGGAGTCCCGGACTCCGGATCGCGGGGCTGTTTCGTGTTTCCGGCAGCCCGGTGCGACGACCGGAAACGCCGCATAAAATCTTTCCCGGATTTGTTTCTGCGCGATGCTTGCACTATCTTTGTCTCCGGATAAACGGACCGGACGACCGTAGCGTCGTATCCGCCGCTACGCACCGTTCGTGCGGCCGCGGCGGGAGCGGAGTGACGTTTGTCCGCATTGCACACGGGCGTTTCCGCACGGACCGGTGCGGCCCCGCAGCCGGGGACGTGTCCCGGACGGGCGGAGACCGAAACACGGAATTATGAAATTCACCAAATCTGTCGTTCTGGCGCTCAAGGGATGCGCCATGGGTATGGCCGATGTCGTTCCGGGCGTCTCGGGCGGCACGATCGCCTTCATTTCGGGAATCTACGAGGAACTGATCGACTCGATCCGCAGCGTCGATGCCACGGCCCTGCGGCTGCTGGCGCGCCTGCGGCTGGGCGAGTTGTGGCGGCACGTGAACGGCCGTTTCCTGCTGCCCGTACTGACGGGCATCGCCATCGCCGTCTTCTCGCTGGCGCGGCTGATGACCTACCTGCTCGAACATCACCCGATCGAAATCTGGTCGTTCTTCTTCGGTTTGATCGTCGCCTCGGCACTGCTGGTTTCCAAACAGATCGGCCGTTGGGACTGGCGCACGGCCGCGGCACTGGCCGTGGGGGCCGCCGCCGCATGGTGGATCACCGTCGCCACGCCGACCGAAACGCCGAACGACTGGTGGTTCGTCATGCTGTCGGGGGCCGTCGCCATCTGCGCCATGATCCTGCCCGGCATCTCCGGGGCCTTCATCCTGTTGCTGCTGGGGAAGTACCAGTATATCATGCAGGCCGTCGGCGACCTGAACATTCCCGTCATCGCTATTTTCGCCGTCGGCGCCGCCGCCGGCATCATCTCCTTCTCGCACCTGCTGTCGTGGCTGCTCAAACGCTGGCACGACGTCACGGTGGCGGTGCTGATGGGCTTCATGGTCGGCTCGCTCAACAAGGTGTGGCCGTGGAAGGAGACCGTCGAGACCTACACCGACAGCCACGGGGTCCTGCAGCCGCTCGTGGAACGAAACATCGCCCCGGGGCATTTCGAGGCGCTGTACGACAAACCGTCGCTGCTCGCGGAAGCCGTGCTGCTCTGCGCGGCGGGATTCCTCGCCATCTACGGCATCGAGTTGCTGGCACGTATCGTACTCAAAAAACGGGAAGAGTAGCCATGCGCCGGTTCGGATTGATCGGCCGGCCGCTCGGGCATTCGGCATCGGCGAAGTACTTCACGGAAAAATTCCACAAAGAAGGATTATCGGACTGCGAATATGCGCTTTACGAACTTCCGTCCGTCGAAGAGCTGCCATCTTTGCTGGCTGCGATGCCGGAGTTGTGCGGACTGAACGTCACGATCCCCTACAAACGCAGTGTCATGCATCTGCTGGACCGCATCGCTCCCGAGGCGCAGGCCATCGGCGCAGTAAACTGCATCCGCCGCCTGCGGAACGGAACGCTGGAGGGCCACAATACCGACATCGCCGGACTGCGCGCCGCACTCGACCGCTTGCTGGGCGGGGCCGAACCTGCGCAGGCGCTGGTGCTCGGCACGGGGGGCGCCTCGCAGGCCGTGCAATACGCACTGGCCGAACGCGGGATTCCTTTCGCATTGGTGTCGCGCGACGCGGCGAAAGGCAACTACACTTACGACAACCTGCCGTGCGAAGCGGTCTCCGAGAGCCGCCTCATCGTCAATGCGTCGCCCGTGGGGACCTACCCCGCCGTCGGGGAAGCGCCGCGAATCCCCTATGCCTATATCACGCCGGAGCATTTTCTGCTCGACCTGGTTTACAACCCGCCGCTGACTCGTTTTCTCGACTGCGGTCTCCGGCGAGGGGCGCGCGTGCTGAACGGCGAGACGATGTTCCGCGGGCAGGCCGAGGCGTCGTGGAGAATATGGAATACCTGAAGCACGACACGAACCAAAAACTGTAAACGGATGAAAAAGTATTTACTGCTGCCTATTATCTCGGCGGCGTTCTGCACCTTTGCGGCCTTCGGGCAGGAGCAGCCCGAAGCACCCCGCTTCAACGGGGCCGACGTACAGTATTTCATGCGCCGGCTCATCGGCGAGTTCGGAAAGGTCGTACGGGAGAGGAACGTGCCCGCCGAAACGCTTTCGCCGAAAGTCGGCGTGGCGTTCATGGTCCGTGCCGACGGCAGCATCGACGAGTGGCGTTTCCGCGACAGCACGTCGGAGGGACGCGACCGCTGCGACCTTGCCCCCGCTTCGGAGGCCACCCGCGCAACGCTGACCGAAGCCTTTTCGCGCCTCGGAGGCTGGACCCCCGCCACCTATGCGGACGGACGCACGACGGATTACACCCTGCGGCTGACGCTCCGGATTCCCGTCGAAAAATACCTCCGCGAGCAGGACCCCGATCCGCTGCTCTTCCTGGGCGAGGATCCGGACAAGAGTTTCACGGAGTGGATGCGGGAGCGCGTCCGCTACGACGAACGTTTCGCACGGGTCGGCGGTATCGTGTGCGTGAAGTTCTACATCGAGCCGGACGGCCGTATCACGATCGGTGAAACGCTCGAGACGCCCGATCCGAAACTGTCGAAGGAGGTAATCCGTGTAATCCGCGGCAGCAAAGGCAAATGGACGCCCCGCAAGGTAGATGGCGTACCTCAGCGGACCGCTTACGAATACCGCTGCAACTACGTGAACGAAAGCTACTGACGCCTCCGGAGCAGACCGCTCGCGGACGAAGACGAATGCGAACCGCCCCTGCCGCAACGATTGCGCAGGGGCGGATTCTTTCGCATGCGGGGCCGCGGCCGTGCGCCTACCGGTGGTGCAGCATGGCCCGGGCCTTTTCGTAGTCCTCTTCGCGGACGACGACCTGCGCGGGCATCGTGCCGATGGGATAGATGGCCGACATGTATTCGTTGCGGATCGTCGCCCAGATTCCGGCACTGTCGAGCATCGACTTGGCGATTTCGGCTTCCGTGATGGTGTTGTACTCCGCCAGTACAATCATGGTCTCGTCTTGCATAGTTTTTCGTTTTTCGTTGGATATTTAAAGTTAAGCATTTTGTTGATAAAATGCAAGACCCCTGCCACTAATTCTCCGGAAATAATCGCTATCTTTGTCCGTGCGTATCCGGCCGCGGCGGCCGGCGGTCCGCGGAACCCGAACGGCGCGGAGAAGATGCACGCCGCGCCGGAGCGAAAACAACGTTACGACAATGCCCCAATTCGTTCACCTTCACGTACATTCCCAATATTCGATCCTCGACGGACAGGCCAGTATCCAGCGTCTGGTGGACAAGGCCATGGCCGACGGACAGCCCGGCATCGCCATCACGGACCACGGCGACATGTTCGGCATCAAGGAGTTCTACAACTATGTCAAGAAGGTCAAGGGCAAGCTCAAGGACAAGGCCGCCGACTGCGAGAAAAGACTCGAGGAGCTGCGCGGCGGAGAAGCCGGGGCGGCGGAGATCGCCGACTGCGAGAAGCAGCTCGCAGAGCTGAAGCGCAAGCTCGCTTTCAAACCCATCATCGGCTGCGAGGTCTACGTGGCGCGCCGCAGACTGCACGACAAGGAGGGCAAGCCCGACCAGAGCGGCTACCACCTCATCCTGCTGGCCAAGAACCTGAAGGGTTACCACAACCTCATCAAGATCGTCTCGAAGGCGTGGACCGAGGGCTTCTACATGCGCCCGCGTACGGACCGCGTGGAGATCGAGAAGTACCACGAGGGGCTGATCTGCTGCTCGGCCTGTCTGGCGGGCGAAGTCCCGCGCGCGATCACGGCCGACGACATGGAGAAGGCCGAGGAGTCGATCCTCTGGCACAAGCGGGTCTTCGGCGACGACTACTATCTGGAGCTCCAGCTCCACAAGGCGACCGTCGAGCGGGCCAACCACGAGGCCTACCCCATGCAGCTCAAGGTGAACAGACACCTGCGCGAACTGGCCGCCAAACACGGGATACGCACGGTCTGCACGAACGACGTGCACTTCGTGGACGAAGACAACGCCGAGGCGCACGACCGCCTGATCTGCCTCTCGACGGGCAAGGACCTCGACGATCCCAAACGGATGCTCTATTCGAAGCAGGAGTGGCTCAAGACGACGGCCGAAATGGCCGCGATCTTCGGCGAGACGGACCCCGAGGCGATGGCCACGACGGTCGATATATGCAACCAGGTGGAGTGCTACTCCATCGACCATGCGCCGATCATGCCGACGTTCGCCATTCCGGCCGACTTCGGCACGGAGGAGGAATACCGCGCCCGCCTGACGGAGCAGGACCTCTTCGACGAGTTCACGCGCGACGAGCACGGACAGGTGGTCATGTCCGAAGAGGAGGGGCGCAAGAAGATCGAGAAGCTGGGCGGATACGACAAGCTCTACCGCATCAAGCTCGAGGCCGACTACCTGGCCAAACTCACGATGGAGGGGGCGCACCGGCGCTACGGCGAGCATCTGACCGAGGAGCAGGAGGAGCGGCTGCGCTTCGAGCTGCACATCATGAAGACGATGGGTTTCCCGGGCTACTTCCTCATCGTGCAGGATTTCATCCGCGCGGCGCGCGAGGAACTGGACGTCTCGGTGGGTCCGGGACGAGGCTCGGCGGCCGGATCGGCCGTGGCCTACTGTCTCGGCATCACGCAGATCGACCCCATCGCCTACGACCTGCTGTTCGAGCGCTTCCTCAATCCGGACCGTATCTCGCTGCCCGATATCGACGTCGATTTCGACGACGACGGCCGCGGCCGCGTGCTGAACTGGGTGACGCAGAAATACGGCAAGGAGAAGGTGGCGCACATCATCACCTACGGCACGATGGCTACCAAGCTGGCCATCAAGGACGTGGCGCGCGTGCAGAAACTCATGCTCTCGGAGTCGGACCGGCTGTGCAAGCTCGTCCCCGACAAGATTCCGGACAAGAAGCTCAACCTCCAGAACGCAATCGACTACGTACCCGAGCTCAAGGCGGCCGAGCAGTCGGACAACCCCGTGCTGCGCGACACGATACGCTATGCCAAGATGCTCGAGGGCAACGTCCGCAACACGGGCGTTCACGCCTGCGGCACGATCATCTGCCGCGACGACATCACCGACTGGGTCCCCGTCTCGACGGCCGACGACAAGGAGACCGGCGAGAAGATGCTCGTCACGCAGTACGAAGGCTCGGTGATCGAGGACACGGGTCTCATCAAGATGGACTTTCTCGGACTGAAGACCCTCTCGATCATCAAGGATGCCGTGGAGAACATCCGCCAGACGAAAGGCGTCAAAATAGACATCGACGACTTCTCGATCATCGACGATCCGGCGACCTACCGCCTTTACGGCGAGGGCCGTACGGTCGGGACGTTCCAGTTCGAGTCCGCAGGCATGCAGAAATACCTGCGCGAGCTGCAACCCTCGACCTTCGAGGACCTGATCGCCATGAACGCCCTCTACCGTCCGGGGCCGATGGACTACATCCCCGACTTCATCGCCCGCAAGCACGGCCGCAGTCCGATCGTGTACGACATCCCGATCATGGAGAAGTACCTGAAGGACACCTACGGAGTGACGGTCTACCAGGAGCAGGTCATGCTGCTGTCGCGCCTGCTGGCCAACTTCACCCGCGGCGAGTCTGACACGCTGCGAAAGGCTATGGGCAAGAAGCTCAAGGACAAGCTCGACGCACTGAAACCCAAGTTCATCGCCGGAGGGCAGAAGAACGGCCACGACCCGAAGGTGCTCGAAAAGATCTGGGCCGACTGGGAGAAGTTCGCCTCCTATGCCTTCAACAAGTCGCACGCCACGTGTTACTCGTGGGTGGCGTTCCAGACCGCCTACCTCAAGGCCAACTACCCTTCGGAGTACATGGCCGCGGTGCTGAGCCGGAACCTGACGAACATCGAGCAACTGACGCTCTACATGAACGAGTGCAAGCGCATGGGCATCAGCGTGCTGGGGCCCGATATCAACGAGTCGATGCGCACCTTCTCGTCCAATGCCGCGGGCGACGTGCGCTTCGGTCTCGCAGCCGTGAAGGGCGTAGGAGAAGCGGCCGTGGAGAGCATCATCGCCGAACGGAAGGCCAACGGGCGGTTCAAGGACGTCTATGACTTCATCGAACGCGTGAACTACTCGCTCGTG
The DNA here is from genome assembly GCF_006542685.1 of Alistipes dispar. Lineage (NCBI taxonomy): Bacteria > Pseudomonadati > Bacteroidota > Bacteroidia > Bacteroidales > Rikenellaceae > Alistipes > Alistipes dispar. The sequence goes on along the minus strand of NZ_AP019736.1, from coordinate 2,712,160 downwards.
AACCGCAAATGCCTGGAGAACCTGGCCTACGCCGGGGCGTTCGATTCGATCGCCGACTTCCCGCGCAACAAGTTCTTCGGAGCCGATGCGCGCGATTCGAGCGGCGTCACCTTCATCGAACAGCTCATGCGCTACGGACAGCGTTACCAGACCGAGCAGAACAATGCCCAGCAGAGCCTGTTCGGCGGCGGCGAGCACGTGGACATCCAGCGTCCCGTGACTCCGGCCTGTCCGGACTGGAGCCAGCTCGAGAAACTCTCGAAAGAGCGCGAAATGGTGGGGCTCTATCTCTCGGCGCACCCGCTCGACGACTACAAGATCATCATCGACCACATGTGCAAGACGCAACTCTCGGAGCTGGAGAATCTCGACCCGCTCAAGGGACAGGAGATCGCCGTGGCGGGTATGGTCGTCAGCGTGCAGAACCTGATGACCAAGACCGGCAAGCCGTGGGGCAAATTCAAGCTGGAGGACTACAACGGAGCGCACGAGTTCGCGCTTTTCGGCAAGGACTACGAGAATTTCCGCAAGTACCTCTTCGCCGACTACTTCCTCTTCATCCGCGGGAAGGTGCAGCCCAAGCCCTACAACGATCAGGAGCTGGAGTTCAAGATCGTCGGCATGACGCAGCTCTCCGAGATGCGCGACTCGATCAAGGAAATGGTCGTGCAGTTGCCCGTGAGCGACGTGACCGAGGCGCTCATCCGCGGTTTCTCGGAGTGCGTGCGGCAGTCGAAGGGCGACACGCTGCTGCGCGTGAACGTCTTCGACCGCGAAGCGCGCGTGGCGCTCAACCTCTTTTCGAAGAGCCACAAGGTGAGCCTCTCGCAGCCGCTGGTCGGATACCTGGAAGAGAACGAGATCAAATATTCAATCGCATAAACTTAAATTTCAATTCACAACAACTATGGCATTGGCTATCAACAAGGAGAACTTTGAGCAACTGCTCGCTTCAGGGCAGCCCGTCGTAATTGATTTCTGGGCCGAATGGTGCGGACCCTGCCGCACGATGTCGCCGATCGTGGACGAGCTGGCGGCCGAATACGAAGGACGCGTCGTCATCGGCAAATGCGACGTCGAGGAGAACGACGAGATCACGATGAAATACGGCGTGCGGAACATTCCGACGATCGTATTTCTCAAAGGCGGAGAGCAGGTGGACAAGCAGGTCGGCGCCTGTTCGAAGGACGCGCTGAAGGCGAAGATCGAAAAACTGCTCTGAGCCGTGCTCCGCAGCGTCGATTTCCACGGGCTCCGTGCCGTGGAGTTCTCCAAAGGCGACTATACGGCGCTGGTGATCCCCGAAATCGGGGCCAACCTCGTGCGGCTGTGCCACACGGGGCTGGGTGCGGAGATTCTGCGCACGCCCGCGGCCGACGAGATCGAGACCTTCCGGCGCCGTCCGCAGGTTTTCGGAATGCCGCTGCTCTTCCCGCCCAACCGTATCGCCGATGGACGTTACGAGTTCGACGGGCGGACGTACCGCTTCCCCATCACGATCGAGAAGGAGCACAACTACCACCACGGCATCCTCAAAAGCCAGCCGTTCGCCGTGTCGAAGGCATGGGAGACCGACGAGGAGACGCTCGTGGAATGCCGCTACTACTCGAACGCCGGGAACGACGCCGTGTTCCGCGACTTCCCGCACGAGTTCAAGTGCAAGCTGATCTACCGCCTCACGCCCCGCGGCATGGAGGTCGAGGCGATGTTCGCCAACCGCAGCCGGCTGCCGATGCCCGTCGGCGCGGGTTTTCATACGCCGATGCGGATCCCCTTCGCCGGAGGCGCGGCGGAGGATTACGTGATGCGCGCGGCCGTCGGCGAGGAGATCGAGCTGGATGCCCGCAAGCTCCCGACGGGCCGCAGACTGCCGCTCTCGGAGCGCTTCGCCAGGCTGCGCGGCGAGGGGCTGCAAGTGACCGGATGCGAACCGATCGAGGCGGCCTTCACGGTGCGCGGGATCGAAGTGGACGGACGGGAGTTCCGCGGGGCGCTGGTCGAGAACCGGCGCTCGGGCGCAAGGACCTTCTTCGAGGCGGACGGACAGACCACGAGCTGGACGCTCTGGAACAACGGCGGCGAAGTCCCCTACTGCTGCCCCGAACCGCAGTCGTGGACGACGAACGCCCCGAATGCCGCGGATCCCGCGGCCGAAGGGTTCCGTTCCGTGGCGCCGGGCGACAAGTGGAGCATGCGCTTCCGGCTCTACGCGCAATGACGCGGCGCCGGAAACCGGAGGGCAGGCGCGACCTCCGCACGACCGAATCGGAAAACCCCTCGCACTCGTCGAGGGGTTTTCGTTTTACAGACACGGAAAAAACATGAAATACGAATCGTTGAAGGGCCACGGCGCCATGCTCGGGGCCAACGCCATGTGGGGACTGATGTCCCCGGTGGCCAAAGCGGTCATGGCGGGCGGCGTCGTGACGCCGCTCGTCGTCACCGATCTGCGCGTGGCCGGGGCGATGCTCCTCTTCTGGACGGCCTCGCTCTTCCGCAGGCCGGAACACGTGCCGCCGGCGGACATGATGAAGCTCTTCGGGGCTTCGCTGCTGGCGATCGTCTTCAACCAGGGATGCTTCATCTTCGGCGTGGGGATGACCTCGCCCGTGGACGCCTCGATCATCACGACGAGCATGCCGCTCGTGGCGATGATCCTGGCCGCCGTCCTTCTCAAGGAGCCGGTCACCGGCAAGAAACTGCTCGGTATCGCGGCGGGTGCGACGGGCGCGCTGCTGCTTATCCTGGGCAGCAGCGGCGCGGAAGCGGCCGGGGCCACGGGCGGCAAATCCGTCTGGGGCGACCTGCTGGTGCTGCTGGCGCAGTGCAGCTATGCGCTCTATATCGTGCTGTTCAAGAACTTCGTCGGCCGCTACTCGCCGGTGACGATCATGAAGTGGATGTTCACCTACTCGTTCGTCTGCCTGTTGCCTTTCTCCTACGACGACCTGATCGCTACGGAGTGGACGGCGCTGGAGCGGAACGCGCTGCTGTCGCTGGGCTATATCGTCGTCGGCAGCACGTTCCTGAGCTATATCCTCGTCATCGTAGGCCAGAAACTGCTGCGCCCGACCGTGACCGGCATGTATAACTACGTGCAGCCGCTCGTGGCCAGCATCGTGGCGGTCTGCTGGGGTATGGACAGCTTCAACCTGTCGAAAATCCTCTCGGTCGTGCTGATCTTCGGCGGCGTCTATCTGGTGACGATGAGCCGCAGCCGGGCTGACGAGGAGCGCACCGCAGCCGCGGGAGGCGGCGCGAAGGAGGCATGAAGGAAAAGCACGCGCGGAAGATGAAAAATCCCGGTACGGCATGTTGCCGTACCGGGATTTTCGTCCGTTGCGGATGCGGATCAGCGCTTCTGTCCGAACCGCTCGTAGAAGACCGTCTCTTCGAGCGGCTTGCGCAGCGTCGCATGACGGTCGGGCGAGGCGGGGGCGTCGGCCCCGTAACCGATGAGCAGGATGTTCACCGGCTCGACCGTATCGGGCAGTCCGAACTCCTCGCGCACGGCTTCGGGCTTGAACATGCAGATCCACAACGTGTCGAGTCCGAGCGATGCGGCGGCGAGCATCATGTGGTCGGTGACGATCGAGGCGTCGATGTCGCCGATACGCTTGCCGTCGCACTTGCGGGTCCACACCTCGGAGGTGTCGGCGCAGACGACGACGGCCGCCGGAGCCCCGAAGTCGCGCGTACAGCGCGCGAGGCGCTCCATTCCCTCCGGCGATTCGACGACGATGAGCCGCTGAGGCTGCCGGTTGGCGCCCGTGGGGGCCACGCGCCCCGCTTCGAGAACAGCGGCGAGTTTTTCGGGTTCGACCTTCCGGTCGAGGTACTTGCGGCAGGCATACCGCTTTTTGGCCAATGCGAGAAAATCCATATCTTCTTCGGTTTTCGGGTGTCACCCCTCCGTTCCGGCGGGGGCGGAGCCGTCGCGCGGATTTCGCTCCGCGGCACGCTCCGCAAGCGAAGATACGAAAAAATACGCACCCGGCAAAACGGCGCCCGGCGGTGAATGGCAGACGGGACTGACAAAGTGGCAGACAACAGGAGCTGGCACACCGTTTGTTGGAGCAGTGAAACGGAAAATAACTGAAAACAACACGATACGATTATGAAAAACGGAAAAATCGGAGTCACCACGGAGAATATCTTCCCCGTGATCAAGAAATTCCTCTATTCGGACCACGAAATCTTCCTGCGCGAGCTGATCTCGAACGCCGTGGATGCGACGCAGAAGCTCAAAACCCTCTCGTCGATGGGCGAAGCAAAGGGCGAGCTGGGCGACCTCGCGATCCGCGTCGCGGCGGACAAGGAGCGGAAGACGCTGACCGTGACGGACCGCGGCGTGGGCATGACGGCCGAGGAGGTGGACCGCTACATCAACCAGATCGCCTTCTCGGGGGCCGAGGAGTTCATGGCCAAATACAAGGACCAGGCGATCATCGGCCACTTCGGACTGGGCTTCTACTCGGCGTTCATGGTCTCGGACAAGGTGGAGATCGTGACCCGCTCGTGGAAGGAGGGCGCCCGGACCGTACGCTGGAGCTGCACCGGAACGCCCGAATTCGAGATGGAAGAGACCGACGAGGAGCACGACCGCGGCACGACGATCACGCTGCACCTCGCCGAAGATGCGCTCGAATACGCCGAGGACTCGAAAATCGAGGGGCTGCTCAGAAAATACTGCCGCTTCCTGCCCGTGCCGATCGTCTTCGGCAAGGTCAAGGAGTGGAAGGACGGCAAGTACGTGGATACGGACAAGGACAACGTCATCAACGACGTGGATCCGCTGTGGACGCGCAAGCCGACCGAAATCACCGAGGAGCAGTACAAGGAGTTCTACCGCGAGCTCTACCCGATGAGCGACGAGCCGCTGTTCTCGATCCACCTGAACATCGACTACCCGTTCCACCTGACGGGCATACTCTACTTCCCGAAGATCCACAACAACTTCGAAATCCAGAAGAACAAGATCCAGCTCTACTCGAACCAGGTGTTCGTGACGGATCAGGTCGAGGGCATCGTACCGGAGTACCTGACGTTGCTGCACGGCGTGATCGACTCGCCGGACATTCCGCTCAACGTCTCGCGCAGCTACCTGCAGAGCGACGCCAACGTGAAGAAGATTTCGAGCTACATCACCCGCAAGGTCGCCGACCGGCTGCAGGAGCTGTTCAACACCCTGCGCGCCGATTACGAGTCGAAGTGGGACGACCTGAAGATCTTCATCCAGTACGGCATCCTGACCGACGAGAAGTTCGCCGAGAAGGCCGCGGACTTCATGCTCTGGAAAAACGTCGAGGGCAAGTACTTCACTCCGAAGGAATACACGGAAAAGGTGAAGGAGGCGCAGACCGACAAGAACAAGCAGGTGGTGTTCCTCTACGTGGACGATCCCGAGGAGAAGCACACCTTCCTCGAGGCGGCCAAAGGCAAGGGTTACGACGTGCTGTGGATGGACGGCCAGCTCGACAACCACTATATCAACTGGTACGAGTCGAAGCACAAGGACGAACGCTTCGTGCGCGTGGACAGCGACGTGATCGACAAGCTGATCCAGAAGGAGGAGAGCATGAAGATGTCGCTCACCGAGGCGCAGCAGGAGTTGCTCACACCCGTCTTCGAGAGCCAGATGCCCAGGGACGAGAAGATCAACTACCACATTTCGTTCGAGGCCATGTCGCCCGACGAAGCGCCGGTGGTCATCACGCAGAACGAGTTCATGCGCCGCATGAAGGAGATGGCCGCCGTGGGTGGCGGAGGCATGAGCCAGTTCTACGGACAGATGCCCGACAACTTCACGATCGCGGTGAACGGCAACCACCCCATCGTCATCGACATTCTCGCCGACGTGGAGAAGGCCTACGGCGACAAGCTGAAGACCACGACCAAGAAGATCGACACCGCGGTGGCCGAGGAGAAGCGGTTCGAAGAGATCGTAAAGGACAAGAAAGAGGCGGACCTCACGCCCGAAGAGAAATCGACGCGCGAGGAGCTGTCGAAAAAAGTAGTGACGCTGCGTGACGAACGCAACGAGCGGCTGCGGCAGATCGGCGGCGAGAACCGCCTCGTCAAGCAGATCATCGACCTGGCGCTGCTGACCAACGGCATGCTGAAGGGCAAGAACCTCACGGACTTCATCCAGCGTTCGATCTCGCTCATCGAGAAATAAGGCCGCATGGGCTGTAATGCAGAAAGAGGCTGTCCGAAGTCTGTTTTCTAAAGAAATGGCCCCCGTCAGAGTGATCTGACGGGGGCCATTTCAGTTTGCAGGGACCGTGTGCCGCACAGCCTTTTTCCTGTCAGGGGCATTCCTCGGCTGCCGGAAAACATGTTCCCGCCCGCCATACGGCATCCGCCCGCGGACTGCACCGGGGAACGAATGCACGAGGGTCGAACGGCCCGGCATCCGCCGCGCAGTCCCGGCCGGAGGAGATCACTCCTGCCAGCGGGTATCGAGCAGCGCGAGGAACCACTCCGGACAGCGGCAGGGACGGCGCGTGTCGCTGTGGATGAATCCCAGTTGCGTCATACCGGTGTTTATCAGTTCGCCCCGCTCGTTGTAGATTTCGTAGAAGAAGTTGATGCGTGCGGCGGGTTTCTCGCGGAGGATGATGCGCACGGTGAGCAGCTCGTCGAAATAGGCCGGCTTGCGGTATTTCGACTGCACCTCGAGTATCGGCATCATGATCCCCCGCCGCTCCACTTCGGCGAAAGACATGCCCAGCTCGCGGAGCAGTTCGCTGCGTGCGGCTTCGTAATAGCAGATGTAGTTCGAGTGATGGCAGATGGCCATCTGGTCGGTATGCTTGTACCAGACCCGGATCTTGCAGTCGTGACTCAACATGGTCGTCGTTCTTTTGTTTATTCGTTGTTTCGGCCGGATACGCCGGGCTTCTCCCCGCATGCGGTCTCCGCCGTAGCCGGAGTCTCCTGCACCGCCGCACGGAAGCGATGGCCCAGCAACCGCTCGGCCTCTGCGATCCGTCCGGCCTCCACCAGCCGGCGGATCGCCGTGGAACTGACGTGCTCGCCCTCCACGCTCCGTTCGTCCACGCGGATTATCCGCATCCCCAGCGCCGCCAGACGGTCGCAGTCGATGCGGTCGTGGCCGAAACGGTGATCGTATCCGGCCACGAGCGTCGCGGCCCCCACCTTTCCTATCAGGTAGCGCCGGGCGAATTCCTCGCCGGAGAGGGCGCTGAACGTGCGGTCGAACGGGATCACGATCACGTTGTCCACCCCCAGCCCGCGGAGCAGCGCCACCTTTTCGTCGAGCGTCGTAAGCAGCCGCAATCCCTCGCCGCGTCCCAGCGTGATGCGGGGATGCGGGTCGAAGGTCAACACGACGCTTTCGCCTCCGACAGCGCGGGCTTCGGCCGTGAGGCGGTCGATCAACGCGCGGTGTCCGAGGTGCACGCCGTCGTACGACCCCACGGTGACGACCGGGCGGACGAACCGCGGCAACGCGTCGAAACCACGGAAGACGCGGGTCCCGTGCCGTTCCGTATTTCTGCACTCCGGGCAGGACGTTCCCTCCGCCGGAATCCGTCTGTCCTCCGATTTCTCCATCAGCCGTTGCTGTTCTCCTCGCTCTCCTTGACGAAATAGGCGACCTTCTCGAGCAGCGTCGTGATGTCGTAGTTCTCGACGACGATGCCCTGCGGGAAGTTCAGGGGCGTGGAGGTGAAATTCAGCACCCCTTTGATGCCTGCATTGATAATCGGCACGACCAGGCTCGGGGCCACCTTCGTGGGCGACGAGACGATGACGATCGAGATGTCCTTCTCCTCGGCGATCTCCTCGAACGAATCCATGTGGTAGCAGGGAATGCCGTCGATGGTCGTGGAGACTTTCGCGGGATCGACGTCGAATGCGGCCGTGATCTTCAGATTCAGCCCCTTGCCGTTGAAATATTTGGTGATGGCCTGCCCCAGATGGCCCATGCCCAGCACGGCGATATTCATCGGCGACGGACTGTCGAGGATACGGCTGATGTAGTCGATCAGCACCTGCACGTCGTAGCCCTTCTTCGTGTCGCTCGAAAACCCGATCAGCATCAGGTCGCGCCGCACCTGCACGGCCGTGATGCCGTGGATGCCGGCCAGCACGTGCGAGAAGATATGCGTGATGCCCTGCTTGTGACTGGCGAGCAGCGTGCGGCGGTATTCGCTCAGCCGTTCGATGGTCTTTTCGGGAATCGAATTGGTCAGTGAAGCCATGCCTCTGCCTCCCTTACTGAATGGTTATCGTGAAATTCTTGTTGTAATCGACCCGTGTCCAGTTGCCGTTCACGTGGTTCGACCTTCCGGCGGGCTGTCCGAAGCGATAGGTCGTCTGCAACGGCGTATAGCTGCGCCCTTCGAGGTCGTACTCGATTTCTCCGTACATGGCCGGCGCGAAGATCAGCGCCGAATCGTATCCCCGGTAGGAATAGAGTGTCGGCAGCGTGCCGAAGGCCCGGATGTAGGCGCTGTCGAAAGCGGTCACGGCCTGCGCGTCGCGCTTGGCGTGGTAGGTCGATATGAAGACCACGCGGTCCTTGAAGAACATGGTGCGGTCGATGTTGTTGTAGCGGTTCCAGCGGACGTTGCCCAGCACCGTGAAGCGCGGGGCCGTGCGGCCGCGGCTCGTGAGGTTCGTGTCGGCTGAGGCCAGCGCCGCGAGGATGCGGTCCACCTCCACTTCGTCGTCCGAGAGGATGATGAAGACGTTGTCGTCCTTGTTCTCGAGCAGCGGCGTCAGATCGCTCGGACTGTTGCCGCCCGATCCGGAGGCGGACCGTGCGTTGCGGAACACATAGCGTTCGTACTGCCGTCCTTCCAGCAGGGCGAGCATCTCGCGCTCGAACTCCCGGTCGGTCGAGGCCGTGGCGATGAGCGTCACGCGCTTGCCGGGTCCCACCAGATCGGCCACTTTGTCGTACTTGTGCGCGGGATCGGGCGCGAGCTGGAACAGCACGTCGCTGTTCTCCCGCTCGATGTGCGCCAGCGGCGAGACGACGGGAATCCCTTTCTCTTCGGCAAAGCGGAGCACCGGCTGCAATCCCGTTTCATAGACGGGTCCCACGACGAGATCCGCCTGGCGGAATGTCTCGTCGGCGACGATCTGACGGATACGCTCCGGGCTGCGCCCCGTATCGTAAAGCCCGACGTTCACCGAATAGCCGAGCCGCTTCACGCTGTCGAGTCCCAGCAGGAAGCCCTGGTAAAATTCGAGGTAATTGGGATTCGCCGCACCGCCGACCTCCAGCGGCAGAAGCAGCGCGATGTCGAGCGGTTCGCCGCGGCGCAGCGCCCGGAATTCGACGGCGGCGGCCGAATCGGGCCGGAGCGACGAAAGGCTGTCGCGGAGCGTCAGGGAGTCGGAGGGCAGCGCTGCCATCCGGTCCGGTCCTCCGGGGACCTTGATCATGGCGCCGGCCTTCAGGTCGGCGGGTGTCATCCCGCCGTTGAGCGCACCGAGTTCCGCTTCGGTGATGCCGAACCGGCGCGAGAGCGAATAGAACGTCTCGCCCGGGTGCACGATGTGGTAGGCCGTGCCCTCGTCCGCCACACTGTTGAGCGAACGCCGGTACTCCTCCCATTGTTCGATGCTCCCCGCCTCGTCCTCCGAGCCGATCTGCTTTCTGCGGATCAGGATGCGTTCGCCCGGCCGCAGGTGCGTGGGGTCGATGCCCGGATTGTCCCCGATGATGGTCTTCACGGGAATCTCGTACTGCCGCGAAATGGCGTAGAGCGTCTCGCCCTTCGTGACGAAGTGGAAATCGAACGTCTTGCGGAGTTTGCGCTCCGACTTGCGGTCCTTCTCCGGGGAGACCTCCGCCACGACGGGAATGCGGATGTTCGCGGCGCTCTTCAGCCCCTCGGCCAGCGCCGGATTGTTCTCCACGATGACCTTCTCGCCCACGCCGTAGAGTTTCGCCAGCCCGTAGAGCGTCTCGCCCGGCTGCACGGCGTGGATGTAGTACTTCGCCCCGTTGATATAGACGATCGTCCGGGACTTTTCGCCGGCCGCCAGGGCGCAGAAGCCCCATGCGGCGAGCAGCAGTGTGGCGCAAAGTCGTTTCATCCCTGTCTGAGTTTGTCGCGCATCCGGATTTCGGTGATCACCTTCTTGGTATAGAGCGGAAAATCCCCGTTCATCATCCACGCGTAGTAGCTCGGCTCCGCGCGGAAGACCTCGGCCACCGACCGGCCCCGGTACTTGCCGAACCCGAAGACCTCCTCCCCCTTCTCGTTGTAGAGGATGCGTCCGGCGTAGTCGGCCGCCTCGGCGCGGCACGAATACTCGGCCAGCGCATCGACGTCGTTCCGCAGGTCGGGATAGCGGTCCAACTGGGCCTTCAGCACCTCGTAGGTGGCGCGCGTGTCAGCCTCGGCCGAATGGGCGTCGTCGAGCTCCTTGTCGCAATAGAACTTGTAGGCCGCCACCAGCGTGCGCTGCTCCTTCTTGTGGAAGATGTTCTGCACGTCGATGAACCGGCGCCGTTTCAGGTCCACGTCCACGCCCGCGCGCAGGAATTCCTCGACGAGCACCGGCAGGTCGAAACGGTTGGAGTTGAATCCTCCGAAGTCGCAGCCGCGGATGAACTGTTCGAGCGACCGGGCCACCTGGGCGAACGTCGGTGCGTCCTTCACGTCTTCGTCCGTGATGCCGTGCACGGCCGTCGCCTCCGCGGGAATGGGCATGCCCGGATTGAGCCGCCGGGTGCGGGTGATCTCCTCGCCGTCGGGCATGATCTTGATCATCGAAATCTCCACGATACGGTCACGGGCGGTGTCCACGCCCGTGGTCTCGAGGTCAAAGAAGATGATCGGACGCTTCAAGTTCAGCTTCATTTGTCGCTATTTTACGCGTTGAGCATCATCGGCATCAGGAGCATGAGCGTCGAGCTGGTCTGCTTGTCGTCATAGACCGGCTTGAAGACGCCCGCACGCGTCGAATCGGCCAGTTCGACGACCACCGTCGGCGTGTCCATGTTCGAGAGGATCTCGACCAGGAAGGTCGATTTGAAGCCGATTTCGATCGGCTGTCCGTCGTAGCTGCACGATATGGTCTCGTTGGCCGACACCGAGAAGTCGATGTCCTGCGCCGCGAGGTTGATGCGGTTGTCGGCGATCTCCATGCGGATCAGGTTCGTCGTGGGATTCGAGCAGACGGCCACGCGCTTGATGCCGTTCACCAGCTCGATACGGTCCACCAGCACCTTGTTGGGGTTGCCCGTCGGAATCACGGCGTTGTAGTTCGGGTAACTGCCTTCGATCAGGCGACACACGAGCGTATGGCTCTTGAGGCTGAACATGGCGTTCTTCGAATCGAAGGCCACGGCGATGGCGCCCTCCTCCTTGAGCAGCACCGACTTGAGCAGGTTGGCCGGCTTCTTGGGCAGGATGAACGACGAGGAGACCTCGTTCCGCGTCTCGGACTCGTACTTCACGAGCTTGTGCGCGTCGGTTCCCACGAACGTCAGCGACTCGGGTTGCAGGTTGATGTAGATGCCGTTCATCACGGGGCGCAGTTCGTCGTCGGCCGTGGCGAAGATGGTCTTGTTGATACCGTTCACCAGCGTATCGACGTCGAGCTCGATCTCCTTCTTTTCGGCGCTCAACTGCGGCACGGCGGGATAGCTCACGGCCGACGCGCCGGGAATCGAGAGCGAACCGCTCTTCCAGTTGATGCGGATCTCCCAGTTCTTGTCATTGACGTCGATTTCGAGCGGCAGTTCGGGGAACTCCTTGAGCGAATCGAGCATCAGCTTGGCCGGTGCGGCGATCGTGCCTTCGGTCTCGACGCTGTCCACCTCGATCGACCCCACGAGCGTCGTCTCGAGATCCGACGTGGTGACCTTCAGCGTCGTGCCGCTGAGTTCCATGAGGAAGTAGTCCAGGATCGGAAGCGTGTTTTTATTGCTGATGACCTTGCCGGTCGTAGCCAGAAGCGAAAGAAGCGCCGAGCTTGATACGGAAAATTTCATAGTGTTTCTCTTGTGTTTTATGATCTATCTATCGGTTTTACTTTTTTTCATCCATTCAGTCCAGTTCCGCAAGCCGGTCGAGCGCCGTGGCGATCATCCGCCGGACGAACGGCTTGTAATCGGTGCAGGCGTCCAGCGCCACGCGCTGGGCGATGATCGTGCAGATCGTGGCGGCGCGGTGACCCATCAGGGCGGCCAGCCCCGCGAGCGCCGAGCCCTCCATCTCGAAGTTGGTGATGCGGCGGCCGCCGTATTCGAACGACTCGATCTTCTCATTGAGGTGCGCATCCAGCGGTTCGAGCCGCACCCAGCGCCCCTGCGGGGCGTAGAATCCCGGGGCAGCGACCGTGATGCCCTCGCGCGTGCAGTCGCGGAAATGCTCGAACAGCGTGCGGTCGGCGTCAATGAAATAGGGTTTGGGCAGCAGTTCGTTCCAGCCCGTGTGCTCCATGAAGGCCCGTTCGATGTCCAAGTCGCAGACCTCGTTGCGGCCCTTGTAGTAGTTCAGCAGGCCGTCGAAACCCACCGACGTGCGCGAGAAGACCATCTCCCCTACCCGGATGTCGGGCTGAATGGCTCCCGACGTCCCCAGCCGCACGAGAGTCAGACGGCGTTTTTCGCGCCTCTCCTGCCGCGTGGCGAAATCGACGTTGGCCAGCGCGTCCAGTTCCGTCACGGAGATGTCGATGTTCCCTATGCCGATGCCCGTCGAGAGGACCGTCATGCGTTTGCCCCGGTAGAAACCCGTCACGGTGCGGAACTCGCGGTTCGAAACCTCGCACTCCCGACTGTCGAAATATTCGGCCACGAGCGCCACGCGGCCCGGGTCCCCCACCAGGATCACCGTGTCGGCCAACTGTCCGGGACGCAGATGCAGGTGGAATATCGAACCGTCGTCGTTGATAATCAATTCGGAAGCGGGGATCGTCCTCATAATTGTCGTTTTTTAATTTTCATAATTGGCATAAAAGTAATATATTTACCTCGAATATCAAAATTTTTTCTTATTTATAGGTATCAATTTTTTGCCGTATAAACTTTCTGGAACATGACACTCATCAAGTCCATTTCGGGCATCCGGGGTACGATCGGAGGCCCTTCGGGCGAGAATCTGACGCCGCCCGACGTCGTGAAGTTCACCACGGCCTACGTACGCCTGATCGCTCCCCGTACGCAGGGACGCCGCCCCCGCATCGTCGTGGGGCGCGACGCACGCATTTCGGGACGGCTGGTCGCCGATCTGGTCGAGGGTACGCTGCTGGCCTCGGGCGCCGACGTCATCGACGTGGGGCTGTGCACCACGCCCGGCACGGAGATGGCCGTCATTACGAAGCATACCGACGGCGGCATCATCATCACCGCGTCGCACAATCCCCGCCAGTGGAACGCCCTGAAACTGCTCAACGCCGACGGAGAATTTCTCTCCGCGGCCGAAGGGCAGGAGGTGCTGGCACTCTCCGAAGAGGAGGGGTTCGACTACCCCGCAATCGACGGCATCGGCCGCGTCGAGGAGCGCACGGATTACAACGACGAGCATATCCGTCGTGTGCTGGAGTTGCCGCTGGTGGACGTCGAGGCCGTGCGGCGGCGGCATTACAAGGTCGTCGTCGATGCGGTGAACTCGGTGGGCGGCGTGGTGATGCCCCACCTGCTGCGCGAGCTGGGCTGCGACGTCGTGGAGCTGAACTGCGCCCCGACGGGCGAATTCGCCCACAACCCCGAGCCGCTGGCGGAGAACCTCCGCGAAATTTCGGCCGCCGTGGTGCGCGAGAAGGCCGATTTGGGCGTAGTGGTCGATCCCGACGTGGACCGGCTGGCCTTCATTTCGGAGGACGGCACGATGTTCGGCGAGGAGTACACGCTGGTCTCCGTCGCCGACTATGTGCTGTCGGAACGGCCGGGCAACACGGTCTCGAACCTCTCCTCGACGCGTGCGCTGCGCGACGTGACCCGGCAGCACGGAGGCCGCTACTATGCCTCGGCCGTGGGCGAAGTGAACGTCACGACGAAGATGAAGGAGGTCGGAGCCGTGATCGGCGGCGAAGGGAACGGCGGGGTGATCTATCCCGAACTGCACTACGGCCGCGACGCGCTGGTGGGAACGGCACTCTTTTTGACGTGGCTCACCCGGCGGGGCATGACGATGACGCAACTGCGCGCGACCTATCCGGCCTACTTCGCCTCGAAGAACAAAATCGAGCTGACTCCGGAGATCGACGTGGATAAAGCGTTGCAGGAGGTAAAGGCCCGTTATGCGAATGAAAACGTGAACGATATCGACGGTGTGAAGATCGACTTCGAGACGAGCTGGGTACACCTGCGCAAGTCGAATACCGAGCCGATCATCCGCATCTACACCGAAGCCCGTTCGACCGAAGAGGCCGATGCGTTGGCGCAGCGGTTCATCGCCGAGCTCCGGGAAATATGCAAATAACACTTTGTAAGACAATGAAAAACAGAAAAGTAATGATTCTGGCCGCTGCGGCCGTAGCGTTGGCTTCGTGCGGCGGGAATGCGCCGCGCCGGAGCGCGCAGCAGGAGACCGGGGCTTTCAAGCCGGACATCCACAACGCCGAGACGTCGCTCGATTACCGGGGAACGTACCGGGGCGTGCTGCCGGCCGCTGACTGTCCGGGAATCGAGACGACGCTGACGCTCAAACCCGACGGAACCTACTCGCTGCACGAGGAGTACCTCGAGCGCAACGCGCGTTTCGACGCGGAGGGAGCCTACACCCTGCACGGCAACCTGCTGACGCTCGAAGGGAGCGACACGACCTGGTACAAGGTCGAGGAGAACCGGCTGCGCCGGCTGACGACCGACCGCAAGGAGGTCGAAGGACCGCTGGCCGAACATTACGTACTGCGAAAAACCGCCGAATGAGATGGATAAAGCGAAAGTTTATATCGAAGCGAACAAGGAGCGTTTCCTGAACGAGTTGTTCGACCTGATCCGCATCCCGTCGGTCAGTGCCGAAGCGGGCCGCAAACCCGACATGCGGCGCTGCGCGGAGTACCTCGCCGCAGCGCTCGCCGAGGCCGGGGCCGACCGGGCCGAGGTGATGCCCACGGAGGGCAATCCGGTGGTGTATGCCGAGAAAATCGTTTCGCCGAAAGCCCGGACGGTACTCATCTACGGCCACTACGATGTCATGCCGGTCGATCCGCGCGGAGAGTGGCGTTCCGACCCGTTCGAACCGGTCGTGCGCGACGGCCGCATCTGGGGCCGCGGCGCGGACGACGACAAGGGGCAGTTGTGGATGCACGCCAAGGCGTTCGAGGCGATGTGTGCCACGGGGACGCTTCCGTGCAACGTGAAGTTCATGCTCGAAGGCGAAGAGGAGATCGGTTCGCCGAGTCTCTACGGATTCTGCCGGCAGTACAAAAAGTTGCTCAAGGCCGACGTGATCCTCGTCTCGGACACCTCGATGCTCTCGATGCAGACCCCGTCGATCACCTGCGGCCTGCGCGGCCTGGCCTACATGGAGGTCGAGGTGGAGGGGCCGAACAAGGACCTCCATTCGGGGCTGTTCGGCGGTGCGGTGGCCAACCCGGCCAACGTGCTGGCGCGTCTGGTGGCGCAACTGACCGACGCCGAGGGGCGCGTGACGATCCCCGGATTCTACGACGACGTACGGGAACTTACTCCCGCCGAAAGGAGGGCCTTCAACCGGGCTCCGTTCAGCCTCGCGGCGTACAAGAAGTCGCTCGCGATCGGCGACGTGGAGGGCGAGGCGGGCTACACGACGCTCGAACGCACCGGTGTGCGTCCCTCGCTCGACGTAAACGGCATCTGGGGCGGCTACACGGGCGAAGGGACCAAGACGGTGATTCCGTCGAAGGCGTCGGCCAAGATTTCGATGCGGCTGGTTCCGCATCAGGACTACCGGAAGATTTCGAAACTTTTCGAGCGCCACTTCCGGCGCATCGCCCCCCGGAGCGTGAAGGTCACCGTGAAGGCGCTGCACGGCGGAATGCCTTACGTCGCTCCGACCGACATGCCGGCCTACAAGGCGGCCGAGAAGGCCGTCGAGGCGACTTTCGGGCGGAAGCCCCTGCCCTTCTACTCGGGCGGGTCCATTCCGATCATCAGCGGTTTCGAGTCGATTCTGGGCATCAAGTCGCTGCTTCTGGGCTTCGGACTGGCCGAGGACGCGATCCACTCGCCGAACGAGAGTTTCGGACTGGAGCAGTTCGACAGGGGTCTGGAGACCATTCCGCTGTTCTACAAATATTTCGCCGAGGCGAAGTGACCGCCGGAGGCGGTACGGAAAGCGGCGGCCGGAGGAAACTCTCCGGCCGCCGCTTCGTCATGTCCGCACCGGTCGCGGATCACCGCAGCAACGGAAGTTCGCGCAGCATGTTGCGGATGCGGACGGCCGTGCGGGGCATCGGCTCAGCGACGGTCAGGGCCACCAGCTCCTTCGTCGCAGCGATGTCGCCGATCACGCGCACGACTTCCGCGGTCTTCATGCCGCCGGGAACCACGCCCACCGCGGCGACGATCTCGGCAGGGTCGAGCACGTCCATATCGAAATGCACGGCGACCCGCGAAGCACCGCACGAATGCAGCCACTCCCGGACGGCTCCGCTGTCCGCGGCCACGTCGGCGGGCGTGAGGTGGCGGATGCCGTACTGCCGCCGGCGTGCCTCGATCTCGGGACGCTCCCAGTCGCGCACGCCGACCAGCAGCACCCGCGAAGGGTCGATGTGCGCGGGAAGCGCGGAGACGATCCGCGCGTCGCCCCGCCCCATGCAGGCGGTGAGCGCCATGGCATGAAAACCCGCATAGGCGTCCCCGGGCAGGGTGATGTCGGGATGCGCGTCGATCCACACCACGGCCATGTCGTCCGCATAGCGCCGGGCGAGGTAGGTGAAGGGCGCGACGCTGACCGAGCATTCGCCGCCCAGCGTGACCACCCGGTCGGGGCGTTCGCGCTCTAGCAACTCCAGCGCGGCCTGCATCTGGCAGAGGATCGCATCCCGGTCGAGCACGCCATCGACCGCCTCGCGCGCGCCGGGAGCGGTCGTCACGGGAACGGTGAAGGTCGCCTGTCCGTTGCGGGGAGCGAGGAAATCGAGCAGCAGCGCCCCGAGGTAGTAGCCCCGCGCCGCGTCGTCGGGCGTCAGTTCCGGAATCCACCGGGCGATGTCGCCGCCCTGCCATTGGGGATAGATCAAACGGATCGTTTTCATTGACGGTATCCTTTTCGGAATGTTTCGGACGGCTGCCGTTTTTTTCCGGGAACATAGTGTCCGTAGTTGGCGTCGAGGTAGTCGTCGATCGCAAAGGCCGCGGGCCGTTCGGGGGCGTCGGGCGGCACGATACGGGTCTCGAAGCGCCGTCGCTCGCCGCCGAAAACGAAACGGTCGAGGAAGGCGTCGATCTCGGCGAAATGTTCGCGCATCGGCCGCCAGGCCATCGAATGGTCGGCGCCGGCCTCGGAGACGAACCAGTACGGCACGCCGCGCTGCGCGAGGTCGCGGGCGACGGCGGCCGAGCCGAACAGCACGCCGCCGCCGGGGACCGGAACGGTGTCGTAGGGCACATTCCGGTCGGCGTCGCCGTGGAAGAGCAGCAGCGGCGCGGGAGGCGTCGTCCACCGCAGTTCGCCCGACGGATCGTACACGGCTCCGGCATAAGCGATTACCCCGGCATACCGGAACCCTTCCGGGAGGTGCCGTACAAAGACGAAATCTCCGTTGCAGAGGGCGTATTCGGCCATCAGGACCGTCATGGCCCCGGCACTCGAACCGCTCGTGAGGATCCGCTGAGGGTCCACACCCCACTCCGCGGCACGGCGGCAGACGAACGCCGTGGCGTCGCGGAGGTCCTCGGTGGCCATCGCAAGCGTCGAAGCGAGCACTCCGGGGAAGCGTTCGCCGTCGATCGGGCCGGCATCCAGCGCCCGCTTCATCCCCAGCCGGTAGTCGATCGACACGACGTCGCACCCCCGCGCGGTGAAGTGGCGGAAATAGGGAAGGAACCGGCGGTTGTCGCGCGTACCGGTCAGGAAACCGCCCCCGAAGAGGAAAATCATGCAAGGGCGCGGCCCTGCGGCGGACGAAAGGGCCGGATAGCGGTCCAGTCGCAGCGAGTCGCCGTCCCGGACGGCGTAAACGAAAGTCTCCCGGTCGGGACCGTGCTCCGCACGTCCGGCCGGCTGCGCGCCCGCCGCAGCGAAAGCGGCCAGCGCGGCGAAAAGCAACAGCACGCGTCTCATCCCCCCATCTCCTCGTAGGCGTACTGCACGGCGCGGTTCAGGATCGCGACGAAAGGCTGCGTGCGGCGGAACTCCGCGAGGGTCCGCTCCAGCAGGTCATCCGCGAGCAGGAACTCCTCGGTGACGGGCTTTTCGAGGTAGAAATCCTTCAGTTTCAGCATGTCGGACCACTCGCTGTCGGCCGGAAATCCCGTGGGAACCCGTTTGAGGCTGTTGGCCCGGCAGAGCCGGAAGCCGCGGGCACGCCCGATGGCCGCGGCGATCGCGGCCCCGTTGTCGAGAATCTCCTCGCGCACCGAGCGCAGCACCGTCGGTTCGGGGCAGTACAGTCCCGCCGAGAGCATGTTGCACCACACCAGCGAATCGGCGCAGGGTTCGATATGGAAATAATACCCCGCGAAGCCCGACTTCTTGCCTTTCGGGGCGATGTAGGCCCCGATATAGGTCTTGTAGGGCGACTTGTCGGGCGAAAAGCGCGTGTCGCGGGCGATGCGGTAGGTACAGTCCTGCACGCGCACGCCCCGCACCGAAGGGTCGAACGAGGACACGCCCTCGATCAACCGTTCGGTGAAGGCGCCGAACAGCCCCTTGACACGGGTCCATTCGGCGCGGTGGGCGTCGAACCACTCGCGGTCGTTGTTGTCGTGCAAGCGCCGGAGGAAGTCGATTACCTCTTTCATATTACCATGCGAAGAGCGGATAGTCGGCCATCAGGGCGTTCACGTCGCCGCGCACGGCGTCGATCGTCCGCTCGTTCTCGGGGTCGCACAGCACGCGGTCGATCAGCCCGACGATGCAGTCCATCCGGTCCTCCTTCAGGCCGCGGGTCGTGATGGCCGGCGTGCCGAAGCGCAGACCCGAGGTCTGGAACGGCGAACGGCTGTCAAAGGGAACCATGTTCTTGTTGGTGGTGATGTCGGCCGCCACGAGGCTCTTTTCGGCCTGCTTGCCCGTCAGGTCGGGGAACTTCGTGCGCAGATCGACCAGCATCAGGTGGTTGTCCGTGCCGCCCGAGACGATCTTGTAGCCGCGGCGGACGAACGCCTCGGCCATCGCCGCGGCATTGCACTGCACCTGCCGCTGGTATTCCTTGTATTCGGGTTCGAGCGCCTCGCCGAAAGCCACGGCCTTGGCGGCGATGACATGCTCGAGCGGACCGCCCTGGATGCCCGGGAAGACGGCCGAATTGAGAATCTGCGACATCATCTTCACGGCACCCTTCAGCGTCGTGAGCCCCCACGGATTCTCGAAATCTTTGCCCATGAGGATAATGCCGCCGCGCGGCCCGCGCAAGGTCTTGTGGGTCGTCGAGGTGACGACATGGGCGTATTTCACGGGATTGTCGAGCAGTCCGGCGGCAATGAGGCCCGCCGTGTGGGCCATGTCTATCAGCAGCAGCGCCCCGACCTTGTCGGCGATCTCGCGCATGCGCTTGTAGTCCCACTCGCGCGAGTAGGCCGACGCACCGCCGACGATCAGCTTCGGGCGGCACTCTTCGGCCAGACGCTCCATGGCGTCGTAGTCGATACGCCCGGTAGCCTCGTCGAGCTTATAGCCCACGGCCTTGAAATACTTGCCCGACATATTGACCGGCGAACCGTGCGAGAGGTGGCCGCCGTGCGACAGGTCGAGACCCATGAAGGTGTCGCCGGGCTGCAGGCAGGCGAAGAAAACGGCCATGTTGGCCTGTGCGCCCGAGTGGGGCTGGACATTGGCCCATTCGGCGCCGTAAATCCGGCAGATGCGTTCGATGGCCAGGTTCTCCACCTGGTCCACCACCTGGCAGCCGCCGTAATAACGCGCTGCGGGATAGCCCTCGGCGTACTTGTTCGTAAGCACCGAGCCCATGGCCTCCATCACCTGATCGCTGACGAAGTTCTCCGAGGCGATCAGTTCGATACCGTGCATCTGACGGCTGCGCTCGGCGGCGATCAGATCGAAAATCCGGGTGTCTTTTTTCATAGCTGAATATGTGGTGAGATTTCGTTTACGAAGTGTAAAGATAGTAATATTCGGCGAAAAAAAGCCGGTACGGAGACGATTGCGGGCAAAATAGGTAAAATTTATTCCGGCCGCCGCCCGATGTCGCGGACCGTTCCCGGACGATTTCGCCGTGTCCCGGAGCTATGCCGCCGCTTCGGACGGAGCCGCGCGGGGTTTCCAGGGCATGTCGCCGACGAGGTACGGAAAGGCCCGCGCCGCGGAACTGCGGCGCGGGGGCGGACCGCCGAAATCCGGGTCAGCGGTCCGTTTCCGCCTCGCCGATCCTGCGGATGAACCGCGCGGGGTTGCCGCCCACCACCGTAAGCGGCGGCACGTCGTGCGTGACCACGCTGTTCGCACCGACGATCGCCCCGTAACCGACGGTCACGCCGGGCAGGACGGTGGAATTGATGCCGATCCACGCCTTGTCCTCGATGACGATGGGGCGGCCGTAAGTCGCACTGCGGTTGCCGGGATCGGGGTCGTGGTTGATGGTGACGAGGTTCACCTTCGGGGCGATGAACACGTCGTCGCCCAGCGTGATCCCGCCGCGGTCGAAGAACGTGCATCCCTGCTGGATCCAGCAGCGTTTGCCGATCCGGATGTTCTTCCCGAAGTCCACGTAGAACGGCGGCAGCAGCGTCACCGATTCGTCGATTTCCCGTCCGGTGATGCGCGAGAGGTAGCGGCGCGCCTCGTCCGGCGTCCGGAAGCCGTCGTTCAGCTCGTAAGCGAGCTTCATCGTCTCGAAGATGGAGGCGATCAGCCGGTCGTAACCCGGCTCGTCGGGCGAAACCATCGCGCCCGAGCGGTCTTTCTCGAAAATGTCGTTCATAGCATCGTTCGTTTGTCCGTCCGCAAAGATAGCGCGCCGCCGCGGAGCCGCGGATACCCCGATTACGGTTGTTTGTATCCCGTTTCCGGATTTTCGGCGGCGCCCCGGAACTGCCGGCACCGGGGCGGATTTTCCTCCGGCGGAGCGACATTCCGAAAACGGAGCGGCGCAAACTGCGTTTTTTTCGCGGTTATTCCGCGGATTATTCGTAACTTTGTTCGTCGAACGGAAAGACCGAAAATCGGAACACAACATCTAATATATTGACAACTATGAAATTACTCGAAGGGAAAGTCGCTGTCGTAACGGGCGCGGCCCGCGGCATCGGCAAAGCCATCGCACTGGAATTCGCCAAGGAGGGCGCCGACGTGGCATTCACGGACCTTACGATCGACGAGAACGGCAAGGCCACCGAAGCCGAGATCGCGGCGCTGGGCGTCAGGGCCAAAGGATACGCCTCGAACGCGGCGAATTTCGAAGAGACGCACAAGGTCGTCGAAGAGATCGTCAGGGAGTTCGGCCGGATCGACATCCTGGTGAACAACGCCGGCATCACGAAGGACGGTCTGATGATGCGCATGACCGAGGCGCAGTGGGACGCCGTGCTGACGGTGAACCTCAAGTCGGCCTTCAACTTCATCCACGCCACGGTGCCCGTCATGGCGCGCCAGAAGAGCGGGTCGATCATCAACATGTCGTCCGTGGTGGGCGTCAGCGGCAACGCCGGGCAGTGCAACTACTCGGCCTCGAAGGCCGGCATGATCGGTCTGGCGAAGTCGATCGCCAAGGAGATGGGTCCGCGCGGCATCCGCGCCAACTGCATCGCCCCGGGCTTCATCATCACCGACATGACCAACCAGCTCTCGGACGAGATCAAGGAGGCATGGTGCAAGCAGATTCCGCTGCGCCGCGGCGGCACGCCCGAGGACGTGGCGAAGGTGGCGCTGTTCCTCGCCTCGGACCTCTCGTCGTATGTCAGCGGACAGGTGATCCACTGCTGCGGCGCGATGAACTGCTAAGGCATCCGCCGCCGTACAGTCTTCCGGACGGGAACCCCCGCGGAGAGGAAGAAAGAGGGCGAAACGCCCTCCGGCCGGCCGCCGAAAACGGATTATCACCCCTGCCGGAATTCACTCCGGCAGGGGTGATCCGTAAAAAGCGGAAGCTGGCATCCGTTCCTGAACCCGCCGTGTCCGTGTGCGGTCCGCCGGGCTCCTTCCGGAAACGGACGGACCGGGATCCGGCAAAACGCAGGCGCGACGCGGCATCCGATCCGCTCTCCGGAAACAGCGGAGCCGCCGCCCCGGAACAGGTGTGCCGATTTTTCGTATCTTTGCAGCCATGAAACACCTCGTAAACCCCGACACGTGGGAGCGGCGCGACAACTACGCCTTCTTCCGCGATTTTCTCAACCCCTGGTTTTCGGTCACGACCGAAATCGACTGCACGGAGGCCTACGCCGCTGCGAAAACCTCGGGACGCTCGTTCTTTCTCCACTACCTCTGGGCCGTCCTGTGCGGCGTGAACGAAGTGCGCGAGCTGCGCTTCCGCACGACGGCGAGGGGCGAAGTGGCATGGTACGACACGGTGGACGTCATCACGCCGATCGCCGTGCCGGGACGCACGTTCCACACCGTCCGTATCCCCTACCGCGCGGATTTCGAGCCCTTCTACGCCGAAGCCCGCGCCATCGTGACGGACATTCCGGCGGACGGCGACCCCTACGGCGAGGAGAAGCGCCTGCAGGCGCAGGGCGACTACGACGTCTTCCTGCTGAGCGCGACGCCGAAGCTCCGGTTCACGGCCATCACCTATGCGCAGGAGTCCCCGGGATGCCCGACGCAGTATCCGCTGATGAATGCCGGAAAGGCCGTGCGGCGCGACGGACGGCTCGTGATGCCGCTGTCGATGTTCGTGAACCACGCCTTCGCCGACGGAGAGCATATCGGCCGGTTCGTCGAGGCGACGGAAGCGGCGCTCGCACGGTTCGGCCGCTGATCCGCATGTCGGGCGGAGTTTTGCGGGCCGATTGCGGCGGGTAGCATCTTTTTTGTATATTTGCTCCGATGAAACGACTGACGATTACCCTCGTAGCGGCCGCGGCCGCAGTGCATGCCTTCGCTCAGGAGGCGATGTTCCCCACACCCGACGCCAAGACGCTGGGCATGGGCGGTGTGGCGATGACCACGCTCTCGGGGTCGCACGCCCTGTACGGAAACTCCGCGACGGCAGCCTTCTCGCTGATGCCGTCTCAAATCTCCTCCTCCTATTACGGACAGGACGAATCCGACTATTACGCCGTCTCGGGTTATTGGCGGTTCGACACCTTCAACCTCGCGCAGATCGGCTGGCGGCAGTGCCTCCGGGAACGGGGCAACAACGACATGGCGGTCGATCTGGGCTATTCGCGCCGCATCGACGACCGCTGGGCCGTAGGCGTCGTGGCCCGTTACATGCACCTCAAGCGTCCGGGCGACGTCACGGCCGACGCATTGGCGGCGGACCTGAACGCAGCGTGGATGGCGCCCGTGGAGATCGGCAGCTTCTCGACCGTACGCGCGGGAGCGAAGATAGCGAACCTGGGCGGCTGGTTCGGCGGCGGGGACCGCTCGCTGCCGATGAGTTTCACGGCCGGAGCGGCGCTCGACACGTTCCTCACCGACGCCCACGAGATCACCGTCGGCGCGGACCTGGGCTACCGCTTCTCGCCCGGCGCGATGCGGGGCTTCATGCTCTCCGCCGGCGCCGAATACAATCTCATGCAGCTCGTGCAGCTACGCGCGGGATACCACTACGGCGAGCTGCGGGGCGACGATCCCAGCTATGCGTCCGTCGGTGCAGGATTCCGTTTCCTGCACCTGCGGCTCGACTTCGCCTACCTGTTCACGGCGAAACACACGCCCGACATATACAGCATCAGTTTCGGATTCGATTTCTGATCCTCCGGCGCTCTTCTTTCGGGACGACCGCCGAAGAACCGGCGGGGACCTATCGGGCGGAAATGCGTTCCAGCAGCCCTCGGCAACCGTCCTCCAGCAGATCGAGCACCAGTTCGAACCCCTCCCGGCCTTCGTAATAGGGATCGGGGACATGGGTGCGGCCGGGATGTTGGCGGCAGAATTCCGTCATGCGGAAAATCCGCTGCGCAGCCTCCCGCGAAGGCGCCAGCCGGTACAGCGCCTCGTAGTTCATGTCGTCCATGGCCACGATCATGTCGAACCGGTC
Source organism: Alistipes dispar (assembly GCF_006542685.1). NCBI lineage: Bacteria > Pseudomonadati > Bacteroidota > Bacteroidia > Bacteroidales > Rikenellaceae > Alistipes > Alistipes dispar. Next base: position 2,687,911 of record NZ_AP019736.1, on the reverse strand, counting down.
GAAATCCTCCTCGCGGACCTGTCGGGCCCGGTGGCGGAGGTCGTACCCGCGCAGCGAGGCCGCACGGCGCATCCGAGGATCGGGCAGGTCGCCTGCATGGCCGCCGTAAGTTCCTGCCGAGTCGATTTCGACAAGGTCGGACAAACCGCTGTCCGACACCATTCTACGCAGTATGCCATCGGCCGCCGGGGAGCGGCAGATATTGCCCAGGCACACGAAGAGCACGCTTGTTTTCGGTTTCATGACGGCAAAGATAACGCAAAGCGGGCGGAACGCCAAATTCAACCCTGCCGCGCCTTTCGGTGCAGAAATGCAAACGTTCGGAACAATAAAAACACGCCCGGGCTTCCCGTGTTCGGAGATTTTTTTCTACCTTTGCGATGATTATTTTCGTTTGAAACCAATTGTTCAGGATGTTATGAAAATACGGACGATCATGATGCTGGCGGCCGTAGCCCTCGCCGCCCCGACGGTCCGGGCACAGGAACTTCCCCGCAAGGTGGAGAACGTCGAGGTGCTCGACCTCGACGGCGAACCGGCACGCCTGCCCCATTTCGGAGAGAAACACCTTATGATATTCTACGTGGATCCGGACCGTCACAAGCAGAACGAGGATTTCACCGTCGAGCTGGAGCAGAACCACCGCGCCGAGAGCGACAATATCTACGGTTTCGGGGTGATGAACCTCAAGGACGCCCCGATGGTCCCCAACGGCATGGCCCGCAACATGGCCCGCAAGCGCACGGCCAAGAACGGCGCGACGGTGCTGGCCGACCAGGACCGCATTCTGAGCACGGCCTGGGGGCTGGGCGACTGTAACAACAAGTTCGTGCTGATGTTCGTCACCAAGGAGGGCGAGTTGGTTTTTCTGCGTAAGGGAGAGCTGACGGAGGCCGACAAGGAAGCCTTCTACGAGGTGCTCGACCAGTACCGGTAGAGTGCATGCTGCGCGGAATCGCCCTTATTGCTTTCGTATTGGTCTGCACCGTCCTTGCGGGACGGGCGTCCGTGTGTGTCCACATCGCGGAGAGCGACTCGCTGCGACAAGTCGCGGCGACCGTCCCGCCGGAAGACCCTGAAGTTCGGGAAGACGCCGAGGAGCGTACCGGGAAGGACTGTGAACCGGAGGAAGAGCGGACGGCAAGGGAACGCAAAGGGTTTCTGCGCCGGATCGTCCGGTACTTCGAGGGATCGAACGTGGACCGCACGTTCGAAAAGAAGATCGACGTCACCTTCGCCGGAGGTCCCAGTTTCTCGAAAAACACGAGTCTCGGCATCGGGTTGCTCGCGGCGGGACTGTACCGTCTCGACCGGACCGATTCGGTGACCGTGCCTTCGGACGTCTCGGTGTTCGCCAACGTCTCCGTATCGGGCTTCTACGCACTGGGCGTTACGGGCAACACGATCTTCGCGCACAACCGCCAGCGTGTGAATTACACGGTCATGTTCTCCTCGGCGCCCCGCAGTCTCTGGGGCATCGGCTACGATGCCGGACGCTACAACCCCGAGAGCACCTACTCCGAGAAACACTACCTGGTCGAGGCGAGCTACCTGCACGAGGTGTTGCCGCGGACCTACGTGGGAGGCATCGCGAGCTTCGAACACACGCGCGGCGTGAAATTCTCCGATCAGGCCTACCTCTACGGCCAGAAGCGGAGTTACACGGCGACGGGCATCGGACTGATCGTCGAGTACGATTCGCGCGACTTCATTCCCAACCCCTACCGGGGCGTGTACGTGAGTTTTCAGGAGCGTTTCTTCCCCAAGGGGCTGGGTAACTGCGAGCGGTCGCTGTGGCGCACGACCTTCACGGCCGACGCCTACCGGCGCGTGTGGAAAGGCGGCATTCTGGCCGCCGACCTCTATGCCGTCTTCAACTCCGAGGGGACCCCGTGGCCGATGCTCGCCCGGCTGGGCGGCAACCAGCGCATGCGCGGCTACTATCAGGGACGCTATACGGACAACGACATGATTACGCTGCAAGTGGAGCTGCGACAGCGCATCTGGCGACGGATCGGCTGTACGGTGTGGGGCGGCGCGGGCAACGTCTTCCCTTCGCTCGACCGGTTCGACTGGTCGCACACGCTGCCCAACTACGGCGTCGGACTGCGCTGGGAGCTGAAGAAGCGCGTGAACGTCCGGCTCGACTACGGGTTCGGCAAGAAGACGAGCGGGTTCCTGCTGAGTATCAACGAAGCCTTTTGACAAGCGAGAGAGTAACGTAATATATGGAAGCTGATTCCGACAAGAAAATCCGGCGGAGGGCGGTCAAGACACGCAGTCGTTTCACGACGCTGCTGACCGTCTATTTCTTCGTGACGCTGATCGTTCCCAATCTGGTGCTGGCCAATACGGAACCCTATTCCCTGTGGACCGTCGAGGCGCTGATCCTCATGCCGCTGGGATTCTACATGATGTGGAGCGTGGCGCTGCGCCGCTCGGGCGTGATGATCTGGCTGGCTTTTCCGTTCATCTTCTTCTGTGCCTTCCAGATCGTGTTGCTGTACCTGTTCGGCAATTCGGTCATCGCCACGGACATGTTCACCAACGTACTGACGACCAATCCCGGCGAGGCGGGCGAGCTGCTGGGCAACATCTACCCCGCCGTGGTGCTCGTCTGCGCCATGTACCTGCCGCTGCTGTGGCTCGCGGCCCGGGAGATCGGCCTCAAACGCTACATTTCGCGCACGACGCGGCTGAACGTCGGGCTGACCGGCGCGGCGATCTTCGCAGTCGGAATGCTGGCCCTCTGGCCCGCCTACCGCGCGAGCGAGGACCGGCACGTGCTGCGCGACGAAATCTTCCCGCTGAACGTCTTTTACAACCTCGGGCTGAGCGGCTCGGAATTCCGTAAATCGCACGACTTCGAGAAGAGTTCCGAGGGTTTCAGCTATGCCCCCCGGCGGACGGCGCAGGCCCCCGGGCGCGAAGTCTATATCTACGTCATCGGCGAGGCATCGCGCGCGATGAACTGGCAGCTCTACGGCTACGACCGCGAGACGAACCCCCGCCTGTCGCAGGTCCGGGGCCTCGTGGTATTCCGCAACATGCTGACACAGAGCAATACGACGCACAAAAGCGTGCCGCTGATCCTCTCTTCGGTGAACACCGACGAACACGAGGAGCTGTACCGTCGCAAGGGACTTCCGGCGCTGTTCAACGAAGCCGGATTCGACACATGGTTCATCTCCAACCAGTCGCGGCAGGGAGCCATGATCGACAATCTGGCCCACGACGCCCGCCACCTGATCTACATCCGTTCGCCGCGTTACGACATGCAACTGCTGGACGAAGTGCGCAAGGTACTGGAAAACAGCGATTCGCAGAAAATACTGATCGTCCTTCACTGCTACGGATCGCACTTCAGCTACCACCAGCGCTATCCGCGCGAGTTCGCCCATTTCCGCCCCGAGGGCGACGTGGCGATCGCCAAACAGCACAGGCAGACGCTCGTCAATGCCTACGACAATTCGATCCGCTACACGGACCATTTCCTCGCCGAGACCATCGCCTATCTCCGCACGCTCGAGGACACCTCCACCGCACTGCTCTACTGCGCCGACCACGGCGAAGACCTCATCGACGACGACCGCGAACGGTTCCTGCACGCCTCGCCCACCACGACGGCCTATCAGCTCTACGTAGCTTCGCTGGCGTGGTTCTCCGACGCCTACCGCCGCAACTTCCCCGAGAAGGTCGCGGCCGCCGAGGCGAACGAAACGGCCCCGGCCACGACGCATGCGCTGTTTCATACGATGGCCGATATGGCCTCGCTCGAAGGACGTTTCATTTCAAAAGAGACGTCGCTCGTCAATTCCGGTTACGACCGCACGGCGCCGCGCCGTTACCTGAACGACCACAACGAAGCCGTCCCCTTCCGCAAAACGGGACTCGGCCCCGAGGACATGGAAGTATTCCGCCGCTACGGCATCGAACCCTGACCGCGCGAAGACCGGAAAACCGAACCAGAAAACGGCAGAGCAGAGGCATCTACCTATATTATAAAGCCGATCATTCGACGAACCGGACTTTCTCCCGGTTCCGGGGTTTTGCCGCGGGCATCTCGGCCGGATAGCCGAAGGCGATGGCGTACAACAGCCGGTGCGGATCGGGCAATTGCAGGCGGCGCAGCAACTCCGCTCCTTCCGGAGCGTTCAGGAAGCGGCACAGTCCGCCGAGACAGCACGACCCCACTCCCACGGACTGAGCCGCGAGGATCATGTTACCGCCCAGCAGTCCGCAATCCACCTGCGAGAGGTCGTAAGTCGTGTCGCAGGCGATGAAGACCAGGGCCGGAGCGCCGTAAGCGGCCGGATGCTGCGCTTTCGGATTCCGGGAGACCTGCCGCACGTAACATCCGTACTGTCGGTCCAGCGCGGCCAGCAACGCGCTGTCGGTCACCACACGCACCTCCCACGACTCGCGTCCCTGCCCGTTGGGGGCTTGCAGGCCGCAGTCGAGAATCCGCAGCAGCGTATCCCGGCCGACGGGTTGCGGTTCGTAACGACGGATGCTGCGGCGGGCGCGGATCGTCTCCTCGACCGGATTGCCCGCGGCAAGAGTCGCGGCATCCGCCGCACGATCTCCGAAAGAGGTCTGCGAACGACAGCCGCAGAGAGCGAGACCGCAGAGGATCCCGAACAAAAGGTGTTTCATCATCGTAAGTTTTTTACAAAGACACGAAGGGATGGAAGACAACGAAGGCCGCCCGAAATGGACGGCCTTCGTCGTTTCGCTTGTGAAACGCTTATTTCGAAGCCTCCACGGAAACCTTGCGGAACTCTTTCATCAGCTTCGACAGCTCGAGAGCCGACTTGCGGGCGCGCGTGCCGGCAGCCTTGTTGCCCTTCTCCACCTGCGCAGCGGCGTTGGCTGCGAACACTTCGAACTCGGCGTTGATCTTTTCTACTAATTCTTTCATGACTGTAAAAAAATTTTGGGTTTGTTATCGGAACAAAGATATAAAAATTATCTAAAAGCCATCGTCCGGAGGCCCGAAAAACCGCTTTTTTTCCGGAAAAATCCCGATTCGGAGGCCGTCGGTATATTTTTTGATTCCTTCGGAGCGTAAAAACATGCCATTATGCACCGATTTTTTCTTCCGGCCTGCCTCCTGGCCGCATTGTCCGGCGGGTGCGGGAAACCCGCCCCGCGGCAGGTTCCGCCACTGAGGGTCGAGGCCGTCCGCGCCCAGGAGGAGCCGATCCCCAACCGCATGAGCTTCATCGGTTACCTGTCGAGCAACTTCGACGCCGTGATCCAGCCCCGCGTGAACGGGTTCCTCGCCTCGCGCCACTTCGCCAACGGGATGCCCGTCCGCCGCGGGCAACTGCTCTTCACGATCGACCCCTCGCAACTCTCGACCTCGATGCTCGCGGCCCGCGCGGAGCTGGAGTCCGCCCGGGCCCGGGCGCTCGAAGCGCGCAACAATTACGACCGCGCCGTGCCGCTGGCCCGCATCAACGCCATCAGCCAGTCGCAGTTCGACCAGTACACAGCCCAGTTCCGGGCCGCCGAAGCCGCCGTGCAGTCGGCCGAACAGGCGCTGCGCAACGCCCGTATGAACGTGAGCTACACCGAGCTGCGCTCGCCCATCGACGGAACCATCTCCAACACCTCGGCGCATGTGGGCGACTACGTGGGCCCCGGCACGCAGTTCACCGTGCTGACCACCGTATCGAACACCGATACGATGACCGTGGACGTGGCGATCCCCATGTCGCAATACCTGCGGCTGGCCGGCGGCCGCACGTCACTCTACGACAACGAGGGGCTGCTCTCGGACATCCGTCTGACACTGGCCGACGGCACGCGGTATCCCGGCGAAGGGTTTTACAGCTACACGCGCAAGGACATTCCGAACGCCACGGGCACGCTGGTTCTCGTCGTGGCGTTTCCCAATCCCGACGGAACGCTCAAGCCGGGGCAGTTCGCCCACGTCGCGGCCAATGTCGGCCCCGTGCGGCCGCACGTCGTCGTCCCGCAGCGCTGCGTGATCCAGTCGCAAGGGCAGGCCTCCGTGTGGGTCGTGGGGCCGGACAGCACGGTGCGCTACCGCCGCATCGAACCGGGCGGGACATACGGCGACATGTGGTGCATCGACCGGGGATTGCAGGCAGGCGAGGCCGTCGTCGCGAACGGCGTGCAGAAGATGCGCGACGGCGCGAAAGTCATCCCCGAAATCCGATAGCGCCATGGAAAGATTCTTCATCACGCGGCCGATCTTCGCCCTGTCGCTGGCAATCGTCATCGTCATCGCGGGATTCATCTCGCTCCGCGGACTGCCTGTCGAGCAGTACCCCGACATCACGCCCCCGGTGGTCGAGGTCACGGCGACCTACGACGGCGCCGACGCCGAAACGGTGAACGACGCCGTGGCCACCCCCGTGGCGCAGGCCGTCATGGGCGTGAACGACATGCTCTACATGCAGGCCACATCGGCCAACGACGGCTCCATGTCGCTGCAGGTGACCTTCGAGATCGGCTCCGATCCCGACATGGACGCCATCCTCACCCAGAACAACGTCGCTACGGCCACGGCCGAGTTGCCCGCGGCGGTAACCAGACAGGGTGTCACCACACGCAAGACCATGACCGGCTTCCTGATGGTTTACTCGCTGCACAGCGACGGCCGTTACGACGACGAATACCTCGCCAACTACGCCTACATCAACCTGCAGAACGAACTGCTCAAGCTCGACGGCGTGGGCAAGGTCAATATCATGGGTGCGGGCGAATACGCCATGCGCATCTGGCTGCGGCCCGACGTGCTGAAATACTACGGCATCTCGGTCGAAGAGGTGACCGAGGCCGTCGAACGGCAGGCAGGCATCTACCCTGCCGGGCAGTTCGGAGCCGAACCGGCCCCCGAAGGAACGACCTACACCTACACGGTGACGCTGCCGCCGCAGATCTCCACGGCCGAGGAGTTCGGCAGGATACTCGTGCGGACCACCTCCTCGGGGCAGCAGATCCGGCTGCGCGACTTGGCCGAAGTATCGCTCGGCAGCCGGAGCTACGGCGTCAGCTCGCGGTTCGAGGGCAGCCCCACGGCGCTCATCGTCATCTACCAGCAGCCGGGCAGCAACGCCGTGGCCGTGGGCAACGAGGTCAAGACCGCCATGACGCGGCTCGCGCAGCGTTTCCCCGACGGCATCGAAGCCACGACGATCGTGGACAGCACGGAGAGCATCGACGCCGGCGTGCGGGACATCTTCCGCACGCTCGTCATCGCCCTCGTGCTCGTCATCGCCATCATCTACCTCTTCATCCAGGACTGGCGTGCCACGATCATCCCGCTGGTGGCCATTCCCGTATCGCTCATCGGAGCCTTCGCGCTCTTCCCGCTGCTGGGATTCACGATCAACATCATCTCGCTGCTGGGACTGGTGCTCGCCATCGGACTGGTGGTGGACGACGCGATCGTCGTGGTCGAGGCCGTGCAGGTGAATATCGCCGCCGGCATGAAACCCCGCGAAGCGACCGCCGAAGCGATGCGCAACGTCGCTTCGCCGATCATAGCCACGACCGTCGTGCTGCTGGCCGTCTTCATTCCCGTCTCCTTCTCGGGCGGCATCACGGGGCGGCTGTTCCAGCAGTTTTCGGTGACGATCGCCGTATCGGTGGTCATCTCCTCGTTCAACGCCCTGACGCTCTCCCCGGCGCTCTGCGCCCTGCTGCTGCGACACCGGGAGCCGCCCCGGCACGGATTTTTCGCCGCCTTCAACCGCTGGTTCGACCGGCGGACAGCGCGCTACACCGCCTTCGCCCCCACGCTCGCGCGGCACGTCGCCCGCACCGGGCTGTTCGTCGCCGCGATGCTCGCAATCGTCTTCCTCGTATGGCGCAAACTCCCGGCGGGATTCCTGCCCGAAGAAGACCAGGGATACCTGATGGTGACGGTCTCCACGCCCGAAGCCTCGTCGCTGCAAATAACGCGCGAAGCGATGGCCGAAGCCGATGAGCTGATCCGCAGGCTTCCCGAAGTCTCCTCGACCTCGTTCGCCGCGGGATTCGACATGCTCGCAGGCATCGCCTCGACCTCGAGCGGCATCATCTTCGTCAAGCTCGCGGACTACGCCGACCGCAAACTCTCGGCCGCCCGAATCGCGCAGCAGCTCACCGGAACGCTCTACGTCGCCGTCCCGGGCGCCGAGTGCTACGCCTTCATCCCGCCGGCCATCCCGGGACTGGGCGTCACGTCAGGCATCTCGCTCGAGGTGCAGGACCTCGAAGGGCGCGGCACGGCCTACCTGCTCGAGCACACCGAACGGTTGTTGGATTCGCTGCGCGCCCTGCCTTCCGTCGCCTCGGCGACCACCCCCTTCGACGCGGACGTGCCCCAACGGCGGCTGCGCATCGACCGGGAACAGGCGCTGGCCGCGGAGGTGGACCTCGGCACGCTCTACGGCGAGCTGACCACGCTGCTCGGCGGCACGTACATCAACAACTTCACGCGCTTCGGAAAGCTCTACCAGACCTACATGCAGGCCGCGCCCGACTACCGGCGCGACGAACGTTCGCTGGACAACTACTACGTCGCTTCGGCTTCGGGCGAAAGCGTCCCCGTGGCCTCTCTCGCCGAGGTGATTGACACGGTGGGCACGGCCTACGTCTCGCAGTTCAACCTCTACCGATCGGTCTCACTCACCGTCTCGCCCGCTGCCGGCGCCTCCACGGGCGCAGTCATGCAGCAGATCGAACGGACCGCGGAGACCGTGCTGCCCGACGACATCGGCACGGCGTGGAGCGGCGTCTCGTACCAGGAAGCCAACGCCTCGAAACGGGGCGGAACGGTCTATCTGCTGGCGGTGGTCTTCGTTTTTCTCGCCCTGGCGGCGCTCTACGAATCGTGGGGGCTGCCGCTGGCGATCCTGATGAGCGTGCCGGCCGCCGTGCTGGGCGCGGTGTGCTTCATCGGAGGGGCGCACCTGCTCGACCCGCTCTTCATCAACGACATCTACATGCAGATTTCGCTGGTCATGCTCATCGGACTGGCGGCCAAGAACGCGATTCTGGTCGTCGAGTACGCCGACCGGCTCTTCCGCGAGAAGGGGCTGTCGCTGTTGGAAGCCGCCGTCGAAGCGGCCCGCATCCGTCTGAGGCCGATCATCATGACCGCCTTCTCGTTCATTCTGGGCGTCCTGCCGCTGGTCTTCGCCAGCGGCGTTTACTCCACCGCGCGCAACATCATGGGCGTCGCGCTCGTGGGCGGGATGCTTTTCGCCACGCTGCTGGGCATCTTCATCTATCCCGCGCTCTACTACCTCGTGGGACACATCGGAGGCTTCGAACGCCGCCGCACTCGATCTAAACAGGAGGAACAGGCATGAAACTGAAAATCGCAATGGCCGCGGCCCTGCTTGCGGACGCCTGCTCGCCGCGGCTCTATCCGCCCGAAACCGCCGTCCCGGACCGTTACGTTTACTCCGAAGGCTTCTCGCAGGACACGACGGGCATCGGCAGCCGCTGGTGGGAAATGTTCGGCGATCCGACGCTCGATACCCTCGTCGCCCGCGCGCTGGAACGCAACCGCGATCTGGCGGCGGCCGCCGCGCGCGTCGAACAGGCCCGGGCCAACCTCGGGGTCGTGCGGGCGCAATACCTGCCGCAGATCGGGTTCGGGGTGCAGGCCGGAGGCAAATACGCCGAAGCCACGGGAATCGTGCAGTCCTACGCCGTCGAGCCGACCCTCTCGTGGGAGGTTTCGCTGTTCGGAGCGCTGCGGCGCGCCAAAGAAGCCGCCAAGGCCGAAATCGCCGCCTCGGCGTGGGCGCTCGAAGGAATGCGGCTCTCGCTGGCGGCCGAAGTGGCGACGACCTACTTCACGCTGCTCGAATACGAGCGCAACCTCTCGATCGCCCGGCGTACCCTCCAACTGCGGCGCGAGTCGGCGGCACTGATCGACTCCATGTTCCGCTACGGCATGTCGGACGGCGTGGCACTCGAGCAGGCCCGCAGTCTGGTCCGCACGGCCGAAGCGGACATCCCGCAATACCGGCGGGCCGTCGTACAGACAGCCCTTTCGCTCGGCACGCTGCTCGGAGAGCTCCCGGCGCAGGACACGCTTCGGGGCGAAGGGCTGCCCCTGCGCACCGACACCTACCCCGCGGAGATTCCCGTGGGACTGCCCTCGGAGCTGCTGCGCAGACGACCCGACATCCGGGAGGCGCACTACGGCGTGGCGAAAGCCGCGGCGCAGGCCGGACAGGCCCGGAGCGCGCGGTTTCCGTCGATCTCGCTGACGGCCGGCGGAGGTGCGGCGTCGGGTTCGATCAAAGGGCTGACCTCCGGCGACCCGTGGGTCTGGAACGCCGCCGGGTCGCTCGTCGAACCGCTCGTCGCCTTCGGAAAACTCCGGCGCGCCGAACAAGCGGCCGTGGCGGCCTACGACGAAGCGGCGAGGAACTACGAGCAGACCGTGCTGACGGCCTTCGCCGACGTCGAAAAGGCCCTGACGGCGATCACGACCTGCCGCGAGCAGACCGAACGCAGCCGCGAACTGGTCGAATCCAACGGACGTATCGCCACGATGACCCGTGCGCTCTACCGCAGCGGACTTTCCGACTACCTGGACGTGATCGACGCCGAGCGCAGTCTCTACCAGTCGCAGATGCAACTGGCGAGCCTCGTGGCGCAGCAGTACATCAATTACGTCGCGCTCTGCAAGGCGCTGGGCGGCGGATGGGAGCGGCCGTCCGGACCGCCGGAGAAGGTCTCCGGCGGCGCGCCGCCGGGACGGAAGCCCGGAAGAGCCGCCACGAAGGCCGGCGCCGGAAAGGGCCCCGCTCCGGGAACGTCCGGCCAGGAGCCGGCGGATACCTACTAATGGGGATTGCGCGTGTTGCCGCAAAATCGTATATTTGCGGCCGAAATCATTTCTGGCAACATGCGTCTATCCGAACTGAAAACCGGCGAATCGGCGACGATCGTCAAAGTGACGGGACACGGAGGATTCCGCCGTCGCATCATGGAGATGGGGTTCGTCCGCGGCCAGCGCGTCGAGGTGATCCTGAACGCGCCCCTGAAGGACCCGATCGAATACAAAATCATGGGGTACGACATTTCGCTGCGGCGCAGCGAAGCCGACATGGTCGTCGTGCTCTCCGACGCCGAGGCCGGCGAGTATCTGGCTGCGCAGCGCGGCCGCGGCGAAGCCTCCGGTTGCGTCCGGAAATGCGGAGAGGGTACGACGCCCTGCGATTGCTCGGGCCGCGGCGGAAAGCCGTGCGCGACGGTGGACGAGGTGGTGGCGCGCAGCAGCCGCACGATCTCCGTGGCGCTGGTGGGCAATCCCAACAGCGGCAAGACGTCGCTGTTCAACGCCGTCTCGGGCGGCCACGAGCACGTGGGCAACTACGGCGGCGTGACCGTCGGCGCCAAGATCGGCTACCGCAACTACCGCGGTTACCGTTTCGAGGTGACGGACCTGCCCGGAACCTATGCCCTGACGGCCTACACGCCCGAGGAACGGTATGTCCGCAGCCATATCGCCGAGAAGACGCCCGACGTGGTGATCAACACGGTCGTGGCGTCGAATCTGGAACGCAACCTCTACCTGACCACCGAACTGATCGACATCAATCCGCGGATGGTCGTGGCGCTCAACATGTACGACGAGCTGGAGCGGAGCGGAGCGAAGCTCGACTACGACAGCCTGGGCCGCATGCTGGGCGTGCCGATGGTTCCGGTCGAGGCGCGCAACAACCGCGGCATCGAGGCGCTGCTCGACACGGTGATCGACGTTTTCGAGAACCGCGACGACCGCGTGCGCCACATCCACATCAACATGGGCCCGGTGATCGAGGAGGGGCTGCGGCGGCTCAACGGCGACATGAGCGACCACCGCGAGGAGCTGCCCAAGGCCTTCCCGCCCCGCTACTACGCCATGAAACTGCTCGAGGGCGACCGGCAGGCGGAGGAGATGCTGCACGGCTGCGCCCGCTACGGCGAATGGATCGAAATCCGCGACCGCGAGACGCGCCACATCGCCGAGGCGCTGGGCGAGGACATCGAAACGGCGTTCGCCGACCAGAAATACGGCTTCATCCAGGGTGCGCTGCGCGAGACCTACATACCCGGGCAGCGCGAGCAGGCGAAGGCCACGGCGCTCATCGACGCCTTCGTGACGCACAAGCTCTGGGGATTTCCGATCTTCTTCGCGCTCATGTGGCTCATGTTCTGGTGCACGTTCAGTCTCGGAGCCTATCCGCAGGACTGGCTCGACGCGCTGGTGGGATGGATCGGCGACGGAGTGAACTCCCTGCTGCCCGAAGGACCGCTGCGCGACATGCTCTCGGACGGCGTGATCGGCGGCGTGGGCGCGGTGATCGTCTTCCTGCCCCAGATCATGATCCTCTACCTGTTCATCTCGTTTCTGGAGGACTCGGGCTATCTGGCCCGCGCGGCCTTCATCATGGACCGCGTGATGCACCGCATCGGCCTGCACGGCAAGTCGTTCATTCCGATGATTATGGGGTTCGGCTGCAACGTGCCCGCCATCATGGCCTGCCGCACGATCGAAAGCCGCAGCAGCCGGCTCATCACCATCCTGATCACCCCCTTCATGTCGTGCAGCGCACGCCTGCCGATCTATATCCTGCTCACGGGAACCTTCTTCTCGGCCCATGCCGGGCTGGTGATGACGGGGCTTTACGTGCTGGGAATCCTCGTGGCGGTGGTGACGGCGCGCCTCATGCGGCGGTTCTTCTACCCCGAGGACGAAACGCCGTTCGTCATGGAGCTGCCCCCCTACCGGATGCCGACGTGGAAGACCACGCTGCTGCACATGTGGGACAAGTGCGCGCAATACCTGCGCAAGATGGGCGGCATGATCCTCATCGCCTCGATCGTCGTCTGGTTCCTGAGCTACTACCCGCGCGAACGCACGGACGATGCGGCCGTGACGAACTACGAGAACTCCTATCTGGGACGCATCGGGCAGGCCTGCGAGCCGGTCTTCACCCCGCTGGGACTGAACTGGAAGGCCGGCGTGGCGCTGATCTCGGGCATCTCGGCCAAGGAGATCGTCGTCTCTACGCTGGGCGTACTCTATGCCGAGGAGACGCCCGCAGCGGCCGGAGACGGTCCGGAAGGAACGGCCGACGCGACCCGACGCATCGCTTCCGGTGAAGTGTCACAAACCGCTGTCCATAAAACGATTATCGGCGGAGCGGACGGTGAGACGGCGATCCGCGTGGCCTACGTTCCGGAAGAGGAGGCCGACGAGGAACGGACGCTCGGGCGAAAACTGCTCGCCAGCGGCGACTTCTCCGAAGCCGCGGTACTCGGGTTCCTCACCTTCATCCTGCTCTACATCCCCTGCATCGCCACGGTGGTGGCCATCGGTTCGGAGGCCGGATGGCGCTGGGCCGCGGCATCGGTGATCTACGACACGGCCGTGGCATGGCTCATGGCCTGGGCGGTCTATCACATAGCTTCGCTTTTCGCATGACGGGCTGGCAGGATTACGCGGTGTGGGCCGTCTGTCTCGCGGCCGTCGCGGAAGCGCTCCGGCGCACCGCAAGGCTGCTGCGCGGCCGGAGCCGCGGGTGTTCGTCGTGCGGATCGGCGAATTGTCCGCACAAAAGGACGAAGGAGTGAAAAAATCGCTATATTTGCCGCCCGAAAACGACGGCGACACATCCCGCTCCGGGGCCGAGTCGGCTCCGGAGCGTCGTTTCGGGGAGCGGACCGCCCGCAAACCCCGGCAGGAAGGGATGCCGCGTCGCCGAAACGAAACGACCGATGACCGGACTGTTCTACATTCTGTTTTTCTGGCTCGCGGGCAACGCCCTGAGCCTCGCCACGAGCGGGTACGTATCGGGCAACATCATCGGGATGATCCTGCTCTTCGCCTCGCTCTGTCTGCGGTGGGTCCCGGCCGACAGGGTGCGCCCCGCGGCGCGGTTCCTGCTCGGGTCGATGGCCCTCTTCTTCGTCCCCTACGGCGTGGGGCTGATGGTCTCCTACCGGGTGATACTCGAAAACCTCTGGGCCATACTCGTCTCGGGCGTGATCTCCACCGTCCTCGTGATCTTCGTCGCGGGCAAAACCTTCCAGAGTCTCAACCGCCGCGCCCGCATGCGGCACATCAGACACATACGCCATGCCGAATGACTTTCTCAGCTCGGACCTCTTCCTGCTGACGCTCACCGTCGGCCTCTACTGCGCCGGAAGCGCCCTCTACCGCCGGGCGCGGACCCCGCTGCTCCACCCCGTGCTGCTCACGTTCGCCGCGGTGATCGTCTTCCTCAGTGCGACAGGCATCGGCTACGAACGCTACCGCGAGGCCACAGGCATTCTCAACTTCGCGCTCGGCATGTCGGTCGTGGCGCTCGGCTACCTGCTCTACGAACAGATCGAACGCCTGCGCGGCAGCCTCCTGCCGGTCGGGGCCGCCACCCTTGCCGGATGTTTCGCCGGAGTGCTGAGCGTGGTCTATATCGCCATGGCCTTCGGCACGGAGCGCCGCATCCTCACCTCGATCGCCCCCAAGTCGGTCACCGTTCCGATCGCCGTGTCGGTCGTGGGACCGCTCGGCGGCGACGTCTCCGTCACCTCGGTGGTGGTCTTCTGCGTGGGAATATTCGGCAGCGTCTTCGGCGAGTGGATACTCAAACGCTGCGGCGTCCGCGATCCCGAGGCACGCGGATTCGCCCTGGGAGCCGCGGCACACGGCATCGGCACGGCGCGGGCCATCGAGATAGGCGCCGTGGAGGGAGCCCTGAGCGGTCTGGCGATGGCCCTGATGGGGCTGGCCACGGCGCTCTTCCTGCCCCTGATCGAAAAGTACCTCTATTAGAGCCTCGAGCGGCCCGGAGGAGAGGCGGCACGGCGGGCCGAAATCTTTTCGGACGAAAATTTTTAAAATTCTGCAATAAATGCTACTTTTGCGAAACCTTACGCCAAACGGCATCAAAATCGGTCTCTTATGGAGTGGCTCTATTCGCTCTTCTTCGGCAGCGGCATCGCCCATGCGGTGCTGATTTTCGCGCTGGTAATCACCGTCGGCATCCTTCTGGGGAAGGTCAAGATCGGCGGGGTCTCGCTCGGCATCACGTGGATACTCTTCGTGGGCATCCTCTTCAGCCATTTCGGCATGACGGTGGACGGCGAGGTGCGCCACTTCGTACAGGAGTTCGGATTGATTCTCTTCGTCTTCTCGATCGGCCTGCAAGTGGGTCCCGGCTTCTTCGCCTCGTTCAAGCACGGCGGCATGACACTCGTGGGATGCGCCGTGGCGATCGTCCTGCTGGGCGTCGTGACGGCCTACGTGCTCCACGCCGCGACCGGAACCCCCATACCCACCATGGTGGGCATCCTCTCGGGCGCCGTGACGAACACCCCGGGACTGGGTGCCGCGCAGCAGGCCTACGCCGACGCCACGGGGTGCAACGACCCCTCGATCGCGTTGGGATACGCCGTGGCCTATCCGCTGGGCGTCGTGGGCATCATCTTCACGATGATCTTCGTCCGCTACGTCTTCCGCGTGAAGTTCGAAAAGGAGGACGAGGCGCTGGCCGAGCTCGCGCACGAACAGAAATTCGCCGACAAGGTCTCGGTGGAGTTCACCAACGGAATGCTCGACGGCCGCACGGTCGAATACATGCGCGATCTGGTGAACCGGCAGTTCGTCATCTCGCGCATCATGCACCCGGACGGAGAGATTTCGATGGCCGACGCCGACAGCAAGGTGCATGTGGGCGACCGCCTGTGGGTGATCTGCCAGGGCGAGGACACGGAGGCCGTGGTGGCCTTCTTCGGCCGGCGCGTGGAGCTGACGGACGAGGACTGGGGCAACAACACGCCCAACGCCGAGCTCATCTCGCGCCGCATCCTCATCACCAAGCCGTCGATCAACGGCAAGAAGTTCTCCGACCTGCGGCTGCGCACGAAATACGGCATCACCATCACGCGCGTCAATCGCGCCGGTATGGACCTGATTCCCTATCAGGGGCTCGAGTTGCAGGTGGGCGACCGCGTGATGGTCGTAGGCCCGGCGAAGTCCGTGGCGCAGGTGGCCGACGTGCTGGGCAACTCGCTCAAGAAACTCGACCATCCGAATCTGATCACCATTTTCGTCGGCATCGCGCTGGGCGTACTGCTGGGCTCGATTCCGCTGCTCAACGTGCCGCAGCCCGTCAAGCTGGGCCTCGCGGGCGGACCGCTCATCGTGGCGATCCTCATCGGACGCTTCGGCACGCACTTCCATCTGGTGACCTACACCACGATGTCGGCCAACCTCATGCTGCGCGAAATCGGCATCGCCCTGTTCCTCGCGGCGGTGGGAATCGGCGCGGGAGACGGATTCATCGAAGCGATCGCCGACGGCGGATACCGCTGGATCGGCTACGGATTCATCATCACGGTCGTACCTCTGCTGATCGTTGCGGTAGTTGCCCGCAAATGGCTCAGGATGAACTACTACACATTGATGGGACTGATCGCCGGATCGACCACCGATCCCCCCGCGCTGGCCTATGCGAACGCCACGGCCGGAAACGACATGCCCGCCGTGGGATACTCGACCGTCTATCCCGTCGTGATGTTTCTCCGCGTGCTGACGGCGCAGATATTCATTCTCTTCGCTCTGTAACGAACCTTATCCGAATAAGACCATGACCAAAAAGATACTGCTTCTGGGCTCGGGAGAGCTGGGCAAGGAGTTCACGATCGCGGCGCAGCGGCTGGGACAGACCGTCGTGGCGTGCGACGCATACGCGGGAGCGCCCGCCATGCAGGTCGCCGATGCGGCCGAAGTCTTCGACATGCTCGACGGCGCGGCGCTGGAGGCCGTCGTCGAGAGACACCGCCCCGACATCATCGTTCCGGAAATCGAGGCCATCCGCACCGAACGGCTCTACGACTTCGAACGCGCCGGGATACAGGTCGTCCCGAGCGCCCGTGCGGTGAATTTCACGATGAACCGCAAGGCGATCCGCGACCTCGCGGCGAAAGAGCTGGGGCTGCGCACCGCACGGTACTTCTATGCCCGGACGCTCGACGAGCTGCGCGATGCGGCCGACAGAATCGGCTATCCGTGCGTCGTCAAGCCGCTGATGTCCTCCTCGGGCAAGGGGCAGTCGGTCGTCAAAAGCCCCGGCGACGTGGAGCACGCATGGCGTTACGGATGCGAGGGTTCGCGGGGAGACATACGCGAGCTGATCGTCGAGGAGTTCATCCGCTTCGACAGCGAAATCACGCTGCTCACCGTGACGCAACGGCACGGTCCCACCCTTTTCTGCCCGCCGATCGGCCACGTGCAGCAGGGCGGCGACTACCGCGAGAGTTTCCAGTCCCCGCGGATCGCTCCCGAGCACCTGCAGGAAGCGCAGCGCATGGCGGCGGCCGTGACCGGGGCGCTGACGGGCGCCGGGCTGTGGGGCGTGGAATTCTTCCTGAGCCA
The DNA here is from genome assembly GCF_006542685.1 of Alistipes dispar. Taxonomy (NCBI): domain Bacteria; kingdom Pseudomonadati; phylum Bacteroidota; class Bacteroidia; order Bacteroidales; family Rikenellaceae; genus Alistipes; species Alistipes dispar. The sequence continues at coordinate 2,670,504 of NZ_AP019736.1, read as the reverse complement.
CGAGCACGGCGTCTACTTCTCGGAGTTGTCGCCCCGTCCGCACGACACGGGCATGGTGACGCTGGCCGGAACGCAGAATCTCAACGAGTTCGAGCTGCACCTGCGGGCCGTGCTGGGGATTCCGATTCCGGAAATCACCTTCGAACGTCCCGGTGCGAGCGCGGTGATCCTCTCTCCGGTAGCCTCCGCCTCGGCTCCCCGCTACGAGGGGATCGAACGGGCCGCGGCAGCGGATGCCCGTCTCGACGTGCGCATCTTCGGCAAACCCTCGGCCCGCGAGGGACGGCGTATGGGCGTCGTCGTGGGCTACGATGCCCCGGGCTGCGATCTGGAGGCGCTGCGCCGGAGGGTGAAGGCCGCGGCCGCCGAAGTGCGGGTGGAGCTGCCGGAATAACCGGGCCCCGAACGATTCTTACCGAAAACAGACCGCCCCTGCCGTGAACGTGTACGGCAGGGGCGGTTTTCATACGGCGGCGGGACGGCTTGAGCCGGCCGCCGCAAAGGGTCACTTGCGGAACTTCGCCACGACGTTGTCCGTGGCTCGTCTGAGCAGCTCCTCGGGGCAGCAGAGCGTGATACGGATGTAGTTGCGGCCCTCCGAGCCGAAAATCCCGCCCGGGGTGAGGAAGACGTCGCATTTGTCGATCACTTCGTCCGAGAAGGCGAAGCTGTCGCCCTCGTAGCCTTCGGGCAGCTCGGCCCAGACGAACAGGCCGGCCTGGTTCTTCCGGTAGCGGCATCCCAGCGCGTCGAGCAGCGCATAGGCCTGCTTCTCCCGTCCGTAGTAGATGGCGTTCAGCTCCCGGAACCAGTCCTCGCCCAGTGCCAGCGCCGTATCGGCCGCGGCCTGGATGGGATAGAACATGCCCGAATCCATGTTCGACTTGAAGGTGAGAATCGAGTCGATCCACTCTTTTTTGCCCACCACGACGCCCACGCGCCAGCCGGCCATCGAGTGCGCCTTCGACAGCGAGTTCATCTCCAGCGCCACCTCGCGCGCGCCATCCGCCTCCATGATCGAAATCGGATGCGCAGCGTTGCGGATGAAGCTGTACGGGTTGTCGTGGACGATCAGGATGTTGTGCCTGGCGCCGAAGTCGATGATCCGCTGGAACAGTTCCGGCGTGGGGGTCTGTCCCGTCGGCATGTTGGGATAATTGACCAGCATCATCTTCACGCCGTCGAGTCCCGCCCGTTCGATGGCCTCGAAGTCAGGATAGAAATTCGTCTCCTTGTTGAGCGCATAGGGCAGCATCTCGCCTCCGGCCAGCCGCACGGCGGCCGAATAGGTCGGATAACCCGGGTTGGGGACCAGCACCTTGTCGCCCGGATCGAGGAACGTCATGCAGATATGCATGATGCCCTCCTTCGAACCGATCAGCGGCAGCACCTCCGAATTGTAGTCCAGCTCGGTGCGGTACCACTTCCCATACCAGTCGGCAAAAGCCTTGCGCAGAATCGGCTCGCCCTTGTAGGACATGTATTTGTGGACGTCGGGGCGCTGGGCTTCCTTCGCCAGCCGGTCGATGACCGACCGGTGGGGCGGCAGGTCGGGACTGCCCATGGCCAGCTTGATGATCTGGCGGCCCGTGGAGGCCTCGAGCTCCGAAAGTTCGCGCAGGCGGCGCGAGAAATAGTACTCCCCGATACCGTCCAGACGGTGCGAACGGGCGATGTTTACTGCTTTTGCCATAGTCTCTGTTGCGTGTTTGGGATTTGCTTCGGACAAAGATAGGGATTAATTAAATAATATTAAAATATTGCCGCGACAAAATGGCCGGAAAGCCTCTCCGCACCGCGGGAAGGAGCCGTCCGCTTTCGAATGCCGGCCTCCTCCGGGAACGGCCTGCCGGAAGATGCGTTCCGGCGGAGCCCCGGAGGAACGGGAAGCGGATTTGGAGATCGGGGGTATTTTGACTAAATTTACACGGATTTTGCGGCGGCGCGCCGCGGCGGCACCGGAAGGGCCGAAAAAACGGGATGTCCGTCCGGTTCCGCTCCGACGGCCCCCCCCGGAAAGGAGTCCGCGCACCCGCCGCACCGGTCCCGGCTTAACCCGAACGAAAATATGATCCGAAAAAAACTACTACTCCTGTTCGCCCTCCTGCCGGCGTGTGCGCTCTGCGCGCAGAAGCAGCAGGACCTGACCGCGTATGTGAACACGATGCAGGGATCGCACAACACGCCCGAATTTTCCCACGGCCGCTGCACGCCGCTCGTCGCCCTGCCGCAGGGCGTGAACAGCTGGTCGCCCGTCGGATTCTCCTACGTCGGACGCTCGGCGGCAGGCGTGGGAGGCTGCGGCATCGTGCTCCGCCCGTTGACGGAGGCGCCGTCGCCGGAAACGGCCACGGCGACGGTGGACACCGCGTCGATCGTCGGCCGCCCCCACTACTTCCGGATGCGGACCTCGGACGGCATTCTCTCCGAAATGAGCCCCACGGAGCGCTGCGCCGTCTTCCGCTTCACCTACCCGCGCCGGAGCGAGGCGCTGCTCGCGCTCTCGGGCGAGGAGATGGGCGGCGTGGAGGCCGATGCCGCGGCACGGTGCGTCACGGGCTATGTCATCCGCCGCTCGAACGTCAGTCAGGCGGCAGACAAGACGTGGTTCCTGCTCCGCTTCGACCGCGACTTCACCGTGGACGAGGACCGGAAGGGCGGGACGCTGCTGCTCCGCTTCGGGCGGGGCGGAACGGTCGGCGTGCAGGCCGCCGTGTCGAAGATCGATGCCAGGCAGGCCCGCGTGACGTTCGGCCGCGAGCTGGAGGGGAAACGCTTCGGGGAGGTCTGCGAGGCGGCCCGGGAGCGCTGGAACGGAATGCTCGGCCGGATCGAGGTCGAGGGCGGCACGCCGGAGCAGCGACGCACCTTCTACTCCTGCCTCTTCCGGACGATGCTGCGCCCGGCGCAGGACTACGAAACGGACGCCGAAGGCCGCGAACGCTTCGCCTACGACGGCGAGGTGTACGAGGGGCGCTATCACGTCAATCCGATTCTGTGGGACGCCTACCGCTCGCTCTTCGCGCTGCACAACATCATCAACCGCGCCGAGGAGGAGCGGTACGTGCAGTCGCTCATGCGCACCCAGGAACTCACCGGGTGGTGGCCCTCGGGGCACGTGATGATCGGCAACCACGCCATATCGGTCCTCGCCGACGCGTGGGCGAAGGGCATCCGCACGTTCGACCCCGAGGAGGCGCTCGGCCGCTACTACCGGGAGATCACCCGCTCGGCGGTCGATACGCTCAATAACGGCGACTACAACCGCGAGCACGTCCGCGGCTACGGCCGGCTGGGCTTCGAGGACTACTTCGCCATGGGCTACATCCCCTATCCGCAGGGAACCGACCGCGTGATGGAAACCACGTCGAAAACCATCGAATACAATTACGACGACTTCTGCGCCTGGCGGCTGGCGCGGATGACCGGAAACGACTTCTACGAGCGGATCTTCGCGCGCCACATCTACAACTACCGCAACGTGTTCGACCCGGCGGACGGCTTCTTCAAGGGCCGCGACCGCGAGGGACGCTTCGACGAGGACTTCAACCCCTACGAATGGGGCGGTCCGTTCGTCGAGGGCAACGGCTGGCAGTGGCGCTTCTCGGTGCAGCAGGACGCACGCGGCATGATCGGCCTCATGGGCGGCGAGGAGGCGTTCCGGCGCAACCTCGACGAGCTGTTCGCCGTGCGTGCCGACTCGGTGCTCCACGGCGGCTACGGCTACCGCATCCACGAGATCAACGAGGCCGTGGCGGGCAATCAGGGGCAGTATGCCCAGGGCAACGAGCCGTGCTTCCACGTGATCCACCTCTACAACCACGCCGGGCAGCCCTGGAAGGCGCAGCGACTGCTGCGCGAAAGCCTCACGCGGCTCTTCAACTCGGGACCCGAAGGATTCCCGGGCGACGAGGACGGCGGCGCCATGTCGTCGTGGTATGTCTTCAACGCCATGGGATTCTACACCGTGACGCCGGGCGTCGGGCAGTACGTTCTGGGCAGCCCGCTCTTCGACCGGGTGACGATCCGGCTCGAGAACGGGCGGAAGTTCGTCATCACGGCCGACGGCAACGCCCCCGACCGGCCCTACATCCGTTCGGCTACGCTCAACGGCGCCCCCTGGACGAAAAACTGGTTCGACCACGAGACGCTGATGGCGGGCGGCGAGCTGCGGCTGGAGATGAGCGGATGCCCGAATACGGAGCGCGGCACGGCGCCGGAAGACCGCCCCTATTCGATGAGCGATCCCGAGTAAACGAATAAAAAGGCAGGAGCCGGCATTTCGGGTTCTCCACTCCGGAACAGAGCGAACGCCCGGGAGACATTCCCGGGCGTTCGCTGCGGTATGCGCGGACGAAAAAGCGGCGTCCCGGAGAACCGGAACGCCGCCGAACGGTGGAGGTGGCGGGAGTCGAACCCGCGTCCAAACAGGGAACCCGAAAGCTTTCTACACGTTTATCCGCCGTTTCGTCCTTCTCCCCGGGCCTGGCAGGCGGCGACCGAACCCGGGGCCCAGTCCCTTGAATTTCGCGCACCGGCCGGGACCCTCCGGCACGCTATCTCTAAATTGATGATACCCCGTATGAAAAACCGTTAAAGAGCGGAACGGCCTTTCGGGATACTCGTCGCCGAGGCTCCTGGGCCCCGGGGATTAAGCCAATTTTCCTTGAAAATTAGGCAGCGAGTGCGTAGCTGTTATTGCCATTTGATTCTTGAGCGTCGGGATTAACGAGCCGCCACACAGCGCTCGACGTGCTTACGATCAAACTCTGCCTGCTGTCAAAACCGGGCACCCCCAATTCTGTCCGCAATCGGCAAAAGCCGCGGGACAAAGATAACGCTTTTTCCGCAAAAACAAACACCCCGCGGCGAAGAATGTCGCCCGCAGGAGGCAGCGCCGCTTTTTTCGGTTCCGAAACACCTGCGAACCGGGAAAATTTCGTATATTTGTCCGACGGAAAGCCCCCGGCAGGCGACGGGCCGCGCAGCTTCTGCGGGCGACGGCGGCAGACGGAGGAAAAACACGCGACGCATGACTAAAGACAGATACGTGGTCGAACTGCGGGACGCAGCCATCTACCACGCGGACGATCCCTTCGGCAGCCGCTCGGAGGAGAAACTCATCCGGCAGGGCGAAATGGTCCTCTCGGAGGTCAATCTCACGGTGGCCCCGGGCGAATTCGTCTTCCTGATCGGACGGGTCGGAAGCGGCAAGAGCACGCTGCTCAAAACGCTCTACGCCGAGGTGCAGTTGCTCTCGGGCCGCGGGCGCGTGGCGGGATTCGACCTGCGCCGCCTGCGCCGGCGGGACATTCCCTACCTGCGCCGCCGCATCGGCATCGTCTTCCAGGACTACCAGTTGCTCACGGACCGCAACGTCTTCATGAACCTGCACTACGTGCTCAAGGCCACGGGCTGGAAACGCGAGCAGGAGATCCGCGAACGCATCGACAAGGTGCTCGAAGTCGTGCAGCTGGGACACAAGAGCTACAAGATGCCCTTCGAGCTTTCGGGCGGCGAACAGCAGCGCCTGGTCATCGCCCGCGCGCTGCTGAACGACCCCGAGGTGCTGCTGGCCGACGAACCGACGGGCAACCTCGATCCGGTGACGGCCGACGGCATCATGCAGCTTTTCCGGCAGATCGCCGCACGGGGATGCGCCGTGGTCATGTCCACGCACAACACGGCCCTCATAGAGAACTACCCCGCCCGCGCCATTCTCTTCGCGCAGGGCAAGATCCGCGAAGTGAACCTCGAAGAGGAGCTGGGATAGGCACGCGCCGCCCCGCGGCCGGAAGCGGCGCCGATCCGCGGCCCCGGGTTGCGCAATCCGGAAAAAATCCGTATATTTGTACGATATTTAAACGACAACGATGAGTACCGAACAAGAAAACGTTAAGAAACAGGAAGAGGCGTATTCCGCGTCGAACATCCAGGTCCTCGAGGGCCTCGAAGCGGTGCGCAAACGCCCGGCCATGTATATCGGCGACATCGGCGAGAAGGGTCTCCACCACCTCGTCTACGAGGTCGTGGACAACTCGATCGACGAGGCGCTGGCCGGATACTGCACCGATATAGACGTGACGATCAACGAGGACAACTCGATCACCGTCAAGGACAACGGCCGGGGTATCCCGACGGACTTCCACGAGAAAGAGGGCAAGTCGGCGCTCGAAGTCGTGCTGACGGTGCTGCACGCCGGAGGCAAGTTCGACAAGGGCAGCTACAAGGTCTCGGGAGGTCTGCACGGCGTGGGCGTCTCGTGCGTGAACGCGCTCTCGACGCTGCTCATCGCCGAAATCCACCGCGACGGCAAGATTTTCCGCCAGACGTACAGCAAGGGAAAACCCACGTCGCAGGTCGAAATCGTCGGCGAATGCACGGACCGCGGAACGATCGTGACGTTCAAGCCCGACGGCGAGATATTCACCCACACAACGATCTACAAATACGAGATTCTGGCCAACCGCCTGCGCGAGCTGGCATTCCTGAACAAGGGCATCCACCTGAACCTCTACGACCGCCGGCCGGACGAGGAGGGCAAGACGCACGAGGACCACTTCTATTCGGAAGAGGGCCTCAAGGAGTTCGTCCAGTACCTCGACGCCACGCGCGGCACGCCGATCATCGAGCAGATCATCTACCTCGACACCGAGAAGAACGGCGTTCCGGTCGAAGTGGCCATGCAGTACAACGACTCCTTCTCGGAGAACGTACACTCCTACGTGAACAACATCAACACCATCGAAGGCGGCACGCACCTGACGGGATTCCGCCGCGCGCTGACGCGCACGCTCAAGAAATACGCCGAGGACTCGGGAATGCTCGCCAAGCTGAAGTTCGACATCAACGGCGACGACTTCCGCGAGGGACTGACGGCAGTCGTCTCGGTGAAGGTGGCCGAACCGCAGTTCGAGGGACAGACCAAGACCAAGCTGGGCAACGACGAAGTGGCCGCTGCGGTCGATCAGGCCATGGCCTCGGCGCTGGGCGACTACCTCGAGGAAAACCCGAAAGACGCCAAGGCGATCGTGCAGAAGGTGATTCTGGCCGCCACGGCCCGCCACGCCGCCCGCCACGCCCGCGAGCTGGTGCAGCGTAAGACGGTGCTCTCGGGGTCGGGACTCCCGGGCAAGCTGGCCGACTGCACGAGCCGCGACAGGTCGGTGGCCGAGATCTTCTTCGTCGAGGGCGACTCGGCAGGCGGTACGGCCAAGTCGGGCCGTGACCGCAACTTCCAGGCCATCATGCCGCTGCGCGGCAAGATTCTCAACATCGAGAAGGCACAGGAGCACAAAATGTGGGAGAACGAGGAGATCAAGAACATGTTCCTGGCGCTGGGCGTCAAGATCGGCACGGAGGAGGATTCCAAGGCGCTCAACCTCGAAGGACTGCGCTACGACAAGATCATCATCATGACCGATGCCGACGTGGACGGAAGCCACATCGCCACGCTGATGCTCACCTTCTTCTTCCGCAAGATGAAGGAGCTCATAGAGAACGGCCACGTTTACATCGCCACTCCGCCGCTCTATCTCGTGAAGAAGGGCAAGCAGGAGCGTTACTGCTGGACCGAGAAGGAACGCGACGAGATCACCTCCGAATTCGGCAAGGGCGCGCACGTGCAGCGTTACAAAGGTCTCGGCGAGATGAACGCCCACCAGTTGTGGGAGACGACGATGAACCCCGACACGCGCATCCTGCGCCAGGTGAACATCGAGAACGCCGCCGAGGCGGACCGCATCTTCTCGATGCTCATGGGCGACGACGTGCCGCCCCGCCGCGAATTCATCGAACGCAACGCCCATTACGCGAATATCGACGCATAAGGCGGCCCAACGGAGAAAGGATTGCCCCGACAGAAAGGGAGGGCGATCCTTTTTTCGTACCGGGCGGCAGGCGTGAGCGGCTTCTGCGGCACGGAACGGAGAAACGAAAGGAAAACAGCCAAACCCAATCCATAAAACCATGAAAGTAACCGTAATCGGTGTGGCCGGAGGAACCGGCTCGGGAAAATCGACGCTCGTAAAACGTCTGCAGGAAGCTTTCCGTGGCGACGACGTCGCCACGCTGTGCCACGACTTCTACTACAAGGCCCACCCCGAACTGACGTACGAGGAGCGCACGAAACTCAACTACGACCATCCGCAGGCGTTCGACACGCAGATGATGGTGGACCATATCAAGGCGCTCAAGGAGAACGTACCGATCGAACACCCGGTGTACTCGTTCGTGGACCACGACCGGCTGCCGGAAACCGTGCTGGTCAAGCCGTCGAAGGTGATTATCGTGGACGGCATCCTGATCTTCGAGAACCGGGAGCTGCGCGACCTGATGGATATCAAGGTCTATGTGGACACCGATGCGGACATTCGGCTGGCGCGGCGTATCCTGCGCGACGTCTGCGAACGCGGCCGCACGATGCAGTCGGTCATCACGCAGTACACCTCGACCGTCAAACCCATGCACGAGGAGTTCGTCGAACCGTCGAAGAAATACGCCGACGTCATCATCCCCGAAGGCGGATTCAACTCGGTGGCCGTAGCGATGCTCATCCAGAATATCCGGTCGCTCATCGACCGGAACTGACAGAGGCTCCCCGATCCATTGACGAAAACAGGAGGTCCCCGCAAAGGGCGAACCTCCTCTTTCGTCTTGTCCGGATAACGGCATCCGGAACCCGCACCGGGTCAGATACCTGCGATCTTCTTGATCTCGTTGAGTTTGTTGAGTGCCTCGATCGGCGTCAGGGCATTGATGTCCAACCCCTTGATCTGGTCGCGGATCTGCACCAGCACGGGATCGTCCAGCCGGAACATGGAAAGCTGCATGTTCTGCGGCACACCGCTCTCGGCGGCTTCCTTCACGGCCTGCGCCGAGGGTTTCTTTCCGCGATCCTTGAGACTGCGGCTCGGGACGATCTCGTTCGAACCATATACCTGCTCGAGGTTGCGCAGAATCTCGTCGGCACGCGCCACGACCGACTGCGGCATTCCGGCCATGCGCGCCACGTGGATACCGAACGAATGCTCCGTGCCGCCCCGCTCGAGCTTGCGCAGGAAGACGATCTGGTTGCCCATCTCCTTGACGGCGACATGGTAGTTCTTCACGCGCGGACACATCTGTTCCATTTCGTTCAGCTCGTGGTAGTGCGTGGCGAAGAGTGTTTTGGCGTGCGCCGTCGGATGGTTGTGCAGGTATTCGACCATCGCCCAGGCGATCGAAATGCCGTCGTAGGTCGAAGTGCCGCGGCCGATCTCGTCCAGCAGGACGATGCTGCGGTCCGAAATGTTATTGAGAATGCTGGCCGACTCGAGCATCTCGACCATGAAGGTGGATTCGCCCTGCGAAATGTTGTCCGATGCGCCGACGCGCGTAAAAATCTTGTCCACGACGCCGATATGCGCCGAGGCGGCGGGTACGAACGAGCCCATCTGTGCCATGAGGATGATGAGCGCCGTCTGCCGCAGCAGAGCCGATTTACCCGACATGTTGGGACCGGTAATCATCATGATCTGCTGCTGCCGGTCGTCGAGCATGACGTCATTGGGGACGTACTCCTCCCCCACGGGCATCAGCGTTTCGATGACCGGATGGCGTCCCGAACGGATGTCGATGCGCTTGCCGTCGTCGAGCACCGGACGTACGTAGCGCCGCTCGCAGGCCAGCCGCGCGAAGGATTGCAGGCAGTCGATGCGCGCCACGACAGCCGCGTCGTGCAGCATCGGCTGGAGCGACGAACAGATGAAGGCCATGATGTCGGCATAGATGCGCTGCTCGAGAACGAGCATCTTCTCCTCGGCGCCGAGAATCTTCTCCTCGTACTCCTTGAGCTCCTCGGTGATGTAACGCTCGGCATTGGCCAGCGTCTGTTTGCGTATCCACGTCGCGGGGACCTTGTCCCTGTGGGCATTGCGGACCTCGATGTAGTAGCCGAAGACGTTGTTGTAGCTGATCTTGAGCGACGGGATGCCCGTTGCCTCGCTCTCGCGCTGCTGGATGCGCGAAAGGTAGTCCTTGCCGTGGAGCGCGATGCGGCGCAGGTCGTCCAGTTCGGGATCTACGCCGTCGGCGATGACCCCTCCCTTCTGAATCTGGTTGTTCTGCGGATCGGGATAGATTTCGCGGGCGATGCGTTCGCGGACCCCGGCCAGCGGGTCGATGCCCGCAGCCAGCGCATGCAACCGGTCGTCGTCCGTGGATTCGAGCGCGGCCTTGAGCGTCTCGATCGCCGCGAGCGAATTTTTGAGCTGCACCAGTTCGCGCGGCGTGACGCGCTGCGCAGCGATACGCGACGCAATACGTTCCAGATCGCCCACCATCGCCACCTGCTCGCGCACGGCGTCCGCCAGGTCGGCCTCCTTCGTGAAGCGCTCCACGACGTCGAGCCGCTCGTTGATCTTCGCCGGGTCCTTGATCGGCATGGCGATCCACCGCTTCAGCAGACGGCCGCCCATCGGCGTCAGCGTGCGGTCGATGACGTCGGCGAAGCTGCACTTCTCGCGTGCGCCGTTCGAGGAGAAGAGCTCCAGGTTGCGGATCGTGAACTTATCGACCCACACGTAATCGTCCTCGTCGATGCGCGAGAGCGAGGTAATGTGTCCCGTCTCGCGGTGCTCGGTGAACTCGAGGTAGTAGAGAATGGCCCCGGCGGCCGAAATGCCGCTCGTGAAGTGGTCCACGCCGAAACCTTTCAGCGACTTGGTCCCGAACTGCCTGCAAAGTTTCCCGCGATTGACCTCCTCCGAGAAGACCCACTCGTCGAGACGGTAGGTGTAGAGCCGCGACCCGAAAGCGTCGGCGAAACGGTCCTCGTAGCCGCGCTGGTAGATCACCTCTTTGGGCTGAAGATTGGAGATGAGCTTGTCCGCGTAACTGTCCGTGCCCTCGGCCACGTAGAACTCCCCGGTCGAGATGTCGAGAAACGCCACGCCCGTCGCCCGACGGCCGAAATAGACCGAGGCGATATAGTTGTTCTCCTTGTTGGCCAGAATGTTGTCACCCAGAACGATGCCCGGCGTCACCAGTTCGATGACACCGCGCTTGACCAGTCCCTTGACCAGCTTGGGGTCTTCGAGCTGCTCGCAGATCGCCACGCGTTCGCCTGCCCGGACAAGTTTCGGCAGGTAGGTGTCGATGGCATGGTAGGGAAATCCCGCCAGCTCCACGTAGGTCGCCGCACCGTTCGCACGGCGCGTGAGCGTGATGCCCAGAATGCCGCTGGCCTTGATCGCGTCATCGCCGAACGTTTCGTAAAAGTCGCCCACACGGAAGAGCAGAATGGCGTCGGGATGCACGGCCTTGATGGAGTAATACTGCTTCATCAGGGGCGTTTCGACGTATTTTTTTTCAATTTTCTTCTCCGAAACCACAATAAAATATTGTATGAATTATCCAACAAAGATAACGGTTTTTCGGCAGTCGTGCAAAAGGCGGAGGCCAAATTTTTCGGCCCGGGTCTCCGGCGGCCGCTGCGGAAAAGAATCCGCAAAAGGGAAAGCGACCGGCCGATCCGAACGGGGAGGGACGGCCGGAAATCCAGAAACAGACGGAAACACCGGCAGGCGTTTCCCGCCCGCGAGCGGCTGCCCGAAACGGACGGATCAGCGGATCAGATAATGCCGTTCTCGGCGAAAACGCGGCGGTAAAATTCGGCTTTCCACTCGACCGGACGCGGGTAAGCCCGCGACGAGGAGGGCATGCGCCAGAGACGCAGGTCGCGGCCCGCATAGTGCACCGCTACGGACTCCCCCACGGCGGGGCTGTCGCAGCCGGTCAGCGCACGGAGCGTATCGGTGGCCTTCTGACCCGTCGTCACGATGGCCCGGCAGGCGGGAATGCGCGCCAGCAAGGCCGCCAGATCGACCTCGCGCACCACTTGAAGAAAATTATCCGACGCATTGTCTTTCAGCCGAACGACCTCGACAGCCGTATCGTAAAGCGCAATCCCCCGTTCGCGGCAGAACGCCTCGATGCGGCCGCGGTCGAACCGCCGGCCGCCCGGCAGGAGGAAGTGCTGTTTGTCACCCGTGGCGAGGTAGCCCACGATCCGCCACATGTCGTTTTGCAGATTGGGGTAGAAAAATTCCATCGACCAGCGGATACGCTTGGGCGGAAAACTGCCCAGCATGAGAATCCGCGCGTTCCCGGGCAGGAAGGGTTCGAGCGGGTGGAGTTCGCTATTCATAGAATCGTTCGTCGAAATTCACGAGATAGAGTTTGTCCGTGGCGCGCGTGAGCGCCGTATAGAGCCATCGCAGCATGTCGCGCGTCATCGGCTCGTCGCCGAACAGGCAGCGGTCCACGAAGACGGCGCGCCACTGCCCGCCCTGCGCCTTGTGGCAGGTGACGGCATAGGCGAATTTCACCTGCACGGCGTTGAAGTGCGGATTTTCACGTATCTCCCGGAAGCGTTTCAGACGGCTTTTGATGTCGAGGTAGTCCTTCTCGACCTCGCAGAAGAGCCGCGAGGACTCCTCGCGCGTGAGCGACGGGGATTCCGACGTGATCGTATCGAGCAGAATCTTGCACTGAAGCTCCGTGTCGTAGTCGGGAAATTCGAGCACCGCCTCGGCGAAACGGAAGCCGTAGAAATCCTCGAAGCGGCGCAGCCGCCGCAGCCGTGCGATGTCGCCGTTGGCGATGAAGTTCATCGGACAGTCCTCGGCATGTTCGGGAAAGTAGTAGTTATTCTTGACCACCATCAGCATATCGCCGCTCTCGATCTCCTCCTCGGCCGAAAGCACGTTGCAGCGGATGCCTTCGTTGTAACGGTTGGCGCGCTTGTTCGACCGCGTGACGACGATCACCTCGTCGCGGCCGTACCGCGCATAGCAGTCCTGCAACTTTTCGAGAAACTCGCCGCCCCCGACCGCCTCGACGTCCGGAAAATCCATCCCGAAGCGCGGAATCTCGTAAATGCCGTTCTCGAGCATGCAGCGCACCAGCGTCGCATTGAACAGGATGCCCGAGCTGGCCTCCTGGCGCACCACCTCGTCCATCGTGCCGTAAACCACCTCGCCGTAGGCGGACAGCGACGCAGGGTCGAGCGCCGGACTGAAGTCGCTCCCCACGGGCGGCAACTGCGCACTGTCGCCGACCAGCACCAGGCGGCAGCCGCGGCCGTTGCGGACGTACTGCACCAGATCCGCCAGCAGCGAACCGCTGCCGAACAGCGCCCCGTCCGACGCGCCGTCGGAGAGCATCGACGCCTCGTCCACGATGAAGACCGCTCCGCGTTCGGGATTGAGGTTCAGCGAAAATTTCGATTCGTAGTCGGCATTGGTGCGCTGGCGGTAGATGCGCTTGTGAATCGTAAGGGCCTTCTCGCCGGCATACTGTGCCAGCACCTTGGCCGCACGCCCCGTAGGAGCGAGCAGGACCGGTTTGATACCCAAATCCTTAAGCGCCCCGACCACTGCCGCGACGAGCGTCGTCTTGCCTGTTCCGGCATATCCGTTGAGCACGAAAATCCGCGAAAAATCGTCGTCAGCGAGGTACTCGGACAATTTTTCTACGATTTTTTTTTGTCCGGGAGTTGTTTCGAAACAAATTTTGGCGTAAATTTGGGTCGCGATACGTGTACTGAACATGCGGTCGGTTATTTGCTGCACAAAATTAATAACAAATATTTATTTATAAAATGAAAAGAATTTTTCAAATCATTCTCGGCGTAGTCATCGTAGCGCTCGTCTACATCATCTACGTCCAGATCTCGACCCCGCTTAATTTCAACAAGGAACTCGCTGCGAAGAAAGCCGCCGTCATCGAGCGCATCAAGGACATCCGCACCGCACAGCGTTCCTTCAAGTCGAAGTATCAGCACTTCACGAGTACGTTCGATTCGCTCGAGGCCTTCATCCTGACCGATACGCTCGAGCTGGAGCGCAAGCTTGTGGACGAAGATGACTCGGTGGGTATGGCCATGCTGAAGAAGAGCGGCAAGAAGAATATCGAAAAATTCAAGATCGCCGTGATCGACACGATCTTCTCGCCCAAAAAACTCTCCGTCGAGCAAGTCAAGCAGTTGCGCTACATTCCGGGAACGGACGACAAGGCGCAGTTCATCATGGAGGCCGGCTATACGACCGCATCGAACGTCGTCGTGCCGATCGTCGAGTGCCGCGCTCCCTACAAGATGTTCCTCGACACGGTAGCCTATCGTCAGGAGATCATCAACCTGATCGACGAGGAGGAAAATATCTTCAACCGCTACCCCGGCGTCAAGTTCGGTTCCATGGAGTCGGCCAACAATGAAGCGGGCAACTGGGAAGACTGATACGCCGCAACCCGGCTACAAGGTGTCCATTCAGCAATCGTTGGATGGACACTCTTTTTCGGTGGCCGCACCTCCGGCATTCCCCGCAGAGGCGGAGCGGATCGAAGCGGAGGTGCTGACGCCGCGCACGATGCTCGTACCCGTAGAATACTTCGCCGGGGAGCGCGCGGCGGCACTGCTCGCCGCGAACGGAATGCCAGCTCTCAGCGGCGAGGAGACCGTATGCAGCGATGCGGAGGAGGAGATCGTGGCCGTCATGGCCCTGCCGGGCGAAGCGCTGCGGCAGGCAGCCGAGGCGGCTGGCGGACGGCCATTGCGTTTCACCACCCCGCTGCTGCACCGTCCCGCGGCGGATGGAAACACCGTATGGCTCTGCCGGCGGGCGGGACTGCTTTATATAAAGGTGTACGACGACGGACGACTCCGGGCGGCCGAAGTCATCGCGGCGGCAGACGAAGCCGAGATCCGCTACCTCGCCGAACGGCTCGACGCCGTATTCCCGTTGCGCGGCTACACGCTCCTCGCAGCGGGCGACGATCCGAAGGCACTGCGCAAATTGCTCGGAAAACGGTTCAGGAAGGTCGTATGCGAATAATCAGCGGCAAATACAAGGGCCGGGCGATCAATCCGCCCCGCAACCTCAGAGCGCGTCCGACGACGGACTTCGCCAAGGAGAACCTCTTCAACGTGCTGGGAAACCTCGTGGATTTCGAGGAGTGCGACGTATTGGACCTCTTCGCCGGGACCGGCTCGATCAGCTACGAGTTCGCCTCGCGGGGAGCCCGCAGCGTCACGGCCGTGGAGATCAACCCGGTGCACTACAACTTCATCCGGCAGACGGCCGCGCAACTGGGCATCGGCAGCCTCCACGCCGTCAAGGCGAACGCGTTCCTCTACCTGAAAAACTGCAACAAGCAGTTCGATATCGTGTTTTCCGACGCCCCCTACGATCTGGAGGGCAGCGAAGAGATCGTACGGTTGACGCTCGAAGGCGACCGCCTGCGCAGCGGAGGGCTGCTGATCTTCGAACACTCGAAGAAAGCGGACTTTTCGGACAATGCCTGTTTCTGGCAATTAAGAAGTTACGGAAGCGTACAATTTTCTTTCTTCAAAAAACCGTAAAAAACATTGCCGATTCAAAAAATTCGACTATCTTTGCACTCGCAATACCGAAAAACGGTGCGTTAGTTCAGCCGGTTAGAATACGTGCCTGTCACGCACGGGGTCAGGGGTTCGAGTCCCCTACGCACCGCAAGACATCATGACAAAAAAAGCGAAAAGCCTTGTAAATAAAACATTTGCAAGGCTTTTTTCTTTTCCCGGAAGTGCAGGAAAATGCAGTTCGGGGCATGGTATGAAAAGGACAACGTGGCCCGCGAACGATTCGAGCGGAAAACGGGCGTTAGTTGTATCGCCATCGAATGCAAGACAAGTCTTGCAACTCAGAAACGACGACGAAGAATAAAATCGGAAAGAGCGACCGGAACAATCGCTCTTTCCGATTATCATGAACTTTTTATTTTCCGGACACGGTCGGTTCGCAGTAGATTCGTTTTATAACTCTATGGCAAGAAATGTCCACTGGTATTGATTTCAAACTTTTCTAAAATTCCCGTTCGGAACCATGTCCGAACGGAAACGATAGAATTGCAAAACAGCCAAACGACCTTATTCCTTGTCGCCTGTTCCGGCCAGGTAGTAATCCGCGATCTTCAGCTTGCCATCCTTGTCCACCGTCACGATCGCGACGATATTGCCACCCCATTCGGAATCGTAGTTCGTCAGATATTCCAGCGTCTCCGACTCCGTATCGCCGTCGGCGAACGTCAGCTCTTTGTAGGAACCCGAAATCGAGTTGGGATAGTCGGCAAAAGCCGTTTTCAAATCCTCCTCGAGCGTCTCCTCGTAGGCCGTGCTGGCCGTGCGGATACGGTAGGCCTTGACCGTATTGGCGCCTTTGGTCACGGTGTATTCGATATTCGTCGAATATTCGTCTTTCTCGGTCTCCGTAACTTTGAGCGTCGCTTCGCCCGTGCCGTCGAACTTCACTACGATCTCCTCCTGCTCTTCGGGCATCGTCTTGAACATCGCATCTTTGTCCTCGCTTCCCCCGGCGAGCTGCACCAGGTTCACCGGATAGCTCACGTTGCCCTTCGCATCGACCGTGGCCCCGTAGATGCAGTAATCGTCTCCGGGATGCAGAATGCTCAGAGACAGCGTTCCGGAAAACTCATCCTTCGCATACTCGTCCGTCCACGACGCATTGTTCTCTCGGTCGTATATCGCCCACTCCAGTTCGGCCGGGTCGCCGACGATATTGTAGCACTCGTTATACGACCAGCAGAAGATGCGCACCTTCTCGACGTCGCCGCTCGTCGTCAGTTTCAACTCGATGGCCTCGGGAGTCGTCTGGGAGAGTTCGGCGGAAACGATCTCGCCCGTACCATCGAAGACCGGCTTCTTCGTCGTGAAGTCCTCGTAGGTCACCTTGCCGATCGTACCGTCCTCGGCGATAGGTACGGCATAAAGTCGCCACGTCGTATTAGGCGTCATGTTATGCGTGAAATCCACCTTGTAAGGCTCCGTATAGGGAAGCACCTGCCGATTGTTGCCGAGTACCGTGAGCAGTTCCTTCCGCTTCGCCTCGTCGGTGATCTCGTCGAAAGGATCGTAATCCGACGCCCCGATCAGGGAAGTGAAAATCTTTTTGCAGCCCGCGCCCGCCGTGATGGTCGCAGCCACCGACGTCAGCGTGATGTCCTCGTCGGCGATGTCGATCTGCACCTCGATCGAACCGTCGTAATCGGAGGGTTCCGGAACGGTGAAATCCTGAGTAAAGACTTCAGCCTGCCCGTCGCCTGCAGGCAACGCATAAACGCAAACCACCATCTTGTTCATATCGTCGTCTTCGCTCGAAGTGAGCTTAACGCCTTCGCTCTCGGGATCATCCGCCATCCTATTCTTGACCAACGTATGTTCGGTGAACGTCGCACTCTTGTCGCTCCAGTTGAACGGCTGCATCGGATAATCCGGATTCGGACTCAGCGACGTTTCGGCCGACTGGATGAAGTACTCTTCGTTATAAGAATTCTTCTGCATGGCTGTGATCACGTATTTGGAGCACTTGATGCTCTTCTTCACATCCACGTCCAGCGAAAAAGCCGTCAGGTTCTTCACCGTGAGTTCCACCAGTTCGCCCTTCAGCTCTGCCGAGCTGATCTTAAAATCTTTCGTGACGACATCGCTTTTCCCGTCCGCATTCTCGGCATAGACCGAAACGACGTAGTCCACATCCACCGTCACGGTCAGGTCGAGCGTCGTCGCCTCGTTTCCGGTCACCGATTCGTAATCGGCCTCCTCCCCGGCCGGAACGCATTTCCAATACCAGGTCTCGGTGTTTTCGGAGGGACGGACCTCGACTTTGGCCGTGCCGTCCTGTTCGGAGAACGAAACCTCACCTACCTCGATGGAAGGAGGATTTTTACCCCCCCCTCGCCGTTGTCATCGTTGCAGGCTCCTCCCAACAGGAGCATCAACGATGCCATCGAAAGTAAAAACTTTTTCATAGGAACATTTTTTTTAGGGGGGAACTTCGGATTCAAAAACTCCCGACACCGGGGATTCCCCCCCCCACGGAGTCGGGAGCATCGTCAGAAAATGACGGATAACTTTACAGCGTCTGCCTCCGTATCGGATTTCGCTTCGTCCACGATCTCGTCGGGAACCTTCTCGCAGCGGACGAAACGGTGCACGTCTCCGGCATCGTCCTTCGCCGTCCATGTCATCGCGTCCTCGAGCCGATCGGAGACGACGTATTCGCGGGTCCAGTCGCCGTTCTCGTAATCGTAGTCGCCGCTGATGACATAGCCCAGTTC
The DNA here is from genome assembly GCF_006542685.1 of Alistipes dispar. NCBI lineage: Bacteria > Pseudomonadati > Bacteroidota > Bacteroidia > Bacteroidales > Rikenellaceae > Alistipes > Alistipes dispar. The sequence continues at coordinate 2,652,351 of NZ_AP019736.1, read as the reverse complement.
CTTGTCCTCTTCGACATTGAACGAACCGGTGACGAGCCGGGCGTACATGCTGTCGAAATTGTGGTACATTTCATAGGTCCTCTCCCGGCGGTTGAACGTAATGTAGAGGTAAAGTCCGTCGGCCAGGGGCGCCCCGTTCCACTCGGCGAGCGTCCAGGTCCCGTTCAGATAGGCCGGGGTGACCTCGATCTCCGGAGTCCGGGATTCGTCATCGTCGCACGCGGCGAAACAGAGCAGGCAGGAGGCCAGCAGGGCGATCTTAAAAAGATGTTTCATATCATTCAGTCTGTTATGTTCTTGTTTTTTCGATTTATCTTGACGGTCAGGGTTCTCTCCGACGGCCTTCCGTCCACGCCTGCGACGATGACGGGAAACGAGAAATCCGTTTCCCGCGCGGGAGGAATTTCCGAGGCGTCAACCGTAATCACGATGTCGGCCTCGCCGCCCGGCGGAATCGTTTCCGGCTCCGTGCGGAACGCCGCGAAATCGGGAATCAGCTCCGCCGACAACCGCAACGGCCGCTCGCCGGCATTGCCGCAGAGGATACGTTCCGTAGCCTTCGCTCCGGATTCCAGTCCGCGGAACTCCGCGCCCTTCTGTTTGAGCCGCAACGCCCCCATCGCATGCGGGAAGCGCGCCCAGGGATTCGCCGCAGGCAGTACTTCGCCCGTGAACGTCAGCCGCGCAGCGGGCTTGCGGTCCGGTCCCGATACATAGACGAAAGCACTTACGTCGATCCGTCCCGGATGGTTCTCGGGGTCGTACGTCAGCTCGACCGCACCTTCGGCTCCGGGGGCGATGCCGCCCTTCGGCCACTCGGCCGCGAGACACCTGCACCCGACGCTGACCCGGACGATGGCAATCGTTTCGTCGCTCCGGTTCTTGAAAACGAAACGCCGGCGTACGGGGGCATCCTCCTCGCGGAGTGTCCCCAGATCGGCCGTCGCGCGTTCGAAGCGCAACGGCCGGACCGCGGCGAGCGGAGGATCAAGCAGCGAATCGACGGTTGCCTCGGAGCGGTCGGGAAGTCCCTGTGCAAAACCCGCAGAGGACATCGCGGCCGCCGAGCAAAGGGCCGCGACAAGCCATATCTTTCGAATCCGCTTCACAGGCCATTCAATTCTACATCCAACCGCTGTCGCCGGCATTTTTCCGCACGGTGACGATCATCGTCTGCTCCTGTCCGGCGGAGGGTTTGACGGTGATTTTCGTCGATCCGGCAGCCACGCCTCCGACCGTCAGCATCGTTCCGGAAACCGACGCTTCGGCGATCTGCGCATCGGCCACCGAGACCGTATAGGTCAGGTTGCGGCCGTTCTCGAAGTAGAACGCCAGATCGAGCGTCGCCGATCCGTCCGTCGAGACGTACATGTTCGGGAGCTTCATCTCCAAACCGGCCCCCTCGACCGCTTTCAGCAGCTTCCCCGCATCGACCATACCCGTACCCATCTTACCGCGGTAATCGGCCAAAGCCATCTTGGTAGCCGGAGCGCTCGCATAGTTGTGAGTGTAGTAGTAGAGTTTGTTGCCTTTCAGGTAGGTGTCGTCGATCTCCTTAACCGACTGCTTCAGCAGGGAAACGAATTCGTCGGCCTTGAAATGGCGCCGCTTCTGCACGGCATACGACAATCCCAGCGCCGCCACACCCGACACATGCGGGCAGGCCATCGAGGTGCCATCCATATAGCCATAAGCCGGCTGGCCGTCGATGAACCACGTGGAAAGGACCGAGCCGTAGCCCATGACGGGCGTACCGCCTTCGTCGAGCCACCCTTCGGGATCCTCCTCGCCAACCTTGCCGTAGTACTCCATGTCGCCGCCCGGAGCGCTCACGTCCACCCCGACACCGTAGTTCGTAAAGCTCGAGGGAGTGAACCCTGCATCCAGCGCTCCGACGGTCACGCACTTGGAATAGGCTCCCGGGAAGGAGGGGGTGGCGGCGTACTCGTTGCCTGCGGCGAAGACCGCAATGCCGCCCTCGATAACACCGTTGGGCGATCCGGCATTTTGGATGAAGTAGTCCAGCGCCTCTTTCTCCAGCGGATAGGTCGCTTCCCACTCCTCCTCGGTGGCGGGGCCCAGCACGGTGCCGAAGATCGCCTGGTTGGCATCGGCCGAGATATATCCCCAACTGCATTGCAGGATGACCGCGCCGTTGTCGGCCGCATACTTGATCGCTTTGGCCTCCTGGTCCAGCGTGGAGCTCATGTCGCCCGCAAAGACCTGACACGACATGATCTTCACACCGCTGCCGCTGCCGTCGTGTCCGCCGGCGATGCCGCAGACGCCCCGGCCGTTGCCGTTGACGGCGGCGATGGTTCCGGCGACATGCGTGCCGTGGCCCGTGTTGCCCTCGCCCGTCCAGGAAATCAGGCCCGTGTCCTCCACGAAATTGTAGCCGTAAACGTCGTCCTCATAGCCGTTGCCGTCGGCGTCTTTGCCGGCATTGAGCACCTCGCCGTCGTTCTTCCACATATTGGCCTCCAGGTCGGGGTGGGTGTACATCACACCCTCGTCGAGCACGGCGACGACGATCGAAGGATCGCCCGTGCACATCTTCCACGCCTCCACGCAATTGACGTCGCAACCGGCGACGACCTTCGCGTCCGGATTGTTCTCCTTGAACGAATAGTCGCCCGTATTGTTGTAATGCCACTGGTACTTCAGCGCGGGATCGGCTTCGAACGGCAGTCCCAGCCCCGAAAAGTCGATGTCGTCCTCGGCAGCGCGCGTCGCGGAGAGGCGCTGTGCGGCGGCGTTGCTCATGTAGGTTTTCAGCCGCTTGGCGTCGTAGGCGCGCTTGATCCGGTGGTTGCCCTGCACGGCGGAGATTTCTCCCAGCAGGCTCAGCCTGCGGGCAGCTTCATGCAAATCGGCATTCTCGTCGAATTTCACCTTGTACCACAGATGGAGCCCCGCTTCGCGGGTCCGCGCCTCGTTCCGCTCGTCGCGCGGGAAGATACGCTCGAAATGATAACCGCCGAGAATATCCAGAATCTCATCGGTCGAAGGAATGCCCGAACGGGTCATCACACCGCTGCCGCCGTTACGGGTAGCCCGAGTGAACGTCCGGTCCAGAATATCCGACATCTCGGGTTTGAATTTGATCAGCAGCTCCCCCGCTTCGGCGTCGGCCGGGAGCTTCACTTCCGTCCCGGGGGCCGGAGCAGGGGTTCCCTGCTCCAGATCCTCCTTGACGCACGACGTCAACGCAAAGGCGAAGAGCGCCGCATATACATAATATCTCTTCATCAGATCCATTGGCTTTTTATCGTTCTTTACTGCTGGTCGGGCCACGTGCCGCCTTCGTCGCCGCCTCCCACGTACTTGTTGTAGTACATCGGATAGGCCGCTTCGCTGCGGTTCGCCTCCTTGCCGTTTCCGTAATAATATCCGTATCCGAAATCCGGGTTGTTCTTCACATTGTCGAAACCTACGGAGTTGCCCTGCGTATCCTTGCCGTCTTCCCATTGGTTGAAGATCATCGAGTCGGGATTCCACTCCTGAAGATAAGGATGGAACAGAATCCAGTCGGGTACGTCGCCCGTCAGGAAGTTCAGGTTGATGGCGAATACTTTGGCGTAAGGCAGCACGCACAGCACCTCGCTGCCCTTCACCTTACGGTTCATGCCGGGAAGTACCACCTCGCGGTCGGTGAGCAGCCAGCGGCAGGTGTCCTGCAACAGCGGATACTTCTCTTCCGCCTGCGGCGTCTCCTTGTAGGTCACGAATCCGGCGGCGGCCATCTCTTCGTCGGTCGGCAGGGAGCCTTCGAAGAGTTCGTACGACAAGCTGAGCTCTTCCAGCGCATCCCACTTCAGCAGGTCGATAAACGCCTGTCTGTCCGTAGTCAGATTCTGATACATTCCGAGTTCTCCGCCGGTAAGCTCTTCCCGGTTTTCCGTATTCAGTTCGCCGGTCGTATCGTTGCGGCGGTTGCCGGAAAGTTTCAGCACCTTGAGTTTCGGGAAGTTGGTCTTGTTCACGACCGTCGTGATGTCGGTCAGCTTCGCGAAGTTATTGGCGCCCAGATCGAGTTTCTCCAACGTCTGTCCCAACCGGACGAAGTTCGCCGGCAGACCCTTCAGACCGTAGGAATTCACCGTCAGGTTCTTCAGGTGTTCCAGTTCCCCGATCTCCTCGCCGAGGTCCATCTCCCGGATCTGACGGTTGGTGTTGCTTTGAAGCGTAACCGATTCGAGGTATTTCAGATAACGGATCTCACGCGGGAAAGTCTCGCCTTCCTGAAGGTTGAACATCGAGAACGTCACGGAACGGACGCGGCCCACGGCCTCTTCGGAAGGTTTGTCCTCGTCGGTCTCCTCCCAAAGCGTCACCACGTCCCAGTTGGTCATGTTCTCGCTCGTATCCCACGAAATCATGCTCTGGATCTTCTCGTTGATCATCACCACGGCCAGCGAGTCGCCCGCACGGTCGTCCGTAATGCGCTGTGCGGATTCCTGAGTCACGGTAATATATACCTCTCCGGTCGGATTGCCGTCCTTATCCACCAGTTCGACATCCGGATCGGTCGGGACCAGTTTGATCTTCGCGATACGCGTATAGGGAATCGTGTTCATCTCCCACGGAATCCGGATGTCGAACGACCGCGGGCGATCCTTGCTGTCCAGTTCGGCATTCTGTTCCTCCGCGCTGGGAATCTTTATGCCGTCCATGCGGATCCAGTTCTTCAGGTCGCTCTCCGACAACGACGCCTGGTCCTCGGGCGTCAGTTCCTCGCCCAGTTCATACTCGACCGCCGGATCGACCTCGAAAGCCACATTGGTCGTAATCGTGGCGTCGATGTAACGATCGTCATAGGACGCCGAACTCTCGATCTGCACCTCCGGCTTTCTGGGCAGAATCTGTTTCCCATAGCCGAACTGCGTAATATTGATGATTTTCCGCTCGCTTTCGTCGTTGCGGTTCATGATGCGGACCTGCGCCGTGCGGGAGCCCGCCTCCAGCGTGGAGTCGATGACGAACGTCACCTCGGCCGACCCCGTGCCATTGGCAGGCGTCGTGGACACGAAGAACCTGGAAGAACTGGTAACCCATTCGAGATCGTCCGATGCCGTGACCAGAACCGTCTCGTGAATGCGGTCGGGACCCACGAGGATCTCCTCGCGGTCCACTGTCAGCGAATCGCCGGAGATCGTCGGCCCGTCCTCGTCTTTCTGGCACGAAGCCAGCGCAAATGCACCGAGGACCAGACCATACACTATCTTATTCTTGAATTTCATCCGATTCAGTTTTTATGTTATACGTCCTTACCGCTCGATATCCAATGCATCGCAGCCTTTGATATCCTGCGTCTTGTCGTAGATGAGCAGCCACATTCCCTGCTGGATGAGCGAGCAGACCGCCGACACGTCGAGCGAGATGTTCGGGTTGTCCTTCACCTCGACGATCCACAGTTTCGAGGTCATCGCCTCGTTGACCTTGCGGATGTCGTTCCCTCCGATCTGCAACTGCAACAAACTCGGACAATTCGTAATACCCTCGGGCCACTCGCGCAGGATGCGGTTGCCCTGCTCGTCGCGCTGGTGGCGGACGCCGATGGCCTGGAGCTCGTAGCAGTTGAGCACGTTGGTCGGGAACTTCGCGCACCGGTTGTAGCTGATGTCGAAACCCTGTAGGTAGGGAATCGTCGTGGCCCGGAAATCGTCGGGCAGCTCCGAGAGCCGGTTGAACCGCAGGTCGATCGAGGTGATCAGATGCGTGTTCTCGCCCTGCAGATCGCCCTCTTCGATCTCGGCCAGCATATTGGCCATCAGGTTCAACGTCGTGATCGGAGATCCCGTCGAGAAGAGCTGCTTGGGAAAAACGCTGATCCGGTTGTTCGAAAGATTGAGCTCGCTGGTATTGATACCGTTGAAGTCGTCATCGAACGCCTTGCCGTCCGTCGCGCCGAGCTGGTTGTTCGAGAAATCCACGCTGCCCATCACGTATTTGGATTTGGCGTCGAAGATGTTGGGAATCTTCTTCAGCTTGTTGTGCGTGAAACTCAACGTCTCGGTTTCGTTCGTGAACCCGCAGAACTCGGAGGGAATCTCCTCGATTTCGTTGTAGTCGAGGCTCACCTGCGCCAGCTTGATTTCCGTACCGAAAGCATGCAGTTTCTTCACACCGCTGTGGATGCAGTCGATCATGCCCAGCTTCTTCATCCTCCGCAGCACGTCCGATTCGGGAAACTCCGGCAGGTTGTTGTAGCTCAGGTACATCATCTGAAGCTTGGCGGCCACGGCCGTCTGGGTCTCGTTGTCGCCCATGACGAGACGGCGCCACTCCCTGCCCATGTCGGCGATTCCCTTGTTGCACGCCACGTTGAGCACCTGCAGTTCGGGCAGCTCCCGGAGGAACTCCGGCAGCTCGGTGAAATTCGGGTTGTTGTAGAGTTCGATATCCGTCAAATCGGTCAGGTCGCCCCATTTCCAGTTCTTCGACTCCTCGGCCCACTGCTCACGGTAGGCCGTATTCTCGCCCTGCCAGTCGGTGAAGACATCCCCGGCCTCGATCGGCGCGTTGGCGATGAAGAGCTGCTGCAAATTCTTGAGCCGCATCACGGCTTTCGAGATGGCCGTAATGCCGTTGGTCGTATTGCCTGCCGGCACGTCTTTCGGCTCGATACGGCTGCTCTTGACGATCTTCTTCTGTTTCGGATCGCGGTTGATCACCCACTGCAACATTTCGGAGAGATCCTCGCGCGAATCGCGGCGCACGAACATATCGTAGTAGTGCATCCGCATCTTCTGTTTCTGCGCATCGGTCATGTCCGGATGAATACCGTTCGGACCGAAAAGCTGACCGCCGCCTTGCGCGCCGCCGATCTCTTCGTCATGGGAACCGAACGACAGGATCCGCAATTCGGTCAATTGGCCGATGGCATCGGGGACGACGCCCTTGGCTCCGAATCCGGCCAGCGACAGCGACGTAACACGCCCCTCGCTGTTCAGCCCCACGCCGGGCTGGTCGCCCCACATGTCGATCTCCTTGTTGAAGTTCCAGTTGGCGCCGGCCGGAGAGCCCTCGCCCCGGTAGCTCCAGTTCTTGCCGTCGAGCGCCTCCCATATTTCGCGCAGCGCCTTGTAGTCCTTGATGTTCTCGGCCTCCTCCGAAAGCTGCACCGGAATCTCGGCATCCTCGGTCAGCTCGTTGTCTGCGACCGTGAACTCCTTGCCCTGAAGCCCCATACGGGTATCCAACGCCGTTTTCGTGCTCCCCGATTTGGAATAAACCGTATACGCCGTTACCCGGTACGTTCCCGTCGGCAGCCATACGACGGAATCGCACCTGGCCGTGCCGACATCCTTGTATTTGTCATCGGGATCATCCGCCGAGGGCGACTCTTCGTATTGCTCCTCATAGGTCACTTTCAACTCCTCGAAATCAATCTCGTCCTGCGTGAACGTGTTTTTCACAGTAACGCTCACCAAAGCGATATTGCTGAACAGGAACGATTTGTCCCCGTCGTCGGCAGCGAGCGTCGCAGCAGCACGCCCGATCTCCGGCAGCCCCTCCTTCGTCAGGCGGAACTGCACCATGCCGCGGGCCTGCACGTCGGCCGTCAGGTCCTTCACCGTCAGTCCGTTCGCCACGACCGTGAACGCTTCGTCGATGGGAGCCGCCGCGTTCGGTATCTCCTCATCCAGTTTGTCCAGAAGCCGGTAGCCTACGATCCGATACTCGCCGGCGAGCAACTGCAATTTGTCGGTCCGCAAGCCGAACTCGGCGTTTTCCTCATTGTAAGAGTTCAGGATCAGCGTCTGCGTGATGCTGGTCTCCCCGTAACGGAGCTCGATCTCCATTTTCCGGATATCGCCCAGCTTGTCCGCCCCGGCACGGGTAAACGCCTGCGAAGTCTGCCGCTGCGTCGTCTCCCCGCCGGTATCCTTATCGTAGGATGCCAGTTTGTAGAGCTTGAACTGCACGTATCCGTACTTGCCCGGCTGTAACCCGTCTCCCTCATCGGAACAACCCGATGCCACGACACCCCACAGAAGTGCGCAAAGCGGGAAGAGGAACAGGCGGCTCACTATATTTCTCATTCGATTCATATCGTTCATTCAATTCGGTTTTCCATTCGTGCGGATCAGTCGGTGACCTCCACCACGCATACAGCCTCTATAATCCCGCTGTTCTGATTCATGATGACGACCTGATATCCGGAGGGTTTCCCGCCGTCAGCGATATAGACGCTCCAGAGCGAAACCGTCTGCCCGCCCGTCGTCGGGGCAGAGACCGCTTCGCCGGTGATGCCGCTCACGGGGAAAGCCTCTCCCAGCATCGCACCTTCCGGCATGCCGACGGCCGCGATACCCAGGCGGTTGCTCGCGTCGCCCATCATTCCGGCCGGAACGGTCGCCTTCCAGACGTTCTTATTCGGCATCACGGAAAGCCCGTAGTCCGAAAAGATCGCGTCGCCTTCGGGAGTGTCGCTGATGTTCTCCATCTTAGGCTCGAGTCCCGCACCCATACCGGCGACCTCTTCGAAAGTCATCGCCATGGCCTCCCCGTCGAAACTGGTGTAATAGTAACCGGCGAACGAAACGCTTCCTTCGGGCTCCGCACTCTCCGATCCCTGCGTGAGGTTGGCCATGATATACGTGTTGTAGGCGGACTTGATGTCGTGGGTCGCCTGGTCCCCCTCACTGTCGATGATATTACCCTGGAGATCGTCCTTGATCTCATCGTAAACGGCCTTCGGGAAGATCATCACCGTCGCATTGCGCGGCTCCTCCCCTTCGGGAAGCTCGCTGACCGTCAGCCGGACGCGATTCTTGACGTTGGCATCGGTCTCGCCGGCGATCTTCGAAGTCGTGACCCAATCCAGATCGCCGTTCGCCGAGAAATCATAGTTCTCCTCCGTCGGAGTCCCCCACTGGTCGTATGTCGCCGTGTAGGCGATCTCCACGATCTCAAACGCATCGTTGCGGGTCGTAACGGTGGAAATCAGTTCACCGCCGTAATCGACGCTCTCACTGCCGCTCACACCGCCTTCACCGGTCATCGTCCGCCCGTCTTCGCTCACCGTTACGCTCATGTAACTGGGGTCTAAGATCAAAGCGCCCTCGGCATAGCCCTCATAGTAAATAGGAATGGCGACCTCGGCGACGGTACTGCCGTTCTTCTGGGCCGCGAAAGTGATTACGGCATTCTCCTCTGCCGGGATCGCGTATTTCGGGTTCTTTCCGTCGGCATTGTCGTCCTTGAAACTGACCACATAGTCGTTCGTGCCCGTTAGCGCCGTAACCGTCACCCACGAAGCGGTTTTGTCCGTCAAAACACCAAGCTGGGCACTTGCGTCGTCGATCTCCAGCGTGACCGTCGTCTGGACCGGCGAAGTGATATTCCCGCCCTTGACGAGCAGCGGATTCTCCGTATCGATCACCTTGCCGCTCTCATCCTTCACGATCAGGGACGACGCTCCCTTGCGCGGCCGCGTGATCTCGTAAATCACCTGCGACTTACCGCCCATAGCCATTGTAATCTCAGCGACATCGTCCTTCTCGGAATTTTGGTTGTCATCCGAAACGCGGATCGTAACCGACTGGTCGCCCGCTTCGCCGCTGATCGTGGTCTGCACGAAATCCCCGTCCACGAAACGGCACCAACTGGCGTTGCTGGTCAGTTTCCACTCCGCATCGGCGGAGAACGTCAAAGTCCGGTCCTGCCCGGCATCGACCGTTATCGCATCCTTCTCGGGAAACGTCACATCGCCCGGGCCGTCGTTGTCGCTATCGCTGTCCGAGCAACCGCCGACGCTCAGCGCCATCGCCAGCATCGCCGTCCAGGCCATCGCCCGGCCTATCATTCCATTCAACGTTTTCATAGTCGTATGATTTTTATGATTAATATCCCTGTTCCTTCAGTTTTTCGGCCTCGGCGTCGCTGATCCACTCGATGATATTCACATAGGTTCCGAGCGAACCGTAGATCGAGCCGTCCTTGTTACGCACGATCATCGTGAAATACTGCAATACGAAATTCTCGCACGTGCTGTAATAGGAGGTATAGGTCGTCGGCTGGTACATCACCACCCTGCCGTCGCCGAAGAGCGATCCGATCACCTCGCCGGTCGAACCGCACGCCTGCTCCTCCATATTCACAGCAGGCTCCAGCACGTCGCTGCTGTCGAACGAAATCTCCACGTCGTAGCCGTCGTAAAGGAGGTCGTGCAGCACGACCGTATTCTCCTTGCCTTCGACCGCATCCGAAGTGATCAGCCGCATGGTGTTGGTACTTTGCACGAAGTCCGACATGAAGAACGTCGAGGTGACCGTACAGTAACCCGTGAAATTGTTGATGTCGAACGGGCAGACTTTCTGCATCACCACCTTGGTACGTGTTCCGTAGTGATCCCACTGTTTATCCTCCGGCACGATCAGGTTCAGCGCGAAGCCCAGCGAATCCGTCGCACCGATATTTTCATAGATGCCCTGCACCGGCACATCGACGGCGAGCCGCCCCGCAGGAATGGTCACCGTGCTGGCGAGCAGCCGGAAATGACGCCCCTCCACGGCGTTGCTCTCGCGGTCGACGATCTCCACGCCGACCTTGCGGTCGTAATCCGCCGCCCGGGTAGCGGATACCCGGACGTTGAAGATCTCGTTGCTCTGCTGCACCCCGTACCGGTACATGGTGTCGGCGAACATGAGGTAATCGGGACCCGTATAGGTGAAATCTCCGGTCTTGCAGCCGACGGACAACGCTGTCACCGCAGCCACGACCGCATATTTCATGAATCGTATATTCATCGTATTCATATTCCCAATGTTTATTTGTTACTTTCGTTGGGTTCGATCTCCGAGCCCGGAGCGTCGAGTTCGTGCTGCGGGATCGGCCACACGAACAGCGGATCGTCGGCCTCGACCTTCAGGCTGCTGCCGTTGGAGAGCGACTGTTCCTGCGGCTCGCGCTCGAAGCCCTTGTGCCAGCGTTTGAGATCGTGCAGGCGGAAACCCTCCATGTAAAGCTCCTTCACGCGCTCCTGCTCGATGATGTCCATGGCGTTGTCCGCAGTCATGGACGTCGAGCTGCCGTAGCTGGAGTAACGGGCCGTCCGCAGTTTGGTGATGTCCTTGCCGGCGCTGTTGTAATCGCCCTGCTGCACATAGGCCTCGGCACGGATCAGGTATTGCTCCGAAAGGCGGAACACCTTGGGCATCGTAACGCCGTAGATATTGTTGCTCGTAAACGACAGATTGCCGAAATACTTGGTCAGCAGCGGCCATGTCAGCCCGTGGCTGTAACCGGTGGTCACCTCGCCGAAAATCGACGTGGTACGCAGGTCGTTGCTGTCGTACAGATCGTAAAGGACCCAGTAGGCCGGCACGTAGTCGGGACGGTAGCTCGTATTGTCGTAGTTGGCGAAAACCGTTCCCAGGGCACCGCCGTAGGAGTTGATCGTAAAGGTTATCTGCCAGATGGTTTCGGTCGATACGTCCATCGCCCACATATACTGGTACAGATTCACCTGCGAACCGCTGACCGTCGTATACTGATTGCAACTGGTGAGCGTGTAATAACCGCTGTCGATTACCTCGGTGGCGTATTTCACGGCATCCTCCCAGTTTTTCATGTAAAGGGACACGCGCGCCCGCAGGGCATAAATGGTGTATTCGTTGAAATACCCCGTGCTGTAAAGCTGGGTGTTCGAGGGAGTGAAGTCGTCCTCCAGCTTCAACAACTCCGCAGCCTTGTCGAGATCATCGAGCACGAACTTGTAGGAGTCCTCCAGCGAGGCGCGCCGCATCGGCTCGTCGCCCTTGTAGTGCTTCGTAAGCACGACTCCCGGACGTTCGCCGTCTTTGCCGTCGTTCTCGTAGGCTTCGCAGAAGCATTTGATCAGTTCCGAGTATGCCAGCGCGCGGGCGAAATAGGCTTCGCCGCAACATTGGTCCAGCAGGTCCAGCTCCTCGTCGTCCGTAGTCGCCGCACGGACGGCATCGACACGGTCGAGAACGAAGTTACAGCGGTTGATAACGGTGTACAGAGCTCCGTAAACCGACTCGATCTCCGGATTGGTGGAGAGAATGTCGTTCCAGCGCCAAACGTCGCCGTAAACGCCCGTATTGCCGTTCACGCCATAGACCAGGTCGGTCTGGATATCGGGAAGCAGCGTCAGGTTCCCGGAATAGAGGGAGCTGCTCATGAAGGAGGCGTAAATGCCGATGATCGCCTCGTTCACCTCGCTGACCGTCGTAAGCGCACCGTCCGACGGAATCGAATCCTCCGGATACTTGTCCAAACAGGAGGAAAGGGTGAACGCCGCGGCCGTCAGCACCGCATAGGTTTTTATTTTCTGAATCATCATCGTATGTCGCAGTTTAGAATGTGATGTCGATTCCCATCGTGTATTGGCGCGTGGCCGGATACTGTCCGATGTAGACGTTGCCCGCATACTCGGGGTCCAGTCCGGTGAAATCGGTAAAGGTCAGCAGGTTCTGTCCCTGCAGGTAGATGCGCACGGCCGAGAGGAAGCGGGTCTTGCGCAGCAGCTCCTTCGGGAAAGAGTATGAGATCGTGAGGTTCTTCAGACGTATGAACGACGAGTTCTCGAGGAAACGGTCGTCCTGCTGCGCCACCACGCCGTAACGCGGAATGTCGGTCACGTCGCCCGGCTGCTTCCAGCGGTCGTACAACAGCCGCTTCGACTGGTTGTAGCCCGAATAGTTGCCGTTGTTCTCCTCGAAATAGCGGTCGTTGTTGAAGACCCAGCGGTCGGCCATCCACGAGAATTGAGCCGAGAGCGAGATCCCTTTCCACGAAAGCGTCGTGCCGAAGCCGCCCATCCACGGGGTATTGTACGACTTGCCGGTCATCACCTTGTCCTCCTCGCGGTATTCGGTGGTGATTTCGCCGTCCTTCGTGTACCAGAGGGCATCGCCGTTGGCGGGGTTCACGCCGGCGAAGCGGTTGAAGAAGTACTCGCCGACCTCGTGGCCCACCTGATACTTCAGCCCCGTCGTCGAATTGACGTATTCCGTCACGCCGCCGTAGAGCTCCGTCAGCTTGTTGCGGTTGTAAGAGACGTTGGCGTTCAGATTCCAGACGAAGTTTTTCGTACGGAATACATCGCCGTTCACGTTGATCTCCACGCCGCGGTTGACCATCGCGCCGATATTATCCCAATATTGGCCCTCGCCCGTAACTCCGTAGGACTCCGGCACCAGCATCAGCATGTCGGTCGTCTTCTTGTTATAGAACTCCACTTCGAGATTCGCACGGTCGAAGAAGCCCAGACGCAGAGCCAGGTTCGTGGACCAGGTCTTCTCCCACGTGAGGCTCTCATTACCGCTCTGCGACGGATACGTACCGGCGCTGCCGTCGTAGTTCGGACCGCCGCTCACCAGCGCCAGGTGGTCGAAATTCGGAATCGAGGAATTACCCGACGTACCGGTGCTGAAAGCCACCTGCGCGTTGGTCAGCCAATCGACATTCTGCAGGAAGCGCTCCTGACGGGCGTTCCACATCAGACCCAACGACCAGAAGCCCGCCCAGCGGTTGTTCCTGCCGAAACGCGACGAAGCGTCGGCGCGCACCGAGAAGTCGGCGTAGTAGCGGTTCCGATAGTTGTATTCGGCACGGCCGAAGAACGAAAGATAGGCATACGACGTGGTGACGTCGTTCCAGCTCGAAGCGCGCGTGCCCGACGATACGTTCGTGAGGTGGTCGTTCGTCTGACCGGCGGTCCAAACCTGGAACCCTTCGGAGGTATAGTCCACGCCTTCCTGCCCCACCATGAAATTGAAATCGTGATCTCCGTTGATATTCAGGCGGTAGTTGATCGTCGTGGTTTCCGTGAGGTTCAGAATGTCGGTGGAGCTCCGTCCGGCGCTGCCGTCTCCGTTGTTGATGATATAGCTGGGATAGGATTGCCCGAATCCCGTCGAATGGGAGAAGTCCACACCCAGTTGGGCACGAATCGTGAGGTTTTCGACGGGGGTCACCTCGCCGTAAATCGTCGAGATCAGTTTGTACTTCTTATTTTTCACGGGATTGTTCGCCATGTACTCCAGGGGATTCACGCCCGTTCCCGTCCAACTGCCGTCGCCCTGCGAAGCGATCGAACCGTCCTCGCGGTAGGGATTCCAGTAAGGAAGCATCAGGCGGCAGGCGAAAATGGGGCTCGACAAGGCGGGTTCCCCCTCGTCGGCCTGTTCGGCCTCCTCGTAGGTCAGCATGGTGTTGGTCCCCATCTTGAGCCACTTGGCCACCTTCGCATCGGTATTGGCCCGCAGCGTGTAGCGCCGGAACGAGGAGCTCTGGGCGATGCCCTCGGCATCGTAGAAGCCGCCCGAGACGTAATAGTTCAGGTTTTCCGTGGCGCGATTGACCGACACCTCGTAACTTTGCAGCGGGGCGCTGTCGTTGAAAACGGCATCCAACCAGTTTACATCCGTACGCGAAAGCACGTCGTAGTCCTGGCCCGCGTCCAGCCCGACTTCTTTCTCGAACCGGATGCGCTCGGCGGTATTCATCATGTTCCATTTCGCACGCGCCAGCTGCGAGAAACCGTACTGCGCACGGAACGCCACCTGGGCCTGATCCATGGAATGCCCCCGCTTGGTCGTAATGACCACAACGCCGTTGGCGGCACGGGCGCCGTAGATCGAGGTCGATGAGGCGTCCTTCAGCACCGTGATGGACTCGATATCGCCCGGGTTGATCGCATTGAAATCCGAACTCTCGATGGGCACGCCGTCCAGAATGAAGAGCGGCGAGGTCCCCGAGTTGATCGAGTTCGTTCCGCGGATCTGGAACACGGCCGCCTTGCTCGGTTCGCCCGAATTGGAGATGACCGACAGACCGGGAGCCTGTCCCTGCAACGCCTGATCGAAGGCCGCCGTGGGGGTATCCGCGAACTTCTCGGCCTTGACCGTGGACACGGAGCCCGTGATCGAGCCTTTCTTGCGCACGCCGTAGGCGATGACGACCACGTCGTCGAGCGTCTGGGCGTCGCTCTGCATCTCCAGATTATAGGTCACACTCGTCTTCCCCTGCGGAACGAGATATTCCACGGGCTTGTAACCGATGTACTGGAACGTGAGTTTGGTGCCGGGGGCGACCTGAATCGAATACTTTCCGTCCGCAAGGGTCGTGACGCCGCTCGACGGGCCGGAAATCACACTTACCCCGATAAGGGGTTGCTTGTCCTCCGCGGAGGTGACTACTCCGCTAACGGTGACGGATTTCCCCCCCCCCCTCGGTCCGGACGGCCGCGGAGCTTCGGGAAATCGCGAATACCGTAAATGCAAGCAAGCTTAGTTTGAGTAGAATTCTTTGCATGTAATTAAATTGCTTACGCGGCAAATGTAGAGATTTTGATTCACATAAAAAAGCAGGGGCCTATTTCAATTCTTAACAGAAAATCATGCACACAGCGGCATATCGCGGCGTTTATCGTCCGTTGCGTTTCCGCATCTTTCTAATAAACAGAAAGAAAAATCCGGGTTTCAGTTTTCGGCGGATTCCGAATTTCGGAACGACTTTTCCGGAGATGCGTTATAAAATATTGATCTACCCCCCCCCCGAATATTTTAACAAATTTTAATAAATACTTTGCCGCGATTTTATCCAACAATTCGTAAGATGATGAAAAAGCCCGTCAAAACCGGAATTTTGCTTTCCCTATCACAAGAATATCCCGAAATCGACCCGTCGTTTTGAATAAAATGTTAATCGCTGTCCATTCAAACCGCTGACGGCCGAAAATACGCATCGGAAAACACGTTCGTACAATTTGTAAGCATTATCGCAGAATTTAGTTACTGTTTTTAACATATTTTCTGGAATTACACCGGAAAAAATCGCAAATTTCGCCTCTCAACGAAAAAATAATTTCTCCTTTCCCCCGTACGACGCGTAGAATTCCGCAAAAATCGAACGATTGCAATTTGAAACCGGATTGTTCCCGTATCCGGATCAGCGGACACCGGCGAACTCCAGACGGTCCGGTTTTTTCCAGGCTCCGCGCGTGAAGCCGGGAATCTCGACGGGACGGCTCCCCGCAAGCACCGACGGCTCGCACAACTGCTTTCAGCCGTCCGGACCCGTACACTCCGCAGCCTCCGGCCTCGACTTCTCCCGGAGCACGGCCCGGCTGCGTGCGAGATTCGCCTCTTCCGGATCGCAAAAGGCCGCGGCCTCCACGCTGTCGAGGTACATGAACCGTCCGACGGCGCCGATGCCGCGCATACCCGGCCCGATGAACCCGACCCGGACGGCAGGTATCGGATCGCAGGCGAAGGCTATGACGTCGGACTGTCCCGCCGGGCGTCCCTGCGTACGGTCGCAGCCGGCCGAACAGCCTCAGAGACGGCAAAAGGAAACCGGAGAATTGACAAATTTGTTTTCCGGACGTAAGGGTGACAGATATTTTTCGTGTCATTATCATGAAACAAATGTCCCGCATCGCCGCCCGAACCACGGTACTGCCGGCATTTGCGCAACTGCGACGGCCGTGCAGAAACCATCCCGAACCGAATGAAACGAATCTGAAAACTTCGAGCCTATGTAGAACCGCGATACGATTCCGAAACTTCCGTACACCGGAGCCAGCGCATCCGCGGCCCCGCAAAACGACCATCACGACAGCCGGAACGGAGCGACCGAACGATCGCTCGTCCCGGCGCAAGTCAAACCTTTAACACGAAACTTTTATGAATTTCAGAAAACTGGGAACAATCCTTCCGGGACTTTCGGCCGCACTCATGCTCTCCTGCTCCGACAGCGACACGGGCGATGGTCCCGCAGCCGGCGACGGACTCACGGTCAGCCCCCTGACCATCGAGGCGGTGGCAACGGCCGAAACATACGACATCGAAATCAAGACCAAAGCCCCCTGGGAGGCACAGGCGAACAAGGATTTCATCAAAGTGAGCCCTTCGTGGGGCATCGGCAACGCCACGATGGTCATCACCGTCGAAAAGAACCGCACGCAGGAGGAACGCAGCGCCGTCGTCGTGGTATGGATCGACGAAGAGAACGCCCGGGAGATCACGATCACCCAGGCCGCCGGGACCGAAGCCCCGGCCGGCGAACGCAAATTCTACGTGACGGAAAACGGTTCCACCGACAATTCGGGTCTCCATTGGGACGAACCCACGACCCTCGAATGGGCGCTCGGGGAGGCTGTTGCCGGAGAAGAGATCCACATTGCGGCCGGAACCTATACCCCGACCAAATTCCTGACGGGCACCGAAACCTCCGGCGACGACAACAACAAAACGTTTGAAATCGACAAGAACATCACGCTCATAGGCGGCTATCCTGTCGCTCCGGAGGAGGGCGCCACCGCCGATCCGGCGATCAACAAGACCATTCTCAGCGGCAAACTATCGGAAACGGCGAATGCCTACCACGTCATGGTGATCAGCGCGCCGCTCGCAGAGGGCGAATCGGTAAAAGTCAAAGGACTATACATTCAGGATGGCGTCGCGGTGGCAAAACTCGGCCCCACGGTCAACGGAGAAGCCTGCCAGACCCGCAACGGCGGCGGACTCGTCGTGCAGGGAGCCACCAGAGCCGAACTGGAGGACTGCGTCATCGCCAACAACACGGCAGAGACCCACGACGGCGGCGGCGTATACCTCAAAAAGGCGACAGAGGTGCGATTCACCCGCTGCCGGATCCGTGACAACAAGACGAACGGCGCCGGAGCTCCCGCAGCCGGCATCTGCAACGACTGTTCGGTAGTTTACCTGTACGACTGTACGTTCGAGAACAACCAGGCGGGCGGTAACAGCGCAGCCATTCAGGCGGCAGGAGGCGGAGGCATCACGGCTGAAACCTACGCTTTCAACTGCACGTTCAACAAGAACAGTTCGGGAGTCCTCGGGGACAACCGGGATGCCGCCGGATATTACAGCCTGTGGACCGCCAAAGCAGCCTTTGTGAACTGCACCTTCTACGAGAACAAGGTCATCGGCGGCCAGCGGGGCGGCGCCCTGAACGTGAACTCGGGCGATCTCGACGTCATCAGTTGCACCATCCACAAGAACGACGGAAAGAGCACGGGCGGAGGTGTCCAAATACGCACCGCCGACGCGAAGGTGCGGATCTACAACTCGGTCATCGCGGGAAACATCGCCACGACGGCCGGAATGGAGGATATCGGCTACGACAACGAATCGGCCGCCAGGGCCGTGATCCGCAACTCGGTGGTCGGCGCGGCGGTTTACGACGCCGGCGGAAGCATCGCCGAGGGAGCACAGTTCGATGCGGCGACGATGTTCGGCTCCTTCGGGGACAACGGCGGCCACACCAGCACGATCGCCCTGACCGGTTCGGACAACCCGGCAGTCACGGGCGGCATGAGCGCCAGCGAACTGAGCGCACTGGCGAAGGACACGCTCGTACCCGCGGCCGACGCCGGCCTCGTCACCAAAGACCAGACGGGAGCGGACCGTTCGGGCAGACAAATGGGCGCCTGCGTCCGGTAAGCAAACGTCCACGGGCGCACTACGCTTGTGCCCGTGGACCGTTTCGCCCCGTTCGTATCCCGAAGAACGAAAATTTTGATATATTTGTATCGTTGCCCTTCGCCTGAACGGAAAGCGAAACGATGATATTCACGAATCCGAATACCCGAACGTTTTGAAAAAGTTCAACGATCGCCTGTTGCTTGAACTGCTTAAAAAGGATGACGAAAAAGCATTCAGCCTCCTTTTCGAAAGCTATTATGTTCCCTTGTGCCGGTATGCGAGACTGATCCTGAAATCCGAACAGCCGGCAGAGGAGGTGGTGATGAACGTCTTCATCCACATTTGGGAGAACCGGACCCGGATCGGGATCAAAAGTTCGTTGTGCGCTTATCTGTTCCGGTCGGTTAGAAACCGGTGCATCAATTACCTTCGCGACAACGGTCCCTCGGTATACCTGAGCGACGTGATGGTCGAACTATGCTGCGAGGAGAACCGCGACATGGAGGTCGAAGAGCTGAACCATTTCATCGAAGAGGCCATCCTGTCCCTGCCCGACAAATGCCGGGACGTATTCCTGAAGAGCCGTAACGAGGAGATGTCCAACCGCGAGATCGCCGAACAACTGAACATTTCGGTCAAGACGGTCGAAGCACAGATCACCAAAGCGCTCAAAGCGATTCGCAGCTACATAACGGACAAGATGGTCCTTTTATGTATGTTTTTTTGAAATATGCGGCTTTTCGCGTAAGGGTTGCATCTGTTTTTCGTGTCCTACCTGTATATTATGGATAAGATGAGTATCGGCAAAGACATACCTTGGGATGAAATAATCGCCCGCCTGAAACGAACCTCCACCCCCGAACAGGAGGCCCGCCTCGAAGCCTGGCTTGCGAGCGGCTCCAACGCACGCATCTACCGCGAGCTGACCGGGCTGTGGGAGGGCATTTCACGGCAGGCGGCTTATGAACCGGATGTCGAAAAGGGTTGGCGCGAACTCTCGGCCCGTACGATCGGTACGACAGCGAAAAAAGCATCGGAACCCCGACTGTCGGCCAGACGCTCCGGAAAACTGCTCCGTCGGACCATTGCGGCGGCCGCCGCAGTCTGTCTGATCGCAGGCGGACACGTGCTGTCGCAACTCGCCGGCCGGTCCGCAGCGGAAGAGGAACTCCGCATACAGCAGTACTCCACGATCCGCGGGAAGTCCGAAATTCTGCTGTCCGACGGAACCAGAATCTTCATGCGCAACAACACGACGCTCACGCTGAACACCGGTATCGGGAACGGCGAACGGGTGGTACGGTTGTCGGGCGAGGCATTCTTCGACGTGGCGAAGGACGAAAAACGACGTTTCGTCGTGGAGACCGAAAACCTGACGGTTGCCGTACACGGCACGGAGTTCAACGTCCGCACGACCGAAGTGCCGGGCAAAACGGTGGTCGGTCTCATCGAAGGATCGGTATCGCTGAATCGGGCCGGGAAAGAGTTTTTCATGGTCCCCGGCGAGATCGCCGACTGCGACTCCGCAGGACGCATCACCATCTCGCAGGGAAATGTCGAGCTCGAACGGTGCTGGTCGAAGGAAAAGCTGGTCTTCCGGGAAAAGGACCTGCAATACATCAGCCATTACCTTTCGCGGTGGTACGACATCCGGATAAGCGTCGATCCCGCGATAGCGACCGAATACGTTTACACGTTCACCCTCGGCAACGAACCGATCGAAGAGGTCCTGCGGATCATGGCCCGTCTGAATCCCATAGAATACCGCTTTACGGAAGACAACTGTCTTCGCATATCGAAAAAACGGGGTTTGTAACTCCGCGATGCGACATATCGAATCTGCAATCAGGCAGCTGTCGGAAAAGCCGGCAGCCAGCCTCCTGCAACGCTAACTTTAACCTTAAAAATATGAAGTCAAGACTTTTCCTCGTTACCTTTCTGCTCGTCTTGTGGGGGGGGGTAACATTCGGCCAGGGCCGGGGGACGGAGAAGAGGATCACGGCCAGTTTCTCCGGAATCCCCCTTTCCGAAGCCATCGGCACCATCGAAAAAACGAGCGGATACACGTTCTTCTACGACGTCAAAAAAACGGATCTGACCCAAAAAGTCTCGCTCTTGGCGCGGAATATGCCCGTCGCGGAAGCGATCGGCCGCATGCTGAAGACGACCAATCTGGGATTCGAAATCGCCAACATGCAGGTCGTGCTTTTCCTGAAAGAGAAGAAACCCGCGGCTCCGCAGTCGAAAGAGATCGACGTAACGGGCAAGGTAACCGATCACGAAGGCAATCCGCTGGTCGGCGTCACCGTCGTCACGGAGACCGGCAACCGCGGCACCACGACGGGAAACGACGGACGCTTCTTCATCCGCGTACCCCAGGGCGCATACCTCATCGTCTCCTACCTGGGCTATGAGAACCAGGCACTCAAAGCCGTACCGGACATGTCGGTCACACTCAAAGAGGACAGCAAGAGCATGGAGGCGGTAGTCGTCGTAGGTTACGGCACGCAGAAGAAGGCCAACCTGCTGGGCGCCGTCTCGCAAGTGACGTCCGAGGAGATCAAGGACCGGCCGGTATCGTCGCTGGGCAAGGCGCTGCAGGGCGCGATCCCCAACCTCAACATCACCTACGGATCCGGTCTTCCGGGCGCCGAGACCAACCTCAACATCCGCGGCGTGGCGTCGATCAACGGCAGCGGGGCCCCGCTCGTGCTCATCGACGGCATCGAGGGCAACATCGACCGGGTGAACCCCAACGACGTGGAATCGGTGTCGGTGCTCAAGGACGCCGCCTCTGCGGCGATCTACGGAGCCCGCGCCGGCTTCGGCGTGATCCTGATCACCACGAAGAACAACGCGGACGGCAAAATGCGGATCAATTACAGCGGCCGTTTCAGCGTCTCGGCCCCGACGGCCTGCACGGATTTCATCACGACCGGATACGATGCGGCCGTCCTTGCCGACGAATTCAACAAATCCTACAACGGCAGCCCCTACACGCGCTATGACGGAGAGGATTTCCGCCAGCTGTACCAGCGCCGCAACGACCGGACCGAGAACCCCGACAGGCCCTGGGTAGTACAGAAAAACGGCAAATACATGTACTACGCCAACTTCAACTGGTACGACTACCTCTTCGACTACACCCAGCCCACGTGGGATCACGACCTGAGCATCAGCGGCGGCAACGAGAAGTTCAACTACCTGGTCAGCGGCAACCACTACACCAAAGAGGGCCTCTACGCCCAAAACACCGACAAATACACGACCAACAACCTGAACATGAAGTTCGGCGGGAAAGTCAAACCGTGGCTCTCGATAAACGGAGCCGCCCGTCTGTTCCATTCGAACTACCGTTCGCCGGGTTACGACTTCGAGGACGGCGGCAACATTCCCAACTACACCTTCCACGCAATGCCTTTCATCACGCCGTACAACCCGGACGGCTCAAGCGTATACACCACCGAGGTCACGGGATCGGCTCCGGCCGACGGCATGGCGGCCGCGGTAGCGCAGGGCAAGGCCTTCTCTCAGCTGAAACAGACCCAATACACCACGACGATCGGAGGCGTGATAACGCCCATCGAGGGATGGAGCATCGTCGGGACATTCAGCTACAAGCGCTATCAAAGGGAAAAGACGTTCCGTTCGGCCAACATCTCCTACTCGGACGCCTATGGCGAAATGAAAACGGCCACGACCGGTTTTTTCAGCGACAAGCTGCGCGAAAACTCGGCCGTCGAGGAGCACTACACCTATGATCTCTACACGACCTACGAGCACAGCATCAACCGACACAATTTCAAGGTGCTCGCCGGTATGAACCACGAGGCATACCGCTACAAGCTCATCTACGGAGCCAAGTCCTCGCTCCAGTCCGACTACCTCAACGACCTCAACCTGGGAACGGGCGTGGCCGAGGCGTCGGGCGGGCAGAGCCGCTGGGCGCTGCTCGGCTTCTTCGGCCGCGGAACCTACGACTTCGCCGGAAAATACCTCGCCGAGGTGAACTTCCGCTGGGACGGTTCGTCCCGCTTCCCGAAACACGACCGGTGGGGATTCTTCCCCTCCGTGGCCCTCGGATGGAGGATCAGCGAGGAAAACTTCATGGAGCCTCTACGCAAGGTGATCGACAACGTCAAGCTGCGCGCCTCGGTCGGATCGCTCGGAAACCAGGCCATCGCCGACAGCTACCCCTACATACAGTCGCTGAGCCCCTCGCTCTCGACCTCCTACCTGATGAACGGCAACAAGATCTACATCACGAGCCTCGGCGCCCCGCAGTCGGGCGACCTGACCTGGGAGACGATCATAACGAAGAACCTCGGCCTCGATCTGGGATTCTTCGGGAACCGTCTGACGGCCACCGCCGATTTCTACATCCGCGACACGAAGGACATGCTCATCCCGGGCAAGGAACTGCCGGGCGTCTACGGCATGGCATCGCCGAACATGAACGCCGGCGACCTGCGCACCCGGGGATACGAAATCACGCTCGGCTGGCAGGACAGCTTCAGCCTCTGCCGAAAGCCCTTCTCCTACAACGTAAGCTTCACGCTCGCCGACAGCAAAGCCAAAATCACGAAGTTCGACAACCCGACCAACTCGCTGCGGACCTACATCGTCGGCCGTGACGTGGGTGAAATCTGGGGTTACCACATCGAGGGCCTGTTCCGGACCGACGCCGAGGCTGCCGGCCGCAAGGTGGACCAGAGTTTCGTGAACCCGAACATCTACAACGAAGCGGTGGGCGCCTACCGCGGCCTGCAGGCCGGCGACCTCATCTATGCCGATCTGGACGACAGCGGCGAAGTCGATTACGGCGACTACACTTCCGACGACCCCGGCGACCTGCGCGTGATCGGCAACTCGCGGCCGCGCTACCATTACAGCATCAACGCCGGATTCTCCTGGTACGGATTCGACTTCTCCGTGTTCTTCCAGGGTATCGGCCGCCAGCATATCTATCCGGGCGCCAACAACATGCTTTTCTGGGGTCCCTACGCCCGACCGTACTCCTCGTTCATCCCGACCACGTTCCTGACAGACGTGTGGACCGAGGACACTCCCGACGCCTACTATCCCAAGGCCCGGGGTTATGCCGCGCAGGGTTCGCGTTCGCTCGCCCAGATCAACGACCGGTACCTGCAGAACCTTGCCTACTGCCGTCTGAAGAACCTGACCTTCGGCTATACGCTTCCCTCGTCGCTGACCTCCAAGGTCGGGATCGAGCGAATCAGGGTCTATTTCAGCGGGGACAACCTCTTCACATGGACCAAACTGAAGAGCGATTACCTCGATCCCGAACAGATGACCTCCGATGCGAACGGACGCGTTTACCCGTTCTCGAAGACCTACTCATTCGGAGTCGATATCAGTTTCTAAACAAACCAAAGTCATGAAAAAGACATTCTATACCCTATGTATCGCCGCGGTGTTCGTTTCGTGCAATCTCGATGAATTCCCGCTGGACAAGCTGGCTCCCGAGAACTATTTCAACAACGAGGCGGAACTGGAAACCTTCACCAATACCTTTTACCAGCAGAACTTTCCCGAGGCAAGCAGCATCTACTCCGAAAGTGCCGACGTCATCATCGTGACGACGCTCCAGCCCGAAGTGTCGGGTACGCGCACGGTCGTCAATGAAGGCGGCGGATGGGACACCGGGAGCTGGCAGCCGCTCACCTACATCAACAACTACCTCCACTATTCGCACCGCTGCAGCGACACGAAGGCCCGCGAGCGCTATGACGGCGTGGCCCGGTTCTTCCGCGCCTACTTCTATTTCGAGAAAGTGAAACGCTTCGGCGACGTGCCCTGGTACGACCGGCCCCTGAAATCGGACGACCCCGATCTATACAAGGCCCGCGACTCCCGCGAACTGGTCATGTCCAAGATTCTCGAGGACATCGACTACGCCATCGACAAACTGCCGCAGGAACAGAACGTCTACAGCGTCACGCAGTGGACCGCCCTCGCCCTCAAGTCGCGGATCTGTCTTTTCGAAGGCACATTCCGCAAATACCACGGCATAGCCGGTTACGAAGAGTACCTGGACGAATGCATCGAGGCGGCAGAACAGTTCATCGACGAGAGTCCGTATCAGATATACAAGGGTTCGCAGACCCCCTACCGGGACCTCTTCTCGTCGAACAACGCCATCTCCACGGAAGTGATCCTGGCCCGCGACTACGAAATCGGGCTGAACATCATTCATAACGCCAACAACTACACGCTCTCCAACACCTACGGTATGCCGGGACTGAACAAGAAGATCGTGGACAGCTACCTCAAGACGGACGGCAGCCGTTTCACGGACGTTCCGGGATACGCCACAATGGAGTTCTATCAGGAGATGCAGGACCGCGACCCGCGGCTCACGCAGACCGTCCGCGGACCGGGCTACACCCGCATAGGCCAGACGGACCGACTCTCGCCCGACTTCTCGTGCTCGACGACCGGATACCAGCTGACCAAATGGGTGACCGATCCCAGTCAGGACGGTTACAATAAGTCGTACAACGACATCATCCTCTTCCGTGCCGCCGAAGTCTACCTGAACTTCGCCGAGGCCAAGGCCGAACGCGGAACGCTGACCCAGACGGATATCGACAAATCCATCAAACCGATCCGCGACCGGGTGGGCATGCCGAATCTCGACATGGAAGAGGCCAACGACAATCCGGATCCGTATCTTACCAGCGACGTGACGGGATATCCGCATGTCAGCGGCGAGAACAAGGGCGTCATCCTCGAAATCCGCCGCGAACGGACCATCGAACTGATCGCCGAAGGACACCGCTACTACGACATGGTACGCTGGAAAGAGGGTAAAATGTTCGAACAGGAGTTCAAGGGCATGTACTTCACGCCCGGCATGAACTCCGACGGATACCGCATCTATGACCTCGACGGCAGCGGCGACGTCAGCGCACTGGATGTCTGCCTCTACACGACCTCTTCGGCGCCGAAGGCCGCGGACCATCCGGAACTCGCCGTCATCAAGACGTTCCTCAAGATCGGCAGCGCCTTCGAACTGACCGGAGCCGCCGGAGGCAACATCATCGTCCACAACACCGAGACCGAACCGCGCGAGTGGCGCGAAGACAGGGATTATCTCTATCCGCTGCCGCTGTCGCAGATTCAGTTCGCTCCCGACAAGATCAAACAGAATCCGAACTGGTAAACCGCGTGGCATGCGGCGGTACGCAAAGCCGCACCGCCGCATGCCACCGTTCAAAGAAAAACAGCGCAAACAAGAATCTTGTTATGAAAAATTCAGGCAAAATCATCCTCGCCGTCATGCTCCTCGCGGGCATGCTTCCCCTCACCTCGTGCGGAAAATCGGAGACACCGAAGCTCAGCACCGGAGGCATCGGCGGCAACGAAAGCGGCACTTCCGAAGAGTACAAATACCCCAAAACCTCGCAGTCGGCAATCCGGCTGATGACCTACAATTCCTACTATTGCCGCAGCAACACAGGGACACCGGCCGTCTCGCAGACGAACACGGAAAACTTCGCCCGGGTGATCAAGACGCTCGACGCCGACATCGTAGCGATCCAGGAACTCGACAAAGGGGCGCTGAACCGCAACAAACGCGACCTGTTGCAGGAAATCGCCGACGCGACCGGCATCGACTACCAGGTCATTTTCGCCCCGGCGGCGGACTACATGGGCGGCAAGATCGGCCCCGGAGTCCTCGTCAAGAAAGACCTGGGGGTCCAAAATGTGGAAATGGTCGAACTGCCGGGCGACGAGGGCCGCATGCTGATCGTCGTCGAAACGCCCGATTTCGTCTTCATGGGAACCCATCTCGACCTGAACGACGACGCGAGACGGCGGAGCGCCTCCATCATCAACGAAGTGTCGAACGGTTACCGGAAACCGGTGTTCCTCGCCGGCGACCTCAACGACTCCCACAGATGGTCGGGCGGCGGCGCGGCCTTCCCCATCCTCACGAGCGAATTTGCGATCAAGAGCTCTACCGAAGGGACGCTTCCCGGCCAGCCCAACGAAACCATCGACTACATCCTGTTCGACGGCAACGACCAACCGTCCGCGGTAAACTTTCTCGAAACCGGAGTCGTGAAAAAACTGAATTTCAACGGCAAGGTCGAGGACCTCGACACCGTATCGGATCATTTCCCGGTCTATCTGGACATCGAACTGAAATAAAATGCTACGCCTGACTTCATTTTGCCGGACGGGGCTCCTCGTCCTGTCCCTGTCGATTCCGATCCTGGCCGGAGCGGCTCCGGAGCAGCCGGATTTCAGCGGCGTCGCCCGGCTCGTGGAGCGCCGCATCCCCTTTCTGGCCGGCAAGGTCGATTTCCGTCCTGCGTCCGATGCCGCAGGAAGCTGCGACGCATTCACACTCTCCGCACGGCAAGGACGGCTGACGATCGAAGCGTCCTCGTCCTCCGCGGCAGCCACGGCCGTCAATTACTACCTGAACCATTACTGCGGGATGAGCCTGTCGCACAACGGCGACAACCTGCACGATCTGCCGTCGCTTCCGGAAGTCGTACCTTCGGTGACGGTCCGCTCTCCGTTCCGCTACCGCTACGCCCTCAACTACTGCACATACAACTATACCTATTCGTTTTACGACTGGAACGACTGGGAGCGCGAACTCGACTGGATGGCCCTGAACGGCGTCAATCTCATGCTCGCCCCCCTGGGGACCGAACTCGTCTGGGCCCGAACGCTGGAAGACGCCGGATTTACCGAAGAGGAGATCGGTGACTTCATCCCGGGGCCGGCTTTCACGGCATGGTGGCTCATGGGCAATCTCGAAGGATGGGGCGGCCCGATGAGCCGCGGCATGATGGAAAGCCGGGCCCGGATGCAGCGGCGTATCCTGGCGCGGATGGCCGAACTGGGCATCGAACCCGTATTGCAGGGCTTCTGGGGCATGGTTCCCAACAAGCTCCGGGAGAAATACCCCGACGCCCGGATCGTCGATCAGGGATTGTGGGGACGCATCTTCCCCCGCCCCGCGATCCTGCTCCCCGAAGACCCGCTCTTCGACCGGATGGCCGACCGCTACTACTCCGTCCTGCGGGAACTCTACGGCGACTCGGTGAACTACCTCGGCGGCGACCTCTTCCACGAGGGAGGCGATACGACCGGGATGCACGTGACCCGCACAGCGTCGTTGATCCAGGCCTCCATGCAGCGGCATTTCCCCGGATCGAAATGGATGCTCCAGGGATGGAGCGGCAATCCGAAGAAGGAACTGCTCGCAGGGCTCGACCCGGCATTGACCGTGGTCATCGACCTCTTCGGGGAGAGCGGTTCGACGTGGCGAAACACCGGGGAGTTCTACGGCACCCCGTGGATCTGGGCCACCGTAAACCATTTCGGCGGCAAGACCGATATGGGCGGCCAGCTTCCGGTGATTCTCGCGGGACCCCACGAGGCCCGTTCCGAATCCAAGAATCTCCTCTGCGGCGTGGGTATCCTGCCCGAAGGTATCGCCGCCAATCCGATCGTCTATGACTGGGCCCTGAAAACGGCCTGGGAGCCCGGAGCGCCCGATCCCGACGACTACCTGCGCCGATACATCGCCTATCGCTACGGCACATGGAACGACCATGTCCACGAAGCCTGGCGGCTGTTGCTGGGGTCCGTTTACGGCGAGTTCGCCATCAAGGGGGAAGGGACCTTCGAATCCATCTTCTGCGCCCGCCCCGGACTGGACGTCACCAGCGTTTCGACATGGGGCCCCAAACGGTTCCAGTACGACCCGGCAAAGCTCGTCGATGCGCTGGTCCTGTTCCGCAAGGCGGCGGAGCAGTACGGGAACTCGCCGACATACCGTTACGACCTGGCCGATCTGGCACGCCAAGTGCTCGCCAACCACGCCCGGGATATCTACCAAAGGACCGTCAAGGCATACCGTCGCGGCGATCGTGAAGGGTTCGGTCTGCTTGCGGCCGATTTCCTCGCGCTGCTCGGACTTCAGGACCGTCTCACGGGCACGCAACCGGATTTTCTGCTGGGACGATGGCTCGACAAGGCCCTGCATTACGGCGACAACGAACAGGAACGCCGTCAGTCGTTGAAAAACGCCAAGACGCAGATCACCTACTGGGGACCCGCCGATCCGAATACCCGCGTGCACGACTATGCCAACAAGGAATGGAGCGGCCTGCTCGCTGATTACTACCTGCCGCGCTGGAAGGCTTTCTTCGAGTATCTGAGCGCCGATATGGAGGGCCGGAAAATCCCCGAACCGGACTATTTCGGCATGGAAAAGGCATGGGCCGATTCCGGAAAGGAGTACCCGACCGAACCGCGCGGAGAGCTGCTCGCCAAGGTGGATTCGGTGCTGCTTGCCGTGCGTCCGCCCTACAAGGACCGGAACCTCACGCCCCGGGAACGTGCGAACGACCTGCTGGGACGGATGACCCTGCGTGAAAAGATCGCGCAGATGCGCCACATCCATTTCAAACACTTCGACGACGGAGGAGAGGTCGATCTCGAAAAACTGGCCTCCTCCACCGGCGGGGTCGGCTGGGGATGCGTCGAGGCGTTCCCCTACTCCTCCGAACAGTACATGAAGGCCATGCGGCAGATACAGGCGTACATGCGCAGCGACACCCGCCTCGGCATTCCGGTCATTCCCGTCATGGAGGGGCTTCACGGTGTCGTGCAGGACGGCAGCACGATCTTTCCGCAGGCCATTGCGCAGGGCGCGACCTTCAACCCGCAACTCGTCGGCGGAATGGCCGGCCATATCGCCGACGAAATGGAGGCCATCGGTGCAAAACAGGTGCTCGCTCCCGTACTCGACATCGCCCGGGAGCTGCGCTGGGGGCGCGTCGAAGAGACTTTCGGCGAAGACCCGCACCTGATCTCATGCATGGGCGCCGCCTACATGCAAGCCATGCACGCCAAAGGCATGATCACGACACCCAAGCACTTCGTCGCACACGGCACCCCCACGGCAGGGCTCAACCTGGCCTCGGTGAAAGGCGGCAAACGGGAGCTGATGAGCCTTTACGTGAAACCCTTCCGGGAACTGATCGCCGCGACGAAGCCGCTGTCTGCCATGAATTGTTACAGTTCCTACGACGACGAGGCGGTCACGGGTTCGAAATCCCTGATGACCGGACTGCTGCGCGACAGCCTCGGATTCAGGGGATACGTCTACTCCGACTGGGGTTCGGTCAGGATGCTCTCGCATTTCCACCGCGTGGCCGCTCCCGGAGGCGCCGCAGCCCGCATGGCCATCGAAGCCGGCATCGACCTCGAAGCCGGGAGCGAAGAATACCGACATGCGGAACGAATGGTCCGGGAAGGATTTCTCGACGAAAAACACATCGACCGGGCCGTCGGCAACATTTTATTCGCCAAATTCGCTTCCGGCCTCTTCGACGGGGAACCGGCGGACACGCTCGGCTGGCGGCGGAAGATACACGCTCCAGAAGCCGTGCGCCTCGCCCGGCAGATCGCCGACGAAAGCGCCGTACTGCTCGAAAACCGCAACGGCGTGCTGCCGCTGTCGCCCGGCAAACTGCGGTCGGTGGCCGTCATCGGCCCGAACGCCGACCGCGTACAGTTCGGCGATTACAGTTGGAGCGCGGAGAAGGACGAGGGCGTCACCCCGCTGCGCGGAATCCGGGAATACCTGGCCGGCTCCGGCGTGCGGGTGAACTATGCGGAGGGATGCGATCCCTATTCGCAGGACGAAAGCGGGTTCGGCGAAGCCCTGAAAGCCGCCCGCCGGAGCGACGTCGTCGTAGCATTCGTCGGGTCGCAGAGCGCCGTACTCGCCCGGGCATCCGAACCGGCGACCAGCGGGGAGGGCTACGATCTTACCAGTCTGCGTCTGCCGGGCGTGCAGGAGGAACTCGTCGAAGAACTCGCCCGGACGGGCAAACCGATGATAGTCGTGCTCGTGACGGGCAAACCGTTCGAACTGGCCCGCATCCGGGAACTGGCGGATGCCGTGCTCGTGCAGTGGTATGCCGGCGAGGAGGCCGGAGCCTCCGTCGCAGGAATACTTTTCGGGAAAACGAACCCTTCGGGCAGGCTCCCCGTCTCGTTTCCGCAGAGCGCCGGACACCTGCCGTGCTACTACAATCACCTGCCCACGGACAAAGGCTACTACAACAAGAAAGGCTCCCCCGACAGTCCGGGGCGCGATTACGTCTTCTCGGACCCCGAACCGCTCTATCCGTTCGGATACGGATTGAGCTACACGCGGTTCGAATATTCCGGAATGGAGACTGTTTCCCGGGAGCTCACCGCGACCGACACCCTGAAGGTGAACGTCCGCGTGAAAAACACGGGCAGCCGGACGGGCCGAGAAGTCGTGCAACTGTATGTCCGGGATCCGATAAGTTCCGTTGTGACCCCCGTCAGACAACTCCAGGCATTCGACAAGGTGGAGCTGGCCCCGGGCGAAGAGCGGCAGGTTCGTTTCTCGATACCCGTCCAACAGCTCGCCCTGTACGATGCCGGCATGCGGAGGGTCGTCGAACCGGGCGATTTCGAGTTGCAGGTCGGGGCCTCCTCCCGGGACATCCGGCTCCGCGACACGGTAACCGTGGCCGGTCGCGCAGACATCCCGGCCCCCAAGGCGACCGGTGCGGAAGCAGGCGCCGTCCGGAAGCCGGGAGCGGAGGTCGAGATTTCTGGAACGGTGCGCAACGTGCAGGCGGCGGTCATGCCGAACGTCAGGGTCTGCGCCGCATCGGCCCCCGCACGTGCCGTCGTGACCGACAGACACGGAAGATACGCCCTCCGCATCCGGACCAACGACCGGGCCGTCTTCGAACTGGAAGGCTACGAACGCCGGGAGATAGACGTCACGGAGGGCGGCAGCCTCGACATCGAGTTGGAACCGATCATGAACTGACCCAAAACCAGTAAGACAGGCTATGAAACCGTACCTTTCTTCGTTGTTATTGTCCGCAGGGCTCTCCCTGTCGCTCGTCTCGTGCGACAGCGGGACCGCCCGGAAAATCTCATCGTTCGACGAACTGCCCGACCCCACGGCCGACACGCTCTCCGACTGGTCGGACGTTCCCCGAGGGCTCCACGCCTCGTTCGTGAGCACGGACGCCGTTTTCAGACGTTCGGTCGCCCCGGACGCAGCGCCCGCGACATCCGCCCGGCTGGAGGGATGGCGCGGCGAACGGGTGTCCGCCCAACTGCTGCTCTGGACCGCCTCCGGTGCGGAAGGCGTAGAGGTCGAGGTGGAGCCGTTCCGATCGGACGGGCACACGCTTCCCGAAGACGCCGCCCGCGCCCGATTCGTCCGCTATGTCCTGAGCGACGAGTTCGGCAACAAATGCGGCTATCACGATCCGGCGATCTACCCGCCGCACCTGGTTCCGGACATGCTCGACGACATCGAGGTTTTCGACATAAAGGCCCGAAGCGTCCGTCCGGTGTGGATAACGGTCTCCATCCCGGCCGACGCCCCCGCCGGAGAGTACGCTTCGACGGTAAAAGTGTATGCAAAAGGGCGGCAGCTCCGAACATTCGACATCGGACTCACGGTCATCGGCCGGGAACTCCCGCCCCCTGCCGAATGGAACTACTACCTCGACCTCTGGCAGCACCCTGCGGCCGTCGCCCGCGTCGAAGGGCTCGACCTGTGGAGCGACGCCCACTTCGAGGCCCTTGTCCCGTACATGCGGCTGCTGGCCGACGCCGGCCAAAAGGTCGTCACCACGACGCTGAACAAGGACCCGTGGAACAACCAGTGCTTCGACGCCTATGCCGACATGATCGTCTGGACAAAGAATGCAGACGGATCGTGGAGCTACGACTACACGGTCTTCGACCGGTGGGTCGAACTGATGACGGGGCTGGGAATCGACCGTACCATCAACTGCTACTCGATGCTGCCGTGGAACAACGAACTCCACTACCGGGACGGTTCCACGGGCCGTTTCGTCGATGTGACGGCCGATCCGGGCACTCCGGCCTTCGAAGCGCTGTGGGTGCCGTTCCTCACCGACTTCTCCGGACACCTCCGCGAAAAGGGGTGGCTCGGACGGACGAATATCGCCATGGACGAACGTTCGCCGGAGGAGATGACCGATGCGCTCGGCCTCCTGCGGAAGACGGCGCCCGAACTGGGGATCGCCATGGCCGACAACAAGAACAGCTACCTGAACTATCCTTTCATAAACAGCATGTGCGTCAAAGTCCGCGACCGGGTTCCGCCGCAGCATATCGCCGAGCGACGCGCCCAAGGCTTCATAACGACCTACTATGTCTGCTGTTCGGACCGCTTCCCCAACATGTTCACCTTCTCCGCCCCCGCCGAAGCGGTCTATGCCGGATGGTATATGGCCGCCTGCGGTTACGACGGATTTCTGCGCTGGGCCTACAATTCGTGGGTCGGGGAGCCGCTGACCGACTCGCGTTTCAGGACCTTCCCCGCCGGCGATACATACATCATTTACCCCGGGGCACGCTCTTCGGTCCGGTTCGAACGGCTGGTCGAAGGAATACAGGATGCCGAGAAGATCTCGATTCTGAAAAAGGAGTTCGCGGCCAAAGGAACACCGGAGGCCGCGTCACGGCTCGAACAGCTCGAAACGCTGCTCTCCGGATTCGCCACCATCACTCCGGAAAAGGGATGGCCCGACAGACTATCCCGGGCCAAACGGAAACTCAACGAACTGTCTCGATGACACCGACGGAACAAGCCACTCGCAACGAGCGGCTTGTTTTCGGCGTGAATAAGCGGTCCTGACGGATTTCATCGCATCGGAGTCCGGCCGGAAAACACGATGCCGGGAAAGGCGGCCGAAAAACAGGCCGAACAGCGGCAGAAGAACCGGAAAGTACGACGTGAAGTCCGGCGGAAAGACAACCGGGAAAGGCGGACGGATGACCGGAACGGAAGCGCAGAAACGGCATGCCGACCGTAAGCAGGACGAGCGGCGGAAGAGACTGACGAACCGTAGCCGAAAGACAATCACGAAAGAAGTTCGGTACGGACAACCGGGCCGGGCGGGCGGAGGGACCGGACTATCGCCGGAATCCGGAAACCCTTTTCCCCGCCGGGAAAGGCGGCAGGGAAAAGGTTAGAAAAGAGGTCCGGACGGACCGGGAGGGGCTGTTACGGCAGCGTCTCCTCGTCCTTGACGGGACGGATATATCCGTCATCCAAATCCCCTCCCCGGGAAGGAATCGCACCCAGGGTCAGGTCCCGCGGATTCATGCGGAAACCTCCGCCCTTGCCCAATTCGCTTATTCCTTTCCGGCTGAAATCGGTGATGGTCATATAATACAAATCCAGATAGAACATCAAACCTACATCCCTATCTTCCGCCCGCTTCACCCATGCATCCTCCGGCAGACGGGTGGCCATGATAAGCAATTCGCGAAAATTGGGTATCCTGTAACCTCTCTGTACGACAATCTGTGCCGTCTGATAATAAGTCCAGTTTTGAGAGTTCCAACCTCCAAAAATAGTTCCGGTATGCGTCGGCTTCGGAGAGATACCGTCATTATTCGCAGCCGTCACCCGAAAGTATTTGTAAGGACGGTTCTGCGGCGACAGGTCGTCATGGGTTCCCAAAGAGGGTCCCGCTTCGTAACTGTTGCGACGCGCCTTCTGGCTCAGATTGGAACAATCGACCAGATACGTGCCGTCGTCCTCCGCAGCCGTCACTTTGGGAATCAGGGGGCTCGGCTCCTTTTCGGGATTCTCCAGGTCGATGCCGAGATTACGCACGCAACGGTAGGCGAACTGTCCGTCCATATAACCGGAAGAGGAGCTGTAACTGCCCAGAGCCGCACACTCCTCGGACCAAAGTATCCACGGTCCCCCGTCGTTCGCGTTGTACGAGCTGGAGGTGTAGTGCCAGCGCGTCATGTTGCCGCGGTCGGCGGGGTTCTCCGGATAAAGACGCGAATCTTCGTCCAGCGCAGATTCGCCGATATAGAGATCGACCAACTGGTCCTTGGCGGCCAGATACCACCGGATTTCATTCGCATCCACTTCGTTATCCCCGTCCAGATCCCGATTGCGGATCAGCACGGCGTGCAGCGCATCGCGGTAAGGATCCTTCAGGTTGTAACGTTCGTCGGGATCGTTGATATTCACATCCAGCACCGCCGTCCAATAGAGCGTCTCATTGCCGCCCAGCAGACAGTCGATGGTGTTCTTGCGGCCGTTGCTCGCGGACGTACCGCGCTTGACATCGCCCGGCGCCCAACGGTAACCGCCGTTCATCATCGTCTCCACGCCCCATGCGGTAGGCAGCTCCTCGGCGCTCTTCTCTCCGAGGTCGGTGTTGTACACCGTGCGGATGGAGTGCTGGCGGAAGGTCTGCACGGCCTCCATCACGCTAGAGTTGCCGTCCGGGCTGTACCGCGAATTATCGCCGTTGACGAAATACATCTGCCGGTCCTCCGCCTCGACGTAAGTCCGCCACTGGTCCAGCATATTCTCTCCGGTCACCGGATGCGTGACATACACGTATTCGTCCACGAAGGCCGTGACCGCCACAGTGCCCTCAGTCTTATTCTCCGTGTAATACTCCTCTCTGAGCCTCTTCAGCAGTCCGTGAATGTCGTACATACGGGCATCGGGATAAAAGCCGCCCTCGCCGCTGGTATAGTAAGGCGACGGCCGGCCGCCGTTCCCGTCGTAAAACTCGTAATTCTGGTCGCCGGGATACTTCACGTAACGGTCCGGCTCCGTCACCCCGTAGTCCCCGTTTATGGCGAACTTCACCCATTTGTAGTCGTAGATGCCGCTTTCTTCCGGGGCGGGAACGGCGGACGCCAGGAAATCGTCGTCGTCACCGAACAGACCGACACCGTATATGCCCTGGCTGAAAGGGGTCTGCACGCCCCACGTCAGCTTCGGCACGAGGCTGCGGTCGATAAGGATGAGCTGACGGTCGTAATGGGCGTCCAGCTCATAGACGTCGGCCGAACTGAAGATCACGTCGCCCTCGTAACCGGGACGCTCCTCCTTTTGGTCGGTCACCTCCACCACGATCTTATCGACACCCTTCAGCGTGACGTTGTATGTGTAGTGGGTGTTGCGCAGCGTGCGGTAATCGTTGGGGTCGCCGTCGGCATAGCCCAGATGGACGGTGAACGTCACGTCGGCATTGACCGTATGGCCGGAGGGATACGCCTCCGACGACGGGATTCTGTAGGAGAGCGTGCCCGTCATCTCCACGTAGGCGGCATAGTCGGCGGCGTATTCGAATGCGCCGTTCTCCTCGGACTGTCCGGGCTTGTCGGGAAATGTTCCCTCTATTTTCTCGCACTTCTCGCGCAGGGCGT
The DNA here is from genome assembly GCF_006542685.1 of Alistipes dispar. Classification (NCBI taxonomy): domain Bacteria; kingdom Pseudomonadati; phylum Bacteroidota; class Bacteroidia; order Bacteroidales; family Rikenellaceae; genus Alistipes; species Alistipes dispar. The sequence goes on along the minus strand of NZ_AP019736.1, from coordinate 2,616,643 downwards.
AGGCATCCTCCGGACCGAGGGCCGCCGCATCAATGGACTTCTTGGGCGCATGACGGCTTTCGGGCATGTAGAAAGTGAAGCCTCCTTCCTCGAAAAGATAGTTTCCGTCGCGCTTGTCCCACTCGAAGGCGGTCGGCCGGGTATCGAAATAATACGACTCTCCGACATCGGGAGACTCCTCGTCGCCTCCGTCGTCGTCGGGCAGCAGGGGCGACCGGACGGGGACGTTCACCACCCGCCAACTGCGCGGACGGAAATCGAAATCCGTCCACGTATCCCGAAGCGGCTCGGTCTTCACATTGAACGTCACCTTGGCATCCATCCGTCTGGGGCTGAGAATACAATCGACCTCCACCTCTTCGGTGAGGTTGTCGGGAATCGTTATGGAGGTCTGCGTCTTGTCGGGATTGCCGTCGCTGTCCTTCCGGTAACCGTACCCCGTCATGAAGAACTGGGTAGAACGTTCCACGGTACGGTTGCTCAGCGGCGCCCGGAAAGCTTCCAACTGACCGAACGTCCGGATTTCATCCATCTGCGCCGGTGTCACATCGTAATCGGTGTGCACGGCGGAAGTGGTGAGGTTGGCGATGCAGACCACCCGGGCGTCATTGAGCGAAGTGGTCGTTATCGTAACGGTTCCCGATTGATTCCAGGGTTCCGTCGATTGATCGAAGAAAAGACCGCCTTCGTCATGACGGTTTCCGTCTTTGTCGAAGATCAGGACATAGAGGTTGTACACGCAACCCTCGTTCGCCGCATTCTGTGCGGCGCGGGTCTCCACGCGGTTGTCTTCGGTGCGGAAATTCAGATTGACGGTCACCGGCACGCCTTCGCGCACGGTGTCGCGGCTGCCGTCCGCGAAAAGGTCGTCGTCGGTGCACGAGACCGCGGCGGCCGCCACGGCGGCGGACAGCAGCGCCGGGGCGAATCGTTTCAATAGCGTTGGCATACTATACGGCATATTTTCGGAACAAAACACGATCAACTGAACGGAGGAACGGTAATATCTCCAGGCTCCGCCCAATCCTCCACCCGGAAATCCAGCACAAGGTTGGCGTCGGTGTGCAGCACGGCACGGATACGGACCTGCGTGTTGCGGGCGATGGAATTGCGGGAGGCTCCTCCGCCGATGAACGCCTTCAGCGGATACAAAGCGTTGGGCGTGCGGAATCCGATGGTGTAGGGCGAATCTTCCGACTCATCCTTCCACGCATAGGAGGGATAGATATAGAGCACGAGCGTGCGCGACTCCCCTCCGCCGATGACGATATTCAGCCGCTCGGCCTCGTTTTCCTGACTGCCGTACGACCGACCGCTATACTCGGCATCGCCGGGCACGTCGAGGTTTCCGTCCTGGAAAAGATAGAACCGGTCGGCCATGAACGCGCCGAAAGACATCTCGTTCACGGTGATCGGCCGCGTAAGCTCGTTCACCATCTCGATCTTCAGTTTGGCGACGGCGCGGACCAGCGCGATCTCCACCGCATTCGTTCCGGTCCCGACGGTCAGGTCGCGGTCGTACGCGCTCATGGGCAGGGCGGCGCCTGGCTCAGCGGTCATCTCGGAATAGCGTTTGGGGAAAATTTCGCGTCCCGGGTCCTTCACGAGGAGCTTTTTGAAAGCAATGCCTTCATCGTCCGGAACATCCACCAGACTGGGTTCGCCGAGATAGTCTTCGTTGGCTATGACATAAAGCTGCGCACTGCCCGCGGGCAGGCCCTCCACCGTGAAGGCATAGCCGTCGGCCACGGCGGCCCCGGTCAGATCGTCGCCGGAAAAAAGCCGGTTGTACAACTCCTCGTTCTCCGGCGAGAGCAGCACGATACGCAGTTGTTCGATGCGGTTCTCCAATGCGGCATAATCCTCCTCGGAGACGTCGGCACGCGTCGCGGGAACCGCCACATGCAGGGCGAGCGAAGCTCCGCCCGTCCCGGCGGGCGACGTGCCCGCCGCATCGCCGGTGCATGCGGCCGCCGCCACGGCGAGCGCACCGGCCGCCCACGGACGGAACATGCGGCGCAAGAAATTCATATTCGGGAATCGGTTCATATCGCCATGAATTGATTACGGTCAGCGGTGCCGGCCGGGGTGCTCGGTTTCCAGTCCACTTCGGCATCCTCCTCGATCCACGGCCGTATCGTCACGGTCAGCACGAGCGTACCGGTGCGCAGATCGAGGGTGTAGGCATAGCTCTGTCCGGCCTGCCACTGCGTGACGGAGGAAGTGCGCAGCGAGGCGGAAACGGTGTGCGAGGTCGCTTCCGGCTCGCCTGCCAACCTGTAAACCAGCGTCAGTTCCGGCGCACCGGTCTCCTCCAGCGTCTGGGGAGGAACGAGCACGTCGCCCAGCAGATCGGCCACGTCGGAGGCCCCGACGGACAGGTCGGATACGGCGAAAATGCCGTCGTCCGCCACGGTCCTTTCGCAAAGGGTCCACGTCGCCGTCTCCTCCGTCCGCACAAAGTCGCCCGCATAGCCTGCGCCGTTCACCTTGAAGGAGACGATTTCGACCTCCCGGCCCTGCGTCCGGACCCTGAAGGCGAGGCGCGCCAGCTCGTGAGCGAACTTCAGCGAGACCGGAGAGGGCCCTTCAGCCGCATCATACGTCACCGTCCGCCGGGCCGTCATCAGGTCCACGGCCCCTTCGCCCGTCTGCCGCGCATCGAATCCGGAAACCGTCAGCCGCACACCGTTCTCACCGGGCACGCACGAAACGGCCCCGGCCGCCGCCTCCAATGCCTCACGATCGGGGAAAAGCGCATGGAAGGCATAGGTCCGGCCGTCGGCCCAATACTCCGTATGCTCATAGGTCCACGCCGAGCCGTCGCCGGTGTACACTCTCTCGGCGTCGAATACCGGAACCGGTGTGTCCTGCGCGTCCTGCGCCGAACGGCACCAGGCCCATACGGAAAAGGCGTCGCCGGCAGCGAATCCGTTCACGGCGGCACGGGTTTCGGGAGCGCCGCGGAAGCCGATGGCGTCGCGGTCCCCGCCGCCGGGACCTCCCGGAAGCGTGTCGGAACATGCGGCGAGCGACACGGCCGCGACCGGCACGCACAACGTCTTGAGGATGTTCGTTCTTCGTATCATAGTACCTCGTGTTTATAAATTCCGCCCGGGGGAATGTGTCCGGCGGAGAAGTGCGGAAAAGCCGTCTTCCGCGTTTGGACCCGGGAGGGGGACATTCAACCCCGCCCGGGTGGTCGTCGCGTCTCAGCCGCCGCGCAAAGCCGGGGCAGACGGAGCGGAGAGAGGGTTATGCACCGGGAACTACTTCGATTTCTTCGTCCATGTCATCTTCGCCGCCATTACCCCACTCGGAATCTACGTCGATCCCATCGAACTGGATGGGTTTCAAACCGAACGTGGAACCGGAGATCGTCAGCTTGTAGTTGTAGGCATAGCCCGGCTTCCACTCAGTTACCACATCCTTCGGAATAACAACCTCCTTTACGACCGGATTGCCCGCACCGGTTCCGAGATCGGGACCCGTACCCTGGCTGTTGGTCACCTGAACGGTGAATGTCAGTTTCATCTGAGAGTCATTCAGCGCTGTGGGGAGTAAGAAATTCTCGAACTCATAAGATGCTTCATATTCATTCGTATTCATTCCGCCCGCTTTGTCCTCATAATCGGCCGTACCCGTTTGACCGCTCCATGCAGACGGCTGTATTTTATCACTCCCCTGCGCCATGGTTCCGGACGTCGTCAGCGAACCCGTATTCTTGACATTCGACAATTTGATATTCGTGATTTTCAAGGTCACGGCATTGCGCCATCCGTTGATGAAAGTGAACTTCACTTTCGACAGGGCATGATAGAATTTGAAACCAACAGTCTCCATTTGCACCAGCTCTGCCGCAACAGGATATCCCTGCGGTTTGCCCTCCGCTACGACGAGGTCGGTCTCGCCGTCGGCGGTGAAAGTCCCGCCGTCTTTCATCTTCAGTTTATTGCCTGCATAATCAATATCGAACAGATCATCCTCCTGCAATTCGGCGGGGGCATAGGCGACAAACTTGTACGTCTTGCCCTCCAACCAATAGTTGATGGGGCTATATTCCCACGAAGTCTCGTTCCATGTTATGTGGGACCCGGTCTCATTCGTTCCGTCGAACACGGGGACATAAGTCTGACCATCCTCATATCCGCCCAATACGATGAACCCTGCGCCTTCGGCCTTCAGAGCAGACAAATCGGTGTCTTTGGCTGCGGCCCGGGTGGTGTTGCCCACATACGGGTCGAAGCCGATGGCCCGCGTCTGCGGGATGTCGATTACCTCGTTCTGCGCACAGCCGGCCAGAGCCGCGGCCGCCGCTGCAAGTAAAAACATTCTGGTTTTCATTGTGATTAACAGTTAATAGTGAAACATTGAGTGAATTTGTCTTTTTCGTTCGTACCGGGGACGAGCGTCACAAAGGGATCTCGACGTCCTCGTAGTCGCCCCAGCCGTCCACGTCGGGATCGAATGCCGAGCCGCCCTCCGCGGCGTCCTCGTCGGAGATCCGGATGCCGTCCACCTCGATCACACCGCCGCGGGGCTGCCGCTCCATCTGCGAAGTGATATCGAAATCGAAGGTCACCAGCTTGCCGTTGTTCAGCATGACCTCGAGATTCAGCCCGTAGCGACGGCCGCTCTCCTCCGCCTTGGTCGGCTCGTAATGGCTGTCGGGGAAGGAGGGTACGCCGAACGACAGCACGCAGGCTTCCGCACCGTCGGCCGTCAGCGTACAGTCGTAAAGCAGCGTCGCCGCCTCGTCGCCCGTGCGGCCGTCCTGCAGATAGACGCTCTCGGCCATGCCCGCCAAAGCGCCGCGTGCCAGAGCGATATGCTGCCGGCCGTATTCCACCCTGTAACGCACGAGGTAGGTGTACACCAACGGCTGCATCTTCACCGGAAGCTCCTCCCAGCCCAGATGCATCTCGGCCCCGTAACGCTCCACGAAATGCCCGTAGAGCATGTCGGGAGTGTTCACCGTCCGCTCCTCCGCGTGGTGTTCGCTGTACGAGCCGCGGGTCCGCGTGCGGGTCGTGGCGCTGGCCGACGGCAGCGACGCCATGTCGTTGAAGACGATGAACTCCGTGTCGTCGTTGTAGAACAGCAGCGAGTAGCTGCCCTCTTTCAGACTGACCTTGCCGCCCCCGGCGGACAGGTGGAACTCGTCGCTCACGGCGGTTCGACTCTCCGGATCGCCGTACACCACCATGGCAATGCCCTCCGCCGCATCGGGTCGCAGATCGTCGTAGGCGCGGCCATAGGCTGCGGCATCCCACCCCGCGAGCCATCCCAGGCCGTAGTCGCGCTCCCACTCCCGCTCCCACACGGCGGTCACCAGCGCACGGCATCCCGGCGAATGGGCGTCGTGGTCGTAGCACAAATCCTTGCGGCAGCCCGCGGCGGAAACCGCAAGACCCAACAGAGCGAGCCCCACGCCCGCATAGCGGAATTTCGCTTTCATCGCACGCCTCCTTTCTTTCCGTCGGTATTCCACAAACGCCACACGAGGGCGAATTTCAGCTTCAGCGGGCCGAAGTAGTTCATGCGGCTCGTCTGCTGGTAAACGTAATGCCCGTCGATGGGGAGATACTCCTCGTATTCGCTGTGCATGTAACCGATGCCGATGCCGGCCTCGAAGGAGAGGCTCCGGCCGACGGGAAACATGTAGCCGTAGCTGAGCCCCACCGTCTCCGCTTCGCCCCGATAGCCCCGGGCTCCGTTCTCCAGATCGTACCACGAGAATCCGCCGAACACTCCGACGTAATGCCCGTGCCAGGGTTTCCGGGTCCCGAACCAGTAGCGGCCTTCGGAACTGACGGTCGCGAGCTGGTAATACCGGTGTCGGCCGTCGTTCTTCCACCAGGCGACGTCGCCCTCCAGATTGACCGACCAGCGGTCGTCGATACGGTATTCCACCTCCAGCGAGGGCATCAGCACCGCATCGTATAGCAGATTGGTCTTGACGGCGAGGCGGTGCAGCGGTTCGCGCTCCGCAACCGTCGTCTCCTTCCGGACTGCCGGATCGGTCCGGGAGGTCTCCATCTCGGACGAAGGGCTTTCCGCCGCACCGGACCGCGACGCATCCGACGGTCCCCCGGGCGAGGAGATATCCGGTATCTCCCGCGACGGCACGGCCGCCGCTTCGGACCGCGACGTGCACCCGGTCCCGACCGCCGGATCGGCCTCCCGTCCGTCCGCACACGCGGCAGCCGTCGAAACGGCGGCGGAAAGGGACTCCGCCGGAACGTCCGGCCCGGACTCCAGCCGGATCACGGCGGAAAAACCGGTGCGCAGCCCGGGAAAGAAATGTTCGGCCATATAATTATAAGGTACGCCGCCCCGCAGATCCATCAGACGCTTCTTGCGGCCGTCCACGATGCGGCCCGCCCCGTCGAAAATCCACAACGGGGTATTGTCGAGAATGTCGAGCACCTCGTCGCGGCAGCGCATGTCCGACGACGCCACCATCCCGCGGAGCAACTCCCAGGCGACACCCTCGCCGCGCGCCCGTATCAGTTCGCCAGGAATCCCGGCACGGCGCGCGATGTAGGACGCGAGCGAATCGGCACGCCGCCGGGAGAGCGTTTCGTTCAGACGGTCCGTCCCGTCCGGCGAGGCGTAGGAACGGATTTCGACGCCCTCGAGCCGGCCGGTTTCGTACACTTCGCGGACGCAACCGATGAAGCGTTCCAGTTCGCTTCCGTTCTCCCGGAAACGGATATCCACTTCACGGTGTCCCCGCCGGTAATAGATTCTCGCCGAGTCGGCGGCCGTCTGTCCATGCAGTTCCCCGGCCGCAAATGCTCCGAACAAACCAGCCAGCAGCAGTTTCCTCAGGGACGAACCAGATAATATAACCCTCATTATCAAGCAATAAACAATTAAGCCACAACACATAACACATCCGACCGACATAAAAAAGAGACCGGATATCGGTATTTATCGTTGGTTAAAATCCGTATCGGTTTAAAATCCAGATATAAAGCCTCAAAACCGGTATCCGACGAAAATATATGTAATTGACACTAAAAATTTTATATTCCGGAAGACGGGCGTATTTTCTTTTTTTGTATCTTTACCGCAGAAAACCAACGATTTAACCAACGATTTTTTAGCAAAATTCCGGAGCCGCCGGGCGAATTATTCAAAACGGCCCCCTTTTCCCCGTTTTTCCGCTTCCGAAACGGTTCCGCACGGCTCATGTCGCTCTCCTCCCGGAAGGCGGAATCCGCCCGGTCGCACCTGGCCGGATATGTAACCGCCATTGCACCAAACGGATAAAACACGAAAAAACGCCGTTCCTTCCCGAAGTCGGATTCGGAAAGAAACGGCGCATCCGTCTCGTGAACAGTCTTATGCCCGAAAGAAAAACCGGTATGCCCGGCGCCGGAAACGGAAGGTCAGATCAGGTCGGCCGGATAGACCACCCCCAGCTGCCGGCGTACCTCGTCGATGATCCCGATGGTGGCCAGCGAATTTTCGTGACTATTGACGGACGACTCCCGGCGGCCCTGTTCGACGAGGTCCAGGAACTCGGCCACTTCGTAGTAATACTCGTCCCGCTCCGTCGGACGGGACAGGTCCTGCGGTTCCGCAGGACGCTCCAGTCCGGAGGCCGCAGCCGGCCGCGGCTGCCACACGACACGGCCGATGCGGTTGATGCGGTCCAGCGTCAGATTGCCCGCCTCGCCCTGAATCTCGGTCGGCAGCGAGGAGTTGGCGATCTTGGAGTAGAGCACCGTGGCGTTCATCTCCCCGTAATCGAAATCGACCGTACCCTGCGCATCGACACCGCTGCTCAGCAGGATGCCCGACGCCGAAATCCGCCGCGGGCGGCCGAACAGCACCACCATCGGATAGATCGTATAGATACCTATATCCATCATGGCGCCGTTGGAAAGCTCCGGACGGAAAGCATTCAGCACGATTCCCTCCTTGAACTTGTCGTAACGCGAAGAGTATTGGCAGAAGGCGGAAAAATAACGCCGGATCGTCCCGGCCTTCGGCAGCGCCTCGCGCAAGGCCATGAAATTGGGCGTCAGCGTCGTCTTCACGGCCTCCATCAGCGCCACGCCGTTCCGGCGCGACGCCTCGATCATCGCCCGCACCTCCCGGGCATTGGAGGCCATCGGCTTTTCGCACAGCACGTGTTTGCCGCGCTCCATGCAGCAAACGGCCTGCGCGGCGTGCATGCAGTTCGGCGTGGCGATATAGACCGCGTCGATCGCATCGCTCGCAGCCATCTCCTCCAATGAAACGAACGTGCGGGCGATCCCGTGCCGGACCGCGAACTCCGCAGCGCGCTCCCGGGTGCGGGAACAGACCGCCGCCAACTCGAAACGGGGGTCCTGACGGGCCCCGGCAATCACCCAGTCGGTCACGAAATTGGTCCCGACGACTCCGAAACGGATTTTTCGCATCGTATCTCTGTTTTTTATCATTCCGGCCGGAAAATCCGGCCGCCCTCCGGGCCGGTGCGGCCAGAGGTCTCCGGCCGCACCGGCGTTCTTCCGGACGGGAATCGGCCGCTCAAAATTAGCAAGATATTCCGAACGATCCAACTCCCCGGCATCCCGGACTTCCCGCAGCGCTCCGGATTCACTCCGGAGACCCGGAACGCCGGAGTGCGGCGGATTGCCCTGCGTCGGGACGCCGGAAGCGTTTCAGGCCGCACTACCCTGCCGCAGATTCCGACCTGCACGGGAACCGCCTTCCCGCAACTCCGGCAGGGAACGAGACGAAAGCCGGAGGCCGTCCGAATTTTCGGACCGTTATACAATGCGCATCCGGCGCCGGAGTGCGGGCGCCGGGCGAAGGGATAAAAAAACCGACGGAAATATTTGCAGTTTTCGGGAAATGTGGTATCTTTGCACTCGCAATACCGAAAAACGGTGCGTTAGTTCAGCCGGTTAGAATACGTGCCTGTCACGCACGGGGTCAGGGGTTCGAGTCCCCTACGCACCGCCCGACATCAAAGCAAAAAAGCGAAAAGCCTTGTAAATAAAACATTTGCAAGGCTTTTTTCTTTTCCTGGAAGTGCAAGAAAATGCGGTTCGGAGCATGTCGCATGCGGCCTATTCGGTGTACTTTTTACGGCGCCGAAAAAGTACACCGGACCCTCCGTCATGCGGGATATGCAGTCGATCTTAAGAAAACACGGCGATACGGCCGTTCGGTCATACGACCGGGCCGCGGCCTCCGCAACGGCCCATTTCTTTCTCCGAAACCGCCGATTCCGACCTCGTTGCAGACAAGCCGCACCGTTTTCACTGACGACCGGGACGCCGGAAAGGAAAATCCGGTGATTCCATATCGTAATCGGCCGGCACATTTGAAGAAAAAATCGCAATCCCTTTCATTCGTTTTTGATATAATGTATTTCCATCAGCCATATTATGCCACAAAAAGTTTGCGCATTAAATTATATTTTGTATTTTTGATACCGAAGCGCTTTACTTTTACAAACTATCAAAAACTAATGCTTATGAGTAAAAAAATTACGCTATCGTTGGTTTGCATACTCGCGGTAGTGGGTTGTGCTTTTGCTCAATCCGACCAGGTACGCGGGTCGGTCGTCGATGAAAACGGCGCTCCGATTATCGGCGCTACGGTCATCGTCAAGGATGATCCGACCATCGGCACTTCAACCGACCTGAAGGGCGAATTCCTCCTTCAGATCCCGGCCCGGAAGGGGGGGGGAAGTTACAAATTTCCTATGTAGGTTATAAAACCCAGGAAACAGCCATCTCCCCCAACGTCCGCGTGCGCCTCGAACCCGACGCTCAGGCAGTGGAAGCAGTCGTGGTGACAGGTATGACCAAAACGGACAAGCGCCTCTTTACCGGTGCGGCCGATCAATTGGTGGCCGATGACGTGAAACTTTCCGGTATGGGCGATATCAGCCGCGGCCTCGAGGGCCGTTCGGCAGGCGTTTCGGTACAGAACGTGTCGGGTACGTTCGGTACGGCTCCGAAAATCCGCGTTCGCGGTGCGACCTCCATTTACGGCGACTCGAAGCCGTTGTGGGTCGTGGACGGAGTAATCATGGAAGACGTTCAGGACATCTCTGCCGAGGATCTCTCCTCGGGAGACGCCACGACCCTGATCGGTTCGGCCATCGCAGGTCTGAATCCCGAAGACATCGAAAGTTTCAATATTCTGAAAGACGGATCGGCCACGTCGATCTACGGTGCCCGCGCCATGGCCGGAGTGATCGTCGTAACGACCAAAAAGGGCCGTCCGGGTGTCAGCCGGGTCAACTATACGGGCGAATTCACGTACCGTATGATCCCTTCCTACAGCAACTTCAACCTGATGAACTCCCAGGACCAGATGTCGGTCTATCAGGAAATGGCCTACAAAGGCTGGCTGGGCAATTCGCGGGTCACGAACGCCTCGGCGAGCGGTATCTACGGCAAAATGTATGCGCTGATCAATTCGGGAGCGATGCAACAGGGCAGCGCCGAACAGGTCGCGTTCCTGCAGGCGGCAGAGCGGCGGAATACGGACTGGTTCAAAGAGTTGTTCCAGCCGACGGTGATGCACTCCCATTCGGTGAGCATCACGTCGGGAACCGAAAAATCGTCCTACTACGCCTCTGTCAGCGCCCTGTTCGATCCGGGCTGGACAAAGCAGAGCGAAGTCGCACGCTACACTGCCAATCTCAACGCTTCGTACAAAATCTCGGACGCCCTTTCATTCAATATGATCACCAACGGGTCGTACCGCAAGCAGAAAGCTCCCGGGACTCTCGGCTCCACGACCGACTACGTGACCGGCGAGGTGAAACGCGACTTCGACATCAATCCCTATTCGTATGCGCTGAACACTTCGCGCGTGCTCGATCCCAATGAATTCTATGTGCGCAATTATGCTCCGTTCAACATCCTGCACGAGCTGGAAAACAACTACATCGACCTGAACGTGGCTGACGTGAAGTTCCAGGGCGAGTTGAAATGGAAGGCTTTCAAGGGTTTCGAAGCCGCGGCTCTGGCTTCGGTGCGTTATTCGGGGACCTCGCAGGAACACAACGTCCGCGACAATGCGAATCAGGCCGAGGCATACCGGGCCATGGGCACGACGACGATCCGGGACAACAACTCGTTTCTCTACAAGGACCCGGACGACATCTATGCCGAACCCGTGAGCGTACTGCCCGCCGGCGGTATCTATCAGCGGACCGACAACCGGATGCTCTCCTACGACTTCCGCCTTTCGGCCACTTACAGCAAGACCATCGACAACACGCATATCATCAATGCATACGCGGGTATGGAGACCAACCAGATCGACCGCGAAACGACGTGGTTCCGCGGCTGGGGTCTGCAATACGACGCAGGAGAGATTCCGTTCTACGATTACCTCATCTTCAAAAAAGGCAAGGAGGACAACACCGATTACTATACGATGGAGAAGACCTATTACCGCAATGCCGCATTCTTCTTCAACGGGACCTATTCCTACAAAGGGCGTTACACGATCAACGGCACATTCCGCTACGAGGGCAACAACGCCGTGGGACTGACGACGCGTTCGCGCTGGCTGCCGACATGGAACATCTCGGGCGCATGGAACATGCACGAGGAAACATGGTTCCAGCGCGCACAGCCTGCGCTGTCGCACCTTTCGCTGAAGGCTTCGTATTCGCTGACGGCCGACCGTCCGTCGGTGACGAACGCATTGGCGGTAATCAAGAGTACGACGCCGTGGCGTCCGACGGCCGGCGCTTCGGAGTCGGGACTGGCTCTCTCGGAACTGGAAAACAGCGAACTGACCTACGAAAAGAAGCACGAACTGAACATCGGCGCCGACCTGGGTTTTCTGAACAACCGGATCAATCTGGCTGTCGATTGGTACAAACGCGACAACTACGACCTGATCGGACCGATCAATACGCAGGGCATCGGAGGTCAGATCGAAAAGCTGGGCAATGTCGCCACGATGCGGTCGCGCGGCATCGAGCTTTCGCTCTCCACGAAGAATATCCAGACGCAGGACTTCAGTTGGACGACCGACATCATCTACTCGCACATGAAGAACGAAGTCACGAAGTTCGAGACATCGACCCGCGCCTTCGATCTGGTTTCGGGCATCGGATTCTCACGCGAGGGCTATCCCGTGAATTCGATCTTCTCCTACGACTTCCGCGGGCTGAACGAAGAGGGTATTCCGACCTTCATCAACGAGGACGGCGAGCTGACGACGACGAATATCAATTTCCAGGAACAGGAGCGTTTCGACCATCTGGTTTATTCGGGACCGTCGGAACCTACCGACGTCGGTAGTTTCGGCAACATTTTCCGCTACAAGGGACTCCGACTGAACATCTTCATCACCTACTCTTTCGGCAACGTGGTACGTCTCGATCCGGTCTTCTCCGATTCCTATACGGATCTCGACGCCATGCCGCGCGAATTCAAGAACCGCTGGATGGTTCCCGGCGACGAGCGCTTCACGGACGTGCCGACCATTATTTCGACCCGGCAGAAGAAGAACGACAACTCGCTGTCGTACGCTTACAACGCCTACAACTATTCGACGGCACGCATCGCCAAAGGCGATTTCATCCGCATGAAGGAGATCTCGCTGACCTACGACTTCCCGAAACGCTGGATACAGAAACTCAAAATGTCGAGCCTCTCGCTCAAGTTCCAGGCCACGAACCTCTTCCTGATCTACGCGGACAAAAAGCTCAACGGCCAGGATCCCGAGTTCTTCAACACCGGAGGCGTCGCGGTTCCCGTTCCCAAGCAGTTCACGCTGACACTGCGTATCGGCCTGTAATCAAAAAAACGAAAACGATATGAAAAACTACATTGCATATATTCTGTTCGCCGGAGCTCTTGCCGCAGGCTTTTCTTCCTGCAATGACTTCCTCGACGAGAACCCGGACAACCGCACGACGGTCGATTCGGAGGAAAAGGCCATCGACATGCTGGTCTCGGCCTATGCCAGCAACCAGCCGTGGTTCGTATTGGAACTGGCTTCGGACAATGTCGATGACCACGGCGGAACCTACGGCGATTGGAGTCGTTTCTACGAAGAGAGTTTTTCCTGGAATCCGCCCGTGGAATCCAACAACGAATCGCTTATCAGGACGTGGAGTTCGCAGTATCTGGCCATTGCGAATGCCAATCAGGTGCTGGACGCTCTCGGGAAAATGGAAATGACCGACAAGTTGCGCGCGGCCAAGGGCGAAGCGTTGATCTGCCGGGCATACGCCCACTTCGTGCTGGTGAACATTTTCTGCCAGCAGTACGATCCCAACTATCCGGACGACATGGGAATCCCTTACATGGAGAAGGCCGAAACCGAACTCGACCCGAAATACGAACGCGGTACGGTAGCCGAAGTGTACGCCAAAATCGAAAAGGATATCGAGGAAGGACTGCCGCTTATCGACGACGCGATCTATTCGGTTCCCAAGTACCACTTCAACCGGAAAGCGGCTTATTCCTTCGCCGCACGGTTCTTCCTGTATTATCAGAAATGGGACAAAGCCGCGGAATATGCCTCGGAAGCGCTGACCAACGCCCCCGAATCCCAGCTCCGCGATTACGAGGCGCTGTTGGAATATCCGATGAACAACGGGTCCACCCAGAATACGGCTGCCACCTACTATATCAGTACGGACCTGCCGTGCAACTACCTGCTGGCGACGGCTTACTCCTCTTCGGGGACCTATTTCGGCGGATACTCCTCGGGACGCCGTTACAACCACGGATGGCTGATCGGCCAGACCGAGAGCATCTCCTGCACGAATACGCCCTTCGCGCCCTACGAATGGAAGGTGCGGCCGCTGGTATATAACAGCGGTCTGGACAAGACCCTGCTGCCCCATACGCCGTATCTGTTCGAATATACCGATCCCGTCGCAGGAACCGGTTATATCCACACCGTCTACACGCTCTTCACGGGCGACGAGACGCTGCTGACACGGGCCGAAGCCTACATCATGCAGAAAGATTATCCGAACGCGCTGAAGGACATGAACCTCTTCCTGTCGAACGCCTGCAAGTCGTACACGCCGCTGACGGAAGAGACCGTGACGGCGTGGGCCGCCGGCACCGAATATTACCGGCCGGAAACCGATCAGAACCAGTCGGATATGAACAAGAAAGGTCCTACGCCGAAAAAGGAGCTGCACCCTGCGTTCGATCTCGACGAAACCCAGGAGGCCATGGTCCATACGCTGCTGATGCTGCGTCGCTACGAAACGCTGCATTGCGGTCTGCGCTGGTTCGACATCAAGCGTTTCGGCATCGAAATTTATCGTCGCACGCTCGATTCCACCGACGGACATGTCAGCGCCGTGACCGACAAGCTCGCAGTGCGGGACAACCGTCGGGCCATCCAGCTACCGAACGACGTAATCACGAGCGGTCTGCCCGCCAATCCGAGGTAATCCGCCATTTGAGATTAAAAAATGCATATTATGAAAAGAACGATATTTGCACTGTCCGCACTGGTATTCGCACTTTCGAACACGGCGTGTTCGGAGGACGGACTCGACGACAAGAGCGTAATCACGGGTATCGGCTATGAGATCGAAACGCCTTTCGACGAGTGGCTCCTCGAGAACTTCATCGAACCGTATAATATCCGGGTCATGTACCGTTACGAGGACATGGAATCCGATATGACCTACAATCTGGTTCCGGCGCGTTACGAACGCTCGATCGAAATGGCGCAGTTGGTTTCCTATCTTTGTCTGCAAGCCTACGACGAAATCACCGGCAGCCGGGACTTCATCCGGGCCAACTTCCCGAAAGACCTCTTCTTCGTGGGCAGCCCGGCCTACAACAACAACGGCTCCATCGTACTGGGTACGGCCGAGGGCGGTACGAAAATCACCCTCTACAACCTCAATACGCTGGATCCGCGCAATGTCGATGCTCTCAACTCCTCCTACTTCAAAACGATACATCACGAGTTCGGGCATATCCTCAATCAGAAAAAGCCTTACACGTCCGATTTCGAACAGATCGTCGGCAAGTCGGACGGAGGTATCCGCTATGTCGGCAATTCCTGCTGGGAGGTATATCCCACCGAGACCAGCGCTCTGCAGGACGGGTTCATCAGCCGTTACGCCTCGACTTCCGACGGAGAGGAGTTCGTGGAGCTCGCCTCGATCTACGTCACCAACACGCCCGAAGCCTGGGAAACGAAACTGCGGACGGCAGGCGCGAGACGCTCGATGATCGAGCAGAAATTCGACATCGTCTATAAATACTATGAGAATGACTGGGGTATCGACCTGGAGAAGCTGCGCGAGATCGTCCTGCGACGTCAGCAGGACGTGCCGACACTCGACCTGGATATCTGATTCTGTTCCGTATTAAAAAAATGTGAAACCTATGAAACGATTATTGATATTGCTGGGGCTGCCCCTCGTACTGAGCTCCTGTCTTCTGAACGAGGAGGATAAATTCCCGAAATCCGCGACGGAACGCATGAACGAAGCCATCGAACAGGCCGAGAACGTTCTTCAGGGCGCCGTCAACGGGTGGCGCGTGGAGCTCTATCCGGAGAAATCGCGCATCTACGGAGGTTATACGATGTTCCTGAAATTCTCTTCCGACGGCAAGGTGACCGCCGCCAGCGAGAATTTCGATCCCGCGCAGACGGACGAGTCCTACTACTCCGTAGAGCCGGACAACGGGCCGATGCTCACGTTCAACACCTACAACGAGATCATTCATTTCTATTCGGATGCCGGGACCGGGGCCAATCAGGGAATCGGCACGGCGAACGGCGGTCTGGAGGGGGATTCCGACTTCATCGTTATGGAGGCCACTCCCGAATGCGTAAAACTCAAAGGACGCAAATCCGGCAATTACATCCGCATGTATCCGCTCGATGAGGGCGTGAACTGGGCCGATGAACTGCAAGCCTATGTAGATGCGGAAACGGAAATGCTGCTGGGCTATACGAGCTGCATCGTAGGGGATGCGACCTATCCGCTGGAATTCCAATCGGCTCTGAATAATTTTACCTCGCGCGTATTCCGGATTACGCTCAAGGAGGCCACCGAAACCGAATCGGCAGAGGTCCTGTCCGCGCCCTTCATCTGGACGAAATCCGGTGCGAAATTCTACGAACCTCTGACCATCGACGGCGTGACCGTGGAAGAGTTGTCGTTCAGCGGAGAGTACCTGGAAAATGCCGAGAAAAACGTCCGGATCACTCCGA
This sequence comes from Alistipes dispar, assembly GCF_006542685.1. NCBI lineage: Bacteria > Pseudomonadati > Bacteroidota > Bacteroidia > Bacteroidales > Rikenellaceae > Alistipes > Alistipes dispar. The sequence goes on along the minus strand of NZ_AP019736.1, from coordinate 2,600,455 downwards.
AATACTCGGACAACCAACTGACCGTAAACATTACGGAAACGACCTACAATTCGCTGAAATACGAAATTACCGCGACGGATCCGGACGACCCGTACATCGTCCGGGCGTTCAGGAAGAGCGAAATCGAAGGCATGTCGGACACGCAACTCCGGAAAAGTATCTGCGAGACGATCGCTTCCGCGAACGAACTGAAGAAGGGCGACATGACAGGGACTCTTTCCGACCTGTACGATGAAACGGAGTATGTCGTGGTGGGCCTGGGAATCGACCCCTCGACGCTGAATTACACCACGAAGGTCTTCAGCGCGGAGAAAACGACCTCCGCACTGCCGGCAGACATGCAGGATGCCTACAGGCAATGGATCGGGACATGGACCGTGACCTCGGCGTCGTCCGAAGTATCGGGTACGTCCTACGATTTCATCATCGAAATCCGTCCGCGCGAGATCAACAGTACGTACCTGATCCGCGGATGGGGATACACCTACCTGAAGAACGACTACGAATGCGAAGCGAAGTTCAAGGCCGACGGCACGTTCGACATCCACCATCAGATATGCGGGACGTTGAGTACCGGCGGCCAGCTCACGCTCTTCCCGAGATTTGTCTATACCCAAGGTGGCTCCGGGTACGGCGGTCTCATATCGCTCGGATACGGAGAGGCTCTTCAGGCATCTTCGTCCGAGGACGGGAAAGGCGCCATCTACGGATACAATTACGGTCTGTCCGGAGGCGGATCCTGCACGATCACGTCGCTCGACTATTGGGATGTCCGCAACGGCAGCAACTATTACATCCAGGCGATGAGCCCGTACGTATACAAGGATTTCTTCGCAGGTCCCTATACGATGGTCCGCACATCGACGGAATACGGCGTACTGGGAACCCAGACCTCACAATCCGCACCGGCTGCCGTTCAAAGACTCTCTACCGGAAACAAAGCCGCAGCCGTTCGGGCCGAATAGGTTTCCGTCGTTCGAAAGAGCCGTTCAGAATATCTGAACGGCTCTTTTTCGATCGAGGCCGGGCAGTTCGTTCGTGCATGAGATGCCCGGCCGTGAAACAGGCCACCGATGAAACGGTCCGGCCGATCCGGCCCGGCCGGGCCACGCCCTGCCGACCTTGTCCCGGCGCATGATCTTACCGTCGCCGGCAACCGGAGCGCACGACAGGCGTACCGTCCCGCTTTTCGCTCAAATGGATATTGACATGATAGATGCTGTTCCGGTTCAGATAATAGTCCCCTTCCATGGCATCTTCCGGCTTCGTATCCGGATTATTGCATAACAGGACGGTGGCGGAAACATTGTCGTCCGAAGGGACGGTTCCTTCATCCACGTACCATATCTGCAACCGGGTGGCCTTGTCGGAAACATCGGTCGAATGCGGAGCGGCATAAAAGTAGAATTGGCAGGCCCCGGTCCTGATCTCCTCGCTCCGCTCGGTCGGCTTCATATCCAACCAGGCATCCTCGGCATTGGGCGACTGCGCTCCCGGGAAGACATAGGCCTTCGTTTCCATGTTGGCCAGTCCGATGTAGAATTTCTTTTTCAGGTCTTCGGGATCGTCGATCGTGAAATTCACCTCGATACGTGCGATGATACGTCCCAGGTAGATGGACAATCCGCTTTCGGTGCCGGGCAACACCCCTTCGTAATACCCGAACATGTAGATCTGTTTTACATGCCCGATATTCTCGTTCCTGTCGCCCGCTCCGTCCTCCTCGGTCAGAATATTCCCGATATCCACCGTTTTCCGGCGGAAATCGGACAACTGCACCCGGGTCCGCCCGTCGTCCTTCAGGATCAGTTCCGCGATCTGGACTTCGGTCATGTTGGCTATCAGGCAGATCGTCGTCCTCTGCCCGTCGCCGGACTGCAACCGCACGTTGTCCAGTTCGGGCGACGGGGTCCCGTTGGGCGTGTCCTCGTCCTCGGTCAGGTTTCTGAAATAGTAATAGGATTCGCTTCCGGGACGCTCCCCGTCGGCGACAAGCACGAGGTTGTCCTCGGAATCGAATTGGAGTACGGCGATCGTGCGTATCATGTTCTCCTCCTCGGGCGTCATCGGCAGCAGGGCCCTCGAACCGGGAGCGGCTTCCCCGCCCGCCATCGGCAGAACCCGGGCACTGATTCTGTAAGCGGCGCAAACCGGGCTGACGGCTCCGGGATCGGCCGGTACGGGATCGTTTTGCGTACACGCTCCGCACAAGGCGACGAGCGCAAAGAACGCGAAAAGGCATATCCGTTTCATGACGGGTCGTTTTTACAGGATGGGTAACTCTTCGTTCCAGCTCACATACTGCCAGGTGATGGTGGAGACGCCGTTCTCCATCTTCACCGTTCCTACGTAATGGTAGGTGTAGGCCGCTTCGAATACTTTCTGATTCAGCATCATTTCATATTGGGTGGGAATGCCGTTCACCGACAGGTTGAACAGCACGACGACCGCCCCGGAATACGCATCGGTCGGCAGAATGGGGCACTTGATATACAGCTCCGTAGCATTCTTGTTCGTGATGAAGCTGTCGGCATAGGCCGCGCTGCGGCGAATGGTGAAACGTTCGTCGGCATCGCCCGTTTTGGCTTCCAGATACACCTGCGGGGACTTCGTCCAGCACCAGTTCCAACCGAGTTTCTCGTTCTCGATCCGGTAATACTTCTGTACGCCCGACACCTCCACCCCCTGCGGCATGACATCCAGCGAAAAGACGGCAGGGTCGTTCTTCTCCTTGCGAATGGTGAATTCAAGCCGGGAGATCTGGTGCGCCAACGGCTTCAGTTTCACATAGTGAACCGCGCCGTCGTCCCCGTCGAGGCGGACGACCGTTTTCGCCGAACTCGGATAACGGTCGTCGGTCGCCATCAGATACTCCTTGTGGTTCACGCTGACGGCCTGATGCCCGTCGTCCGTTTCCACCAGACGTTTGGCAGGCGACATGGCCCGGAATTCGTAGGTCTTGCCGATCGTCAGGTAGAGCGGAACGCCCGTCTCCGTCACCTGCGAGACGTTGCCCTCCTCGTCGTATTCCACCCGGCAGGGATAGAGCGCCTGCCGCGTTCCGTCCAGATCGCGCACGACATACGACTTCGTGTACTCCTCCTCCGCCCCTCCGGCTCCCTGTTCTTTCACATGGAGCCAAAGGGTGCTGCCGTTGGGCAGGGGCTCCGCATCCTTTCCGAAGAAGATATCCTCCTGTCCGTCGGTGCGGGCGGCAGCCGTCCGCACCGACGGGCCGTTTTCGGACACCGAACCGAGAAGCCCCGGCAACACGGGACGCACCTCGACCTTTCCCACGGGAACCGGAGCGGCGCTCTCCTCCCCGGACGAGCACCCCGGGAGCGGGGCCGCAGCCAGCAGAAGAGCATAAAGCGCGGTTTTCATACGCTGTTCGTTCCTCATCGTCGTCATCGTTTATCTGCATTCAGATCGCGCACGCAACGGACCTGCACGGCATCGCCCAGCGGGGATTTGTCCGAAAGGATGATGCTCTGGCTGGCGGTTTGCGACCCTGCGAATTTGAACCACATGATTTTCTTCCTATTGTCTTCCGCCGTTTCATTGGTCGCATACCAGGTTTCCGTACCCACATTGGCAATATTCCCGCCCGTCCAATTATTGACGATACCGCCGACGGGCAGGTAAAGCACTTCGGCGGGATGGTCCCAGTCGAACGACCTCAAACTTTCGCCGTAATCCCCGTCGGCGTCGGGTGTGAATTTGTCCTTCGGACTCGTCCGATAGCGCGAAATGACCAGTACGCCCCGAAACGGCTCATTATAGACGACTACGCCGTCTTTCTTTTCGGGATTCGGATCGGCCGTAACCAGTTCGATTTCCCATTTCATGCGATAGGCCCTGGTCGTGCCCTGTCGTTTGATGCCGTACACCACGCCCCAGTTGTATATATGTTCCTTATCGTTGTTTCGCAACTCTCCGGACCGGTCCTTGACGCGGACCCGATCATCGTCTCCCATACTCAGGATATATTCGCACGTTTCGGTATTCGTTCCGCCGAAATCCTCCATCTCTTTCCGGTAAATATAAGGGAATCGTCCGCTGTATGCCGGCTCGTTTTTATCGTACAATCCGGACTTTTCCAGCACCTTTATCTCTTTTAGATTCTCTTCGCTGAAAGCCTTCTCGAAATCCGGTTCCTCAAGCGATTTATTGTCGATCGTCGCTTCCCACGATCCGGCATTATTCAGGTTCGTATATACTCTGAACGTGATGTTCCCCGAATAGGCCGATCCCGGAAGAATGCCTCTGAAGTCTTCCTCCGCGGGCAGCCGCCATCCGGGAGGACACGGAGTTTCGCTCTGGTCGGCCCATGTGCGGGGCGTCTCTCCCCCGTTGCTTTTCCTCTCCAGTTTTCCGAGAGAATACGCCCCATCGTAGCTGAAACTAAACGTATGGCCTCCACCCGCATCGCCCAGATTCCAGATACATTCGTCATTGGCCGTCGTCTGAGCCGGTTGGTAATAGTACGTTCCGCTTCCGAGATTCCACGAAGCGGGATCGACCACCGGGAAGAGCGGATTTTTTCCCGTGAGTTCCCCTCCGCTGACCAGCGATTCCTTCAAAATCCCGATATCCGACAGATCTTCATAAATCCACCTCCCCTTCTGATCGTTCTTCTTGGCGGGAGGCATCGGGAAATAGGGAATGTTCCGCCCGTACTGGTAGAAATACCCCACGCTTTTGAGCCAGTCTTCGTAACTGCGTGTCGGATGGGCGCTGGTCGCTCCCAGATTGCGGTCGGCCCACATGACGCCGTTGAACGTCACGGGCTGCCCCAGATCCTGCTCCTGATAACCGGGCGTATCGACCGTCCCTTCGCCTTCCAGCCAGTCGAATACCTGCGGCACGAGGGTTACCACGCGCTTGTCGCGGTCGCGCAGAAAATTGAAGACCAGCATATACCGATAGTTCGGCAGAAATTCCAACGGAGCTTCGGGGTTCCCGGCGTTCCAACTGTCGCAGACCGGAATCGAAAGGGTCGTCTCGCCGACCGTTCCGAATATTCCGTCAGGGTCATCGAAAGTTATGTCAGTCACGTATTGCGGGATGCCGTCGGCACGCTCCGCGCCGGAGGGGAAGATCAGAACGGGTCCGCCCACCTGGACGGCCTCCGCGTCGGACTGCCCCGGAGTGCGGACCGGAACCGTTACGGGCTTCTCCGGCCCGACGAGCCGCGGTCCCCGCTCCGATACGGAAAACTCACCGGTCAGCACATCGTATGTTCCGTTCAGGGGAATACCCGCTTCATCGTCTTTTTTCCGAAGGGAGACGGAAATCACCTTCAGCCGATTCTCCCCGGCGATCTCCTCATCGCTCTGCTGCACCGCCTTGAAAATCACTTTCGACATGATATGACGGAAATTCAACGTCAGCATGTTGCCCGGAAGCGCTTCTCCGTTATACGGCAACTCGGCCCGCAGATAGTCTGGATACCCGCAGACGGACTGCTCGTCCAACTCGATACGATAGGAAGCGTCACCCTCGTCGGGCGGCAGGAAACCGTCGCCGTCCTCCGCCCGCACGTTATCGGTCAGGCCGTAGAAATCCTTCGGTCCGTGCAGCTTCCCGTTGTACTCTTCGCCCAGAGAGATATAGTGCAAGCCGCCTCTCAGCAGGGACTCCTTTCCGGGAACGCCCCCCGCGGGGAAACCTTCCGCGGAGTCCGTCGTGCCACTCCGGCAGGCCCAGATGCGGAACCGGACGCCCGCATCGAACATACGGCCTTCGCCCGCAGCCCGTGTGACGGTCTCCTCTTTCCGCGCATCCAGCCGGAGCGCACCGCCGCCGGGTCCGAAGTCCGCCGCCGGGTCCTCCCGGCATGCGGCCGCCGCCAGGCACAGGGCCAATGCGCATGGAACGGCCGATCGGTATCTCTTTTCCATAATGTCGCTTTTATTCGGTCCGTTATCGTTGTTCGTCGCCGGTCCCGGGGGGATATACCGGCAGATAGTGTTCGCCTCCGTCTTCCCAGTCGATATTCCTGCCTTCCAGCAGCAGTTCATCGCTGTCGAACGTGATGAGTACCTCGTAACGGTAGCCGGGATAGAACATCCCGCCGGTTTTCGTCGCTATTGAAACCGTCCGGTCCGTCCACTCGGCCCGCCGCAGAAACTGATATTCCAGCTCGCCCGCTTCGTTCACGACGATCAGCGAGTAATCGGCCGCGACGTTGATCGTCAGCGACTTCTCTGCGGACGTTTCCGCCAATTCCTCGAACGGATCATAGACAAACCGGTTTTCCACCTTTTCCAGCCCGTGCACCACGTAACACGCGCCGATCTCCTTCCGCTCGTCCTGCCGGATGTAGTTTTCGTCCGGCGAGGACAATTCTATGCCGCCCGACTGCGGCCCGGCCTCCGATATGCGGTAGGTGCTCCGATCATCCTTCTCCTCCGTCCCCCGCTGCACGTACCGTTCGAAAGCGGTCGGGATTTCCAATTCGTTCGATTCGGCCACCGTAACCACCACATTGTTCACGGCCACCTTGTTCAGCATCCGCGCGCTGCGCCGGGCCTCGAACGAGATGCAGGCGGTGAGATGGCGGAATTTCAGCTCGTGCTCCTTCCGCGTGAACGGATTGCCGGTCCATCCCATATGCTCCGCATTGCCGTCGCACGAGAGGAAATCGGTTTTTCCGTCCCGCCGGCTCTCCTCCACCTTCAGCTTGGCATAATTACCCTCCGCGACCGGGGCCAGGGCGTAGCCGGGAGCGTAGCCCGTGACATGGTAAGGGGCGTTGGCCCCCAGATACCGGACACCTGTGGAGAAGACGCGCCCGCCGTCGTAATTGTAGTTGTCGATGGCTTCGGGCAATACGGCTTCGGCGTCCGGTCGGGCGTCCGCCGTACTCTCTTTCATCCAAAGGTTGTGAAACGTCGCTTCGGTCCAAAACAGCAAACGCGCGACGTTCCCGGCCGCTTCCACGCCGCTTCCCGCCGAACCGTTCCGCCCCTCCGTACGCGCGTTGAGCTCTATCGTCCGGGCGGTCTCCCCGTGCGGCGGCTCCGCGCTATCGTCCCCGCAGGACGACAGCGCGACGACAGCCAGGACAAGATGGTATAATTTCCGTTTCATAGGATTTCGCTCCGTCATTGCAACTCGATCTCCCCGGATCCTCCCTCTTTCCACTCCTCGACGAGCGTATGCACGTCGATATACCCGCCGTCGTGGATCGAAGAGCCCGGATGGCTGAACGAATTGACGATCAAAATATAGTAGGTATTCCGCCGGACCACCCCGCGGGAGTAGGGGGTCGCGCCGCCGGCCGGATCGCCGCCGGCCCCGTCGATATAGGTGTAATAGTATCCCCAACCTTGCGTATAGGGAAGGTAGTTGCCCAGCTTTTCGGGTTCCTCTGCGTCGAACGAATCGCCCAGCATCCGGATGACGGCGCCGTAGGTATAGTACCGGTCTTCCCGCGTATCGTCCTTCCGGTTGTCGTAATAAAAGTAAGTATGCCGGGGGAAACCGCCGCCATCGGGGTCATAAGTACCTTCGCTGTAATAGTTTTCCTTTTTCAGCGACTCTGTCAGGAGGGTCTGCGAAACATATTCGTCGGAGCACTCCACCTCCATCACGGGATCCCCGGCCGCCTCCGCTTGTTCGCTCCACTTCTCCAGCGCCGCTTTCAGACCGTGCTCGTCGGCCACCGCTCCTGCGTCGATCCGCCGGAGGACATGTGCGACCAGCTCCTTCTCGATCCACAGCCTGCCCGGAGTGTATTTGGCCGCCACGGAGACATGGGTAATCATCGGCCACACGTATTCGTATTCCTCAAGCACCTTTTTCTTCCCTTCGTCGGCGACCGCCCCGAAAAGGTTCTCGGGACAGTAGAGCGCCTCCTCCGGACGATAGCCGCCGCACCGGTTTTCGTCCGGGAGCCGGTTTTCCTCGTACTTGGGCGCCCGTTTGAAAAAGCCGATCACCTCATACTGCAGGCCGGGTGCGGCATAAACGAAATCCTTCGACGTCTTGCTGCCGTCGTATCCGCCCTTCTCGTCCAGGTAGAACGTCAGGTCGTTGTTCGGATCTTCGTCCTCCTTTTCCATGATGAAAGAAGACTTGTTGAGCGAATTGACCAGAAAATAGACATCCTCCAGCCTTATCCACCCTCCGTTCGTCGCAAGGCTTCCGCCCTCCTTCAACGGCGCATAGCCCGAATGCCCGTCATCCTCCCTGCACGTGACCAGCACCTTGGCCACCAGCCGCCTGAGCTCGAACTCAGCTTCGACGACGACCCGCTCCCCGTCTTCGCCCACGACGGGCCGGGCCTTCTGCCCCTGCGTGCAGAACATGGCGATATCCGTGCGGAGAGACGATGCGCCCCCGTCCGTCGCCACTCCCGGAGCGAACGACTCCACGACATTGTAGTTGTAAGGCGTTTCGGTTCCGTCGAGCGTATAGGCTTTATTGCCGTCGCAGAAAGCCTCGGCCTGCCGGTCGTCGAGATTGGCGCCCAAGTACAGGAACATCTCCCCGACCTCCCGCACATCGACGGGCAACTCCAGCACCGCCGTTTTCCGGCCGGTCGTCCCGTCCTCGTCCAGAAGCACGTGCCGGAAAGGATAGGCGGTTCTCCGACCGGAGACCTCGGTGAACACATAAAGATTGCGGATGGCGTTTTCGGAGTCGAATCCGGGCGCCTCGCCGGTTCCGGACGCATCCGGACCGCTGCCGTCCACGGAGAACGCAAGGCTCAGGGAGACCCCGCACGCAGCCGGGTTCCGCGGAGCGTCGTCGGCCGGCGATGCGGACCGGTCCGCACATCCGGCCGCCAGACAACACAACAGCCAGCAGCATATCCGCGATTTTACCTCTTTCATACGCTAATTTCCTTTCGACCGTCAAAGTATCACGTTCTGTATCCGCCTGCTCCAGTTCAGCACGCTGATCTCCAGATCCACCGCTTCCCACGTATCGCCTTTCAGGAAAAACGTCATGCGATAGTCATAGCCCCGGTCGAGGAACTCCTGTTCGGAGCAGGCATGCAGTTCGTCGGCGCTGCGCAGTCGGGCGAGCATGTCCGCGAGATTGACACGGATCACCTCCCGGCCGGTTTCCCGATGCGTCACCGTCAGCACGGCATCCTCTTCGGCGCGGTCGTGGTAGAGGATGCGCGAGGTCATGAAACCGACATGCGCCATGCGGCCGACGCCCTCCGCAGCTTCGCGCCCGGTACGGTCCTCGGTGTTCCACGCGACGTAGGGCGTATAGACTGCCGGCCCGCTCTCGTCCACGCTGTTGTCGTAGCGCAGACGCAGGTTGCGGTCCGTGATGCGGAAGTCGTAGTCCGCCACGTCCACGCCCGCCGGGTCGTCTATCTCCCGCAGTACGACGTCGATATGCTTCGTGTCGCGCACGAGCGACAGCGTTTCGCTGACGGCGTACAGATCGGACGTCACGACGCTGCGCGGACTCATGGCGTGCCAGAGCGTATCGAGCGGCAGCCCTCCGTGTTCCACGCGGCCGTCGGGAGCATGGTCGAGCGTGACGCTCAGCCCCTCCATCTTCCCTCCGTCGGGTCCGGCAATCCGGAACTTCGCCCCGGGCCCCCGCTGCGTCTCCGCCACCTCCTTCTGCATGGCCAGCGCCACGAAGCGGTACTCGCCCGCAGGGAGATCGAGATGCATACGGTAGTCCTTCGCCCGGAGCGGTGCGGAACCGGCGGTGTTCGCCTCGCTCCGGGAGGTCACGAAGTCGCCGTCGGCGTCGAAGACATAGACCGTAACGCCGCCCACGTGATCGGAGAACATATCGGCACGCTGAAGATTGTAGTCGTAACGGAAATTCAGATACACGCCGCGGTCGCATCCGCTACGATCCTCGTAAATCCAGTCGGTGCACGACATGCAGCACACGAGCAGACTGCCGCTCAGCAGCGACCTGCCGTATGACCGCATTCCGCGTCGGATGGCTTGACCTGTCTTCATGGTTTCGTCTGTTTTTCATATTCGGACCGAGCGGTTCACAAATCCACCTCCTGCGTGCGCAGCGCCCACGAAAGGACATCCACGGAGACCTTTATATAGCCTTCCGTCGTATCGTCCGGCTCGTCGGGGACATCGGGGATCTCCGGTTCGCCCGGACCCGAAACGCTGTTGACGGTCAATTGATACCATGTGTTGCGCACTACGCCGTAACGGCCCAGATGCTTCTCATCAGTATATGATTCGCTGTTATCCCAGGGCGTCTCGCCGTTGTCGAAATGGCGGACAAGCGCGGTGCAGTAATAGGTCTCGCCGTCCTTGTAGTACTTCACCGTACCCAGCTCCGGCACGACCTTCGTCAGCGCACCGGCATTCGCTCCCGTAACCGTCAGCAGGTCGCTCAACTTCCTGCCGTCCGTGTTGTAATATCCTCCCGCCGCTTCGGAATTCACTCGGATTTCCGCATCCTCCAGCCCGGCGACCGCCGCTTTCACCGTTTCGACGAACTCCTCCTCGGAGAGCAGCACACCGTTGTTCTTCACGATAAAGAAGCTTTTTACCACGGCATCTTTCGAACGGTTGTACCGTCCCTTTATCAGCACGGACGTGGTTTCGTTCTTGTTCTGGTGTTTCGTGTCGAACGTATTTTCCAGACAGTACGCTACGTTCGTCTTCTCTTCCCAGGAGGTGTTCCAGTCGATGTCCGACGGGTCCGTCGCATTGTCGTATATGTCGAAATCGCTCTCCCCATGCCCGTCGGAATCGGAGTAGTTGCAGTCCACCGCCCAGAAGATGCGATAGCGACCGACGTCCCGCTTCACCGCGCTGCCCGCGAGGAAACGCGAATCGCCGCTGTCGTACTGCACCCACTCGTTCAGGCCGCCGACATCGCGCACCAGTCTGGTACTCTTATTGGTGACATTCAGCACCCAGCCTTCCAGGACGACCCGATCGCCGTTGTAGATGCTGCCGGGATTCTCCACCTCCACGGTATTCCCGGAATCCCCCGCCGTTATGCCTTTGGCTATCGACACGGAGACCTTGCCCACGAGGCGCTCCACGAAAATCGGATCGGCTTCCTCGGCGCCGGCAGCCTCTTTGGTGTCGTATACCTTGACCTTCACCAGCGTGGAAGCCGCAGCGGAGGAGCGTTGGCTGTCCGAACCGGACTTGTCCGACAGCGGGGCGTTCGTCATGAAGAAACTGCTGTTATCGTTCCCGGAAGCCGAAATGAAAGCGTCCGCGGTTTTCTCCACCCGGGCCCGCAAAGCCTCAATCGTACCGGCCCCTTCGCCGAAAACCGGACTGCCGTCCCGCATCAGCATGCCATCGTCACCGACCGTGAGAATACCGTTCGCATTGACGACAGCCAACGCATACAGACTGACGCCGTTCGGGACGGCAGGAGCCTCCATGACATAGCTCGCGGTCCGCGTGATCTGCTCGTCGCCATCATCGACCGTCCAGCCCGACACATCCAACTGATAAGCCTTCAGGAATGTGGCATTCGCCTCTTCGGTTCCTCCGAAAAAGGCGATCAGCGCCTCGTTTACCTTGTATTCGTTGGACTCTCCGTCGTCGTAACGATGATCATCCGCCCGGGTGAGTCCCGAGGAGGTCGGCATGTTGATCGCCACTTTCACGTATCCGTCCACGACCTGCTGCCCCGGTTTTTCCGCCGGGTCGCCGGGATTTCCGTCGTCGCCGGCGCAGGCGGCGAAGAACAATGCCATCGCCAGCATCGTCCCTCCGATTTTCGTACCGTTTGTTTTCATAAATGCAAATATTGAAATGAATGTTCTGTCTTATTTCCGTCCGGAATTCCCGTCTCCCGCGATCGCACGCAGGTTCTCCGCAGCCTCCCGCAGGCCCGCCTCCGCCGCACGGCGCAAGTGCCGTTCCGCCTCGTCGTAGCGTTCGAGCAACGCGGCGGCCACGCCCCGGGCGTTCTCCGCTTCCGCGCCGTCCCCCGCTTTCTCCAGATACGGCAGAGCCGCCTCCGGCTTTTTCCCGGCCAGCAGGACATTCGCCAGATTCAGGTTCACCACCGGATCGTCCGGATAGAGCCTCGCGGCCGTCTCGAACACTTCGGCGAATTCGGCGCCGCCCGCCGGACAAGTCTGCGCGACGGCGAACATCTCGTGCAGGCTCAGCTTCTCCGGCCGGGTGCGCAGGAGTTCCCGCGCTTCGTCCGCATCGAATCCCCGGATGCGGTAGTCTATTCTGTAATCCGTGCGGCGCAGCCCCGGATAACACTCCTTCAGCAGGATGCGGTACGACTCGGGATGACGCATACGCAGTGTGCGTTCCTTGCGGTCCGGCTCCATGCCGCCGTCTATAAGCTCGAGAAGGGACTTCTTGTCGGGCAGCGAACTTTCGGCCACATACCTGCGCAGGTTACCCCAGTCCTCCGGCACGAAGGAGGTGACGAACAGCGAGTCGGCGAATCCGTACCTCGCCTTGAGATACTCCTTCAGGGCGCGGGTGCGTCCTTTCGCTAGACCGGTGTTGTGCTCGTAGGTGTCCTCCGGCGAGGCATAGCCTTCGATGAAGATCCGGGTGATGCCGAAATCCCGGTCGTTGTACACCGTATCGACGGTGGCGTGTATCCGGGCCAGCTCCTCCGGATTGCGGCGGTATGTCGGGTCGATCTCGGTCCGGTCCACCACGAAGTCCAGATAGGCCCTGCCCCGAAGCTCCCGGCTTTTCGGCATCTCCACCCGCGGCGTGACATAGGCCAGGCAGGGTGAGAACTCAACGTCCGCCTCGCACAGGGAAACCCAACGCCCGGGATCGGTCCTGCCGCATCCGCAGAGGTCTTCCGTCACTCCCAGCCGAAGACGATCCATCCATTCCGCACGGGGCAGCGCCACGCGGTAATCCACCGTCTGCGCCGCCTTCCGGTCCTTCCGCACGACCCGATAGGGCTGTCGGGCGTAAGTCCGCGATCCGTTCCGCTCGTAGTAGAGGGCACGCCGGCGCCCCATCACCTCCACGGCGGGCAGAGCGATCGTCCGCTCGCCGTCGCAAAGCGACGGAATCAGTACGACGGAACGGTCGGACCGCACCTCCATTCCAGCAAGGTCGATCCGCATCTCCACCACGACGCTGTCGCGCAGCCTGAACACGCGGGAATCCCCGACGGCGGCTCCGCTCCGCAGCGTATGCCGGGCCGCAAGCGGCGACGAGACCAGAAGAGCGCCCAGCAGGCAGCCGTATGTCAGCATAGTACGTTTCATCTCTCAGCTATTTAGAATACATAGATCAGGTTGACGGCCGCTTTCGTCGGGCCGAAGTAATCGTGCGGTCTGTCGTTCTCCAGCCGTCGGCTGCAACGGGGACAGTTGTACTTGTCCGCCCGCGTATATACGTAGCCGATTCCGAGCGAACCTTCCAGACTCCAATGCCGCGAAAGCATCCAATGATATCCGTAGGCGATTCCGACACCCGCCATCCAACCCTCGTAACGGTGGTCCTTCAACCGGCTGAAATCCGTACCGAACAGCTTGAAATCCAGATTCAGATTGCTGAAGTTGTACAGCCCGCCGATCAGATGCGCGCCGAAAAAGTGTCCGTTGAACCGCTCGCACAGCCAGTAACGCACCTCCGGCTGGATCGCCAACTGTTTCCATTTGCGGTTGTCCGAGAAAGTCCAGGGATTCCAGTTTCCCGAAATGTCGAGCGTCCACTTCGGAGCCAGCGAAAACTCCGCGCCGAGGTTCAGGGTCGTCGTGGCATCGTACAGCAGGTTGGTTTTGACTGCGACTTTCTGGGCACTCGCGGCCGTGCAGATTCCGGCGAACAACAACAGCAATAATAATCGTTTATTCATGGGCCTCGTTTTTAATATCTCTTGCAAAGAGATATTCACAATAAACAACATGCTGACAATCAGCGAAATCCCCCCCCCCCTCGCCGATCGACCGGTCGATCGGCGGGAAAAATCGGCACGCATTTTTTCACAAGAAAATATTGTTTTTCCGGAAAGAAACCATTACTTTTGGACAAGTAAATCTCTTTGCAAGAGAGTCGTTTTCACACTTCCGGGTCTTCGAATAATGAATTTATAACCACCCGGTTCGCCCGATCCACCGCAGCGGAATCCAGCGACGCGAGATAAATCCGGGTCGTCGTCTCCGAATCGTGGCCCATGCTCTCGCTGATGACCGCCAGAGGAACATTCTTGCTGCGGGCGATATTCGCCCACGTATGCCGGGCGACATACATGGTGAGCGGAACGGAAAATCCCATCTCCCGGCCGATTTTTTTCAAATACCGGTTAATCAACTGCCCGCGGTTCTTATACTGGCGCCGTTCGTCGCCGCCATCCTTCCGGATGATGGGCAGCAGATAGGCCGGATGGCGATCGGGGTATTTGGCGACGATCTCCTGCATGCATTCCTCCCAGCGGATCGAAAGCCGCTGGCCGGTCTTTTTCCGGCAGTAGGTAAGCGTTCCGGACGACAGGTCGTCCTTTTTCAGGTATGCCATGTCCACGAACGACATGCCACGGGTATAGAAACTCAACAGAAACATATCTCTGGCGTAGTCCAGCCGGGGAAACGATCGCAGGTCCGCATTTTTCAGCCGCCGAAGCGCATCCAGAGGCATGGCCCGCTTGACGGTTTTATCGACGCCGGTGTACACGTGCCTGAAAGGCTGCTTCTGGGAGACGATTCCTCGCTCCACGGCCCGGTTGTAAGCCGCCCGCAGGATACGCATGTAGAACGACGACGTATTCCTGCTCGCGCCCGTCCGCCTGAGATAGGCTTCGTAGGCGGTCATGGTGTCGGAGTCGATCTCCTCCAGCCGGATGTCCCGCCGGTTCCGGAACCGGGCGAAACTGCGCAGCGCGGCCGCATAGGTTTCGCTGGTGCGCATCCGCCCCTGCCGCTTGAAACGGTCGATCATCTCCTCCATGAAATCGAACAGGTAATCTCCCTTCGAAGCCCGCCAGGCGGCCAGGATGTCCTCATACGTATAGCTGCGGCGCTCCCGCTCGAAAGAGGCGATGATCCGGTTCAGCCGCCTCGCATCCGCACCGATCCGGCTCTGCAGGACCGTCAGGTAGTTTTTCCGTTCGTCATCCGACTGCGGACGGATGACGACGCTTTGCTGGCATTCGTCCCACTCCGAAAGGAAAAGCCGGTATCCGGTTCCGATCCGGCGGATACGGCGGCCGAGAACGAGGCGGAAGCATAACGTACCCTCTTCTTCCTTGAAGGCAGACGGGCGGAATGTGATTTTCACTGATGTCATAAACTATAATCGTGTTGGTTGCGTGCCGGTAAAAACAAGCCGCGGACGGGCTTTCCGTGTCGTTCCTTCCCGCGGAAACGGCCGATGCAGCGGACATTGCCGGAAAAAGCCGGAAATCCGCTGTCGGGCGCAGACCGGAATGCCCTTGTCCCCGCACGACGGAGGCATCGTACCCTGCCGGTTCCCGGTCGGCCGCTCCGCTCGGCCGACCGTCGTAGGTGTAGCCGTCGGCGAATTTTACCCCGGAACCCCTTACCGTCGGGACCCGTGATCTCCGACAGCGCCGCAGAACGCACATCGCAGGGAGTAGTAGATATTGCGCTCGCCGCTTTCCCTGAGCCGCCGGTAGTGTTCGGCAAGGGCCGCGTTGAGCCGGCGGACGGACGCGGCGGCCTTCACGTCGAAGAACGTATGGGGAAAGACTGGGTCCTCGACGAAGACGATCGGCGTGTCCGGACGGCGGTCTCGGAGAATGCGATAGAACGGAAGCAGCTTCGTCTCGATCTGTTCGACCGTCACGTTGGGAACGAAATCGAGAACGAAGACTCCCGCATCCACTTCGGCCATCAGGTGCGCGATCTCGTAGTCCAACTGCCCGTTGCCGCTGAAACCCAGATTGATCGCCTCGCGGTTCAGACGCCGGGAGAGGATATTCGTATGAGCCATCCCCGGACGGGATGAACAGCCGCCCTGCAAAATGCTCGTTCCGTAAAAAACAATGGGATGCCTGCGAACGGGGTACGAAAGACAATGTGCAAAAAGCGCGCCCGTATTTCCGGAGATCGAACCGGGTCAGGACAGCCGCACGGCGGAGGTTTCCCGCCCGGCCACCGGACCGGACAGAGGCATCCGGCGAGCGGAATCCGCCCGAAAAGCGGCCCGCACCGGGAAAAATCCGGAAAATTCGCTACCTTTGTCAAAAGTCACTTTCAACCGGAAACAACCATGAAAAAGTACCTGCTTCTGCTCCTTGCAGCGTGTCTCTCGCTCCCGGCTCCGGCCGCAGAGGAGGCCCGCCCCCTGAAACTCATCTCCTACAATATGCGCAACAGCGGCGGAGGGGACGGCCCGAACGACTGGGAACACCGCCGCCACGCCACGCGGCAGATGATCCGCCAGGAAGCGCCGGACGTGTTCGGCGTGCAGGAGGCGCTCGCCGACCAGTTGCAATACCTCGACGAGGAGTGCCCGCAGTACGCCCGCGTGGGCGTGGGGCGCGACGACGGCGACAAGGCCGGCGAGACCATGGCGATCTACTACCTCCGCGACCGTTTCGACCTGCTCGACAGCGGCACGCTGTGGCTCAGCGAGACGCCCGACCGCCCCTCGCGCGGATGGGACGGAGCCTGCAACCGCACGATGACCTGGGCGGAACTGCGCGACAGGACGTCGGGCAAGACCTTCTTCTACTTCAACACCCACCTCGACCACAAGGGCAAAACGGCGCGCGCGGAAGGGGTGAAACTCGTCGTCGCGCAGATCGCCGCCATCGCGGGCAAGGCTCCGGCCATCCTCGGCGGAGACTTCAACACCCCGACCGACAGTCCGATCTTCCGGCCGCTCACGAAAACCATGAAGTCTGCGCGCGACAAGGCGCCCGAAACGGACCGCGAAGGGACCTTCAACGGGTTCGGTTCGGCGCCCGACACCATCGTGATCGACCACCTCTACTTCCGGGGAAAGCTCAAATGCCTGCGCTTCGCCACCCTCACGGGCGACTACGGCGCGCCCTACATTTCGGACCACTACCCGATCTCGATGACATTCAGTCTGTGACGCACGCCGGGATCGCGGCATCACGCCCCGTCGCGGTCCCGGCGCAGCACGACGAGCAGCACGGCCGCCACGATGAGCAGAATACCCGCGGCCCCTTTCGCCGTGAAAGGCTCCGCGAAGACCGCGACGCCGATCACCACGGCCGTCAACGGCTCCATCGCGCCGAACACGGAGGTCAGCGTCGGACCGATCCTGCGAATCGCCTGCACGAGCGCCATGTTCGAGACGGCCGTGGCCGGGAGCGCCAGCCCGAGAATGCAGAGCCATGCACGGAGGTCCGTCTCGATCCGGACGCCGCCCGTCAGCGACCCGCCGACGAGGAAAAACAGCGCTCCGAAAGCCATCACATAGCATGTGAGCGCCGTGGAGTCGATCCGTGCGGCGCGGCTCCGGCGCACGCCGACGATATAACCGGCATAGGAGAAGACCGACACCGCGGCGGCGATCATGCCCGCGAGGGTGTCGCCCTGCGTGAAATCCACATTGCCCGAGGAGAGGAGCACCGCCCCCGCGATCGACAGGCCGATCGCGGCGAAAGTACGCACCGACCCCCGCTCGCGGAAAAAGCAGATCATCGCCAGCGCCACGGCCAGCGGATACATGAAATGGATGGTCGAAGCCACGCCGCTGGCGATATTGCGGTAGGCTATGACGAGCGAAAACGACGTGGCGGCGCGGAAAAGGCTCAACAGGAAGACCGTCCGCAGTTCCTTCCGCCCGAGGCGGAAATCGCATCCGGCCGCGACACCGCAGACTCCCAGACACAGTGACGCCACGCCCCAGCGGTAGGTCAGCACCTCGAACGAGGAGTACCCCGCTCCCAGCAGCAAGAGGGTGAACAGCGGCGCCAGCCCGAAAGTCGAGGAGGAGAGAGCCGCCCAGAAAATGCCTTTCGCACGTTCCATCGGCTTGCGGTTTTGCGTGCAAAGGTAGCGAATAAATTCCGTATCGGCCACCTTCCGGGCGGAGAAAAACAGGCGCAGCCGCAGGTACGGAGACCGGCTTCGCCGGGAAAAACGACACGCACCGTAGCGTACGCCCCTAAAAAATCGCCGGACGAAGGGAGGTCATATATGCAATCCCCGGACGACCGGACACGCGCAGGTACGAAAAACGGATCCGCCGGAAAAAACAGGCGCAGACCCGGCGGTCAGAACCGCTTGGTGTAAACGTGGCAGTAAGGCTGCGTGCCCCGGCGCTCGTAGTAGTCCTGGTGGTACGCCTCGGCAGGCCAGAACGATCCGGCAGGAGTCACGCGCGTCACCACGCGATACCCCCTCGCACGCAGTTCGGCGATCAGCCGGACAGCCGTCTTGCGCTGCTCGGGCGAGGTATAGAAAATCTCGGAACGGTACTGGGGACCGACGTCAGGCCCCTGCCGTCCCGCCTGCGTCGGGTCGTGAATCTCGAAGAAAAGGCGCGCCAGTTCCTCGTAGGAGACCTGAGCGGGATCGAACGTCACACGCACCGCCTCGGCATGTCCCGTGCGGTGGCCGCACACCTCTTCGTAAGTCGGGTGTTCGGTACGGCCGCCCGTATAGCCCGCCTCCGCATCCAGCACCCCCGGCTGCGACGCGAGCATGTACTCCACGCCCCAGAAACACCCTCCGGCAAAGATCGCCGTTTCGGTTTTCACCGCGGCATCCGGCTCGCCAGCACGGACCGAATCCGCAGAGCGGTCCGAAACATCCCCCGTCCGGTCCGGTTCACCGGAGACCGCAGAGCCGTCGGACGGCACGGAACTGTCGGAGCGGTCTGAAAGAATCGCCGGTCCGCCGGCCGCAGCATTCCGTTCCGAAGCAATCCCCGTTCCGGCCGCCGCGCCGCACTCCCCCGCCGCAACCTCCGGCTCCGCCCCCGCAGCCGGGACGAACCCGAGCGAAAGCGAATTGACGCAGTGGCGCGTATTTTTGGGCGTGAACCTCTCGCCCGTGAAAACGTGGCCCAAATGGGCGTCGCAGCGGGCGCAGACGATCTCGGTCCGGAGGCCGTCCGCATCCGGTGTGCGGCGCACGGCTCCGGGAATCTCGTCATCGAAACTCGGCCAGCCGCATCCCGCATCGAACTTGTCCTCCGAACGGTAGAGCGGCGCCCCGCAGCGGCGGCAGACATAGGTCCCCGCCTCGCGGTGAAGGTAATAACGTCCCGTGTAGGGCGCTTCCGTACCCTTCTCTTCGATAACCCGCCTCTCACGGGGTGTCAATGGTTCCATCTGCTGCGCATTTACGGTTCCGCCGAACGCAAGGCCCAGCAGGAGCCAAAACCAACGATCGTATCCCGCAACGCTCCGGCTTACGCATTTCGGACCGGCCGATCCGGCCGTCCGCAGACCGCCGATCGGGAGCTTTCGGGAATCCCCTCCGGAGAGAGGCTCCCGGCCGCACTTCCCGCCGGAACCGGAGCGCGCCGGATCCGAGAAAAAACAAAATCCCATACCCGGACCCGGGCAAAAATCATGCCGCGCCGCCGAACTCCTCGCCGCGCAGAAAGACGCGTTCGATGAGCGGCGTGCGGTAGGCATAGGTAAAGAACTCCACGGAGGGCATCGGCCGCGTGAGGAAGAAGCTGGCGACCTTGCCCACCGACACCGAACCGAAGTCGCGGCTCACCCCCATGGCATAGGCGCCGTTGAGCGTCGCGGCGCAGAGCGCCTCCGCAGGGGTCATCCGCATCCGGATCGAAGCCAGCGAAGCCACCATGCGCATGTCGCCCGAAGGCGACGACCCGGGGTTGTAGTCCGAAGCGAGCGCCACGCCCAGCCCCGCGCGGATCATCTCGCGCGCCGGGGGATAGTCCATGCCCAGGAAGAACGCGGCCCCGGGCAGCAACGTGGGCATGGTCTCCGCCCCGCGCAACGCTCCGATCTCCTCGGCGCCGATGCGTTCGAGGTGGTCCACCGACAGCGCACCGCAACGCACGCCCGCCTGCACGCCGCCCGAGACGGCCAGCTCGTTGGCATGGATCTTCGCCCGCAGTCCGTAGCGGGCGCCCTCCGCGATGATCCGCTCGGTTTCCGCCACCGTGAAGAAGCCCTCGTCGCAGAAGACGTCCACGAAGTCGGCCAGCCCCTCGCGCGCCACGGCCGGCAGCATCTCGCGGCACACCAGATCGACGTACTCGCCCTGCCGCCCGCGGTAGGCGCGCGCCACGGCGTGCGCCCCGAGGAAGGTGGCGCGCACCTCCAGCGGCGTCTCCTGCCGGATGCGGCGCACGACGCGCAGCATCTTCAGCTCGTCCTCGGTCGAGAGTCCGTAGCCGCTCTTGATCTCCACGGCGCCCGTTCCCATCGCCGCGATCTCCCTCACGCGCTCCATCGCCTGCCGGAACAACTCCTCCTCGGAGGTTTCGTGCAGCCGGTCGGCCGAGTTGAGAATCCCCCCGCCCCGGCGGGCGATCTCCTCGTACGAGAGGCCGTTGATCTTGTCCAGAAACTCCTGCTCGCGGCTTCCGGCATAGACCAGGTGCGTATGCGAATCGCAGAACGAGGGAAAGAGCATGCCGCCCCCGGCGTCCACGACACGGTCGGCGGCGATCCCCTCCTCCCCGCCGCTGCGGCCGAAGGCGGCGATGCGGCCTCCGTCGGCGAGCAGCCACGCGTCGTCGAGCGTCTCCATGCGGTCCATCTCCGCACCGCACAGCCGCAGCCGCCCTTCGCGCTCGATGCCGACGATGCGACCGATATTCCTCACTAACAGTCTCATCGTGCGCGCAGAAATTCCACCGAAGCTCCGATGTGGGGGTACATGACGCAATCGTTATCGACGAACGGCACGCGGCGGCGGTAGTCGGCCACCATCCGCTCCAGCTCGGGAGACGTGCGCGCCGGACGCCGGAATTCGAGGGCCTGCGCGGCGTTCATCAGTTCGATGGCCAGCACGCGCTCGGTGTTCAGCACCACGCGGTAGAGTTTCGTGGCGGCGTTCGAGCCCATGCTCACGTGGTCCTCCTGTCCCTGCGACGAGGGTATCGAATCGACCGACGCAGGCATGCACAACCCCTTCGATTGGCTGACGATCGACGCGGCGGTGTACTGCGGGATCATGAAGCCGCTGTTCAGCCCGGGATTGGCCACGAGGAACTTCGGCAGTCCCCGCGCACCCGAAATGAGCTTGTAGATGCGCCGCTCGGAGATATTGCCCAGCTCGGCCAGCGCGATGGCCAGGAAATCCATCGCCAGGGCGATCGGCTGCCCGTGGAAATTGCCCGCCGAGACGACCATATCCTCCTCGGGGAAGATCGTCGGATTGTCCGTCGGCGAGTTGATCTCCGTCTCCAGCACGCTCTCCACATAGTCGATCGTGTCTTTCGTCGCCCCGTGCACCTGCGGGATGCAGCGGAACGAATAGGGGTCCTGCACGTGCTGTTTCGGACGCGCGATCAGTTCGCTGCCCTCCAGCAGGCGGCGGAAGGCGCGTGCCGTGGCGAGCTGCCCCCGATGGGCGCGGATGCGGTGCACCTCGTCGCAGAACGGCTCGATGCGGCCGTCGAAGGCGTCGAGCGACAACGCCCCGATACGGTCGGCCCAGCCGCTCAGACGGCGCGCGGCCAGAAGCGCCCAGACGCCGTAGGCCGCCATGAACTGCGTGCCGTTGAGCAGCGCCAGCCCCTCCTTCGACTGTAACTCGAGGGGGTTCCACCCCAGCTCGCCGAGTACCTCCGAGGCCGGGCGCACCCGCCCCTCGCACTCCACTTCGCCCAGTCCCAGCAGCGGCAGGCTCATGTGGGCCAGCGGCGCCAGGTCGCCCGAAGCGCCGAGCGACCCCTGCTGGTAAACGACGGGGAGAATCCCCCGGTTGTAGAACTCCGCGAGCCGCTCCACGGTGGCCAACTGCACGCCCGAATGGCCGTACGAAAGCGACTGGATCTTCAGCAGCAGGATCAGCCGCACGATCTCCGACGGTACGCGCTCGCCCGTACCGCAGGCGTGCGACATGACGAGGTTCCTCTGCAACTGCGCCAGCTCGTCGCGTCCCACCGAAATGTCGCACAACGACCCGAAGCCCGTGGTGATGCCGTAGATCGGCCGCTCGGGATGCTCCATCTTGCGGTCGAGGTATTCGCGGCAACGCACGATACGCGCCCGGGCGTCGTCGCTCAGGGCCACCGGCAGCCGCCGTTCGAGAATTTCGCCGAGGCGGGCGACGGTCAGCCGCTCCGCCGAAATATGATGATGTTCCATGACAGATAATCTTTATGATTCGGTTTCGTTCAGTGCATTGCGTATCACATTGTCGTCCGCTGAATTGGGCAGTGTCACCTGCAAGCCCGGCGTGCGGGCCATCTCGCGGCGGATGGCCTCCACGGCTCCGTCGTTGCGCGCCCAACTGCGGCGCGCGATGCCGTTATTGACGTCCCAGAAGAGCATTTCGCGGATGCGGCGGCCGGACTCCTCCGAGCCGTCGATCACCATGCCGAAGCCGCCGTTCACGACCTCGCCCCAGCCCACTCCGCCGCCGTTGTGGATCGAAACCCACGTCGCGCCGCGGAAAGCGTCGCCGATGACGTTCTGCACGGCCATGTCGGCCGTGAAGCACGACCCGTCGTAGATGTTCGACGTCTCGCGGTAAGGCGAATCGGTTCCCGAGACGTCGTGGTGGTCGCGCCCCAGCACCACGGGGGCCGAAATGCGGCCGTCGGCGATGGCGCGGTTGAAAGCCTGCGCGATCCGCGTGCGGCCCTCGCAGTCGGCATAGAGGATCCGGGCCTGCGAACCGACGACCAGCCGGTTGCGTCCGGCCTCGCGGATCCAGTGGAGGTTGTCTTCGAGCTGTCCGCGGATGTCGTCCGGCGCCGTGCGCAGCATCTCCTCCAGCACTTCGGCCGCGAGACGGTCCGTCGTGTCGAGGTCCTCCGCGCGGCCCGAAGTGCAGACCCAGCGGAAGGGTCCGAAGCCGTAGTCGAAGAACATGGGCCCCATGATGTCCTGCACGTAGGAGGGATAGCGGAAACGCCCGCCCTCGCCCATGACGGCGGCTCCGGCACGCGACGCCTCCAGCAGGAAGGCGTTGCCGTAGTCGAAGAAGTACATGCCGCGCGCCGTCAGGCGGTTGATGGCATCGACCTGCCGCCGCAGCGACTCCTGCACGCACTCGCGGAAACGCGCCGGCTCCTCGGCCATCATCTTGTTCGACGCCTCGTAGCTCAGCCCCACGGGGTAATAACCGCCTGCCCAGGGGTTGTGCAGCGAGGTCTGGTCGGAACCGAGATCCACGTCGATCCCTTCGTCGGCCAGCCGCTCCCAAAGATCCACCACGTTGCCCACATAGGCCAGCGATACGACCTCTTTCGATTTGACAGCCTGACGGATACGCGGGATCAGTTCATCCAGCGATTCATGCAGTTCGTCCACCCATCCCTGCTCGAAGCGTTTCCGCGCGGCTTTGGGGTTGATCTCGGCGACGACCGACACCACGCCCGATATGTTGCCCGCCTTGGGCTGCGCGCCGGACATGCCGCCCAGCCCCGACGAGACGAACAGCATGCCGCGCGCCGAGGTGCGGTCCCCGGTGAAGCGCTTGCGCGCGGCGTTCATCACCGTGATCGTCGTACCGTGGACGATGCCCTGCGGCCCGATGTACATGTACGATCCGGCGGTCATCTGTCCGTACTGCGAGACGCCGAGGGCGTTCATCCGCTCCCAGTCGTCGGGTTTCGAGTAGTTGGGGATCACCATGCCGTTGGTCACCACGACGCGCGGCGCGTCGGGATGCGACGGGAAAAGCCCGAGCGGATGGCCCGAATACATCACCAGCGTCTGACGGTCGGTCATCTCCGAGAGGTACTTCATCGTCAGGCGGTACTGCGCCCAGTTCTGGAACACCGCGCCGTTGCCGCCGTAGGTAATCAGCTCGTGGGGATGCTGCGCCACGGCCTTGTCCAGGTTGTTCTGGATCATCAGCATGATGGCCGCGGCCTGCCGGCACTTCGCGGGGTATTCGTCGATCGGCCGCGCGTGCATCTCGTAGTCGGGACGCAGGCGGTACATGTAGATCCGGCCGTACTTGCGCAGCTCGGCGGCGAACTCCCGGGCCAGCACGGCGTGGTGCCTGGCGGGGAAGTAGCGCAGGGCGTTGCGCAGGGCCAGCTCCTTCTCGGCCGGCGTGAGAATGTCCTTGCGCTTGGGCGCATGGTTGATCTGTCTGTCGTAAGGCTTCGCGGCGGGCAGCCGGTCGGGAATGCCCGCGCGGATATCGGCTTGAAATTCGGCTAAAGTCATCGTTCCACTATTTTATCTTCTCTTCCACGATTCGCAGCACTTCGGCCTCGGCCTCCACGGCTTCGGCGGCCAGCGCCTCGGCTTCGGCCACGAGGGCGTCGGCCTTCGCACGGTCCTTCAGACCGGCGGCGTTGATTTTCACGTTGAGACAGGCCCCGAGCACCGCGCTGCGCGCCGCAAGTGCGCCCACGCCGGCATCCGAGACCGAATTGGGATTGCCCTCCGAGGCCATCGCACGGACGACGGGGAAGACCTTCGCGGCAGCTTTCATCGTCCGCAGCG
Source organism: Alistipes dispar (assembly GCF_006542685.1). NCBI lineage: Bacteria > Pseudomonadati > Bacteroidota > Bacteroidia > Bacteroidales > Rikenellaceae > Alistipes > Alistipes dispar. The sequence goes on along the minus strand of NZ_AP019736.1, from coordinate 2,575,975 downwards.
GGACCTCCGTGGCATAGAGCGTCGCCTCCTGCAGGGCCGCACTGCGCGCCGCCCGCTCCTCGTCGGTCGATTTGGGCATCGAGAAGACGGCCATGATGCGGTTGAAAGCCGCCGTGTCCTCGTCCACCAGATGCAGCAGCTCCCGCAGCAACGCCTGTCCCCGGTCGGCCCAGTCGGAGAACTCTTCCCAGCGGTCGTCCCACCCCGCCTTGTGCGACGAGAGGTTGGCGACCATCGTGCCGAGCGCAGTGCCCAGCGCTCCCATATAGGCCGCGATCGAGCCGCCGCCGGGAGCCGGGGATTCGCTCGCCGTTTCATCGGCGAATTCCTTGCAGGTCATGTCGATAAGACGCTTCTGCTTATCTTCCGCTTCAAGCAGGTATTCGATCACCTTCTCTTCGGGGCGGAAGGGCTTCAGATCGTCCAGTCCCATCGACTTGACGGCGATGCGGACGATCTCCTCCTCGGCGATACCCGTCGAACGGCGCTGTTTGCGCAGGAAGTGGCGTCCCGCCTCGACAAGCGCCCGCTTGGGCACGAGACCCACGATCTCCGTGCCGGTGACGCGCACCCCGCGGGCGTCGGCCTTGCGGCACACCTCGTCGAAGGCGACATGCAGGGGCGTCACGGCGATATCGGTCAGATTCATCGAGACCTGCGCGATGCCGTACTCCTCGATATACCACCCGATGGCCTTCGTGGCGCGGAGCGTGCCGGGCCGCATGACGGGGTTGCCGTCGGCATCCTTCACGATTTTACCCGTGACGGGATTTCCCTCGCGCACCGGCCGCCCCTTCTCGCGCACGTCGAAAGCGATGGCGTTGGCGCGCCGCGTGGAGGTGGTGTTGAGATTGAAATTAACGGCAATCAGGAAATCGCGGGCCCCGACCGTCGTGGCTCCCGTACGGGCCACCCCTTCGTCGAAGGGACGCGCCCCGAAATCGGGGGCCGTCTCCGCGTGCGCCAGCTTCTCGGGCAGCGCCTCGTACTCTCCGGTGCGGCAGACGGCCAGGTTCCGCCGCTCGGGCCGCAGAGCCGAAGCCTCGTAGCAATAGGTCGGAATCCGCAGTTCGCAGGCGATGCGTTCGGCCAGCCGGCGCGCCAGCGCGGCGCACTCCTCGAGCGTGATGCCCGAAACGGGAATGAGCGGCAGGACGTCGGTGGCCCCCATGCGGGGGTGCGCCCCTTTGTGGCAGCGCATGTCGATCAGTTCGGACGCCCGTTTCACCCCGGCGAAAGCCGCCTCGACGACCTCCTCGGGCGCGCCGACGAAGGTGACGACCGTGCGGTTCGTCGCTTCGCCCGGATCGACGTCCAGGACCTTCACGCCGCCCGCCCCCTCGATCGCTTCGACGATCCGGCGGATCACCTCCTTGTCGCGTCCCTCGCTGAAATTGGGGACGCACTCCACGATTCGCTTTTCCATATCGTATGCAGTTTTCGGATTCTCTGCTTCAAATATAACGAATTTCCGGAACAATTCCGATAAAATCGTAACGAAAAAAGCGTCCGGGGCAAAAAACAGAAAGTCCGGACCCGAAGGTCCGGACCGGGAAACGCAGCCGGAAGCTCCGGATCAGCGGCGCCGGAGAGGCCGCCTTCCGGAGCGGACGGAGACGCCTACCGTCCGAAGGTCAGCACCACGCCCGCCGTACACCAGAAGCCCGGCAGCGGGATACCTCCCAGATCGCAGTAGCGCGTGTCGGTGAGGTTCGTCGCATCGACATAGAGGCGGCAGAACCCCTTCTCCCATTGCAGACGTCCGTCGAGCAGGAAATAGGGTTCGTAACCGCGCGTCTCCGTCCGGGAGGAGTCACCTGCGACGGGATAGGCCGTATAGTCGCCGTTGCGGTCGAAGAGCGAACCCGTGAGCGCGAACGACATGCGCCGCAGGAAGCGGAATTCGACCCCGAGCGCCGCCTTGTGGCGCATGAAGTCCATGGCGCTCCTGGCCACGATGTCGGCGTTACGGTCGGTGGTGACGTATCCGTAGGAGACCCTCACGCGGCGCAGAAATCCTTCCTGCACCGTGTAGCTTCCCGAGAACTCGATCCCGAAGGTGTTCAGACGGCTCGTCTGCTCCGAATGCCACTTGCCGCGCCATGTCTCGGGATTTTCGGGCACATCGTCGTACCACACCCAGTCGATGATGTCGCGGCCGGCCCGGTAGTAGGCATCGGCCGAAGCGCTCCAGCAGCCCCGGGAATACCCCGCCCCGAGGCGGACGGTGACGGCCCGTTCGGGCCGCAGGCCGAGGTTATTGACCTGTGCCGGGGAGGTATAGTAGAGATCCGTGAAGGTCGGCAGGCGCATCGACTGCGCCGCACCGACCTCCACGCGCCACGCCTCGGAGGGACGCCAGCCGCCCGAGAGGCTCCAGAGAGCCGCCCTGCCGTAGGGCGTGAAACTCGCCCCGGCCGACGCCGCGGCGTCGAAACGCCGCCAGTGTTTCTCGTGCCGCAGCCAAAGGTTGCCCGTATGGCGCGCGTCGGCATGGGTGTAACGGCCGTGCGGCGTGTCGAGCTTCTCGCCGAGGTTCGTGCTGAAGATATGGTTGTAGGCGTAGTCACCGCCCAGCGACGTCGTGCCCGCCGCCCAATCGTAATCGCTCCAGACTCGCGCTCCGACATTGTCCGTATTGTGCCGGTTCATCGCCGTCCCGCGTGTCCAGTCGTAGCGGTCGAAATTCTTCCGGTAGCTCGCCGAGGCGCCGAACGAGAAGCGGCCCGCGCTCCTGAGCCACCGGAGCGACGCGAGCGCCGTCGCGGTGTGTTCCCACTGGTCGGGATTGTAGGCCGCATAGAATCCGTTGGACCCGAAATCCCGGTCCTGGTATCCGGCCTGGAAATCGAACAGTCCGGCACGGGGAGCCTCGCAGACGGCCCGCACGTAGGCATTGCAATTGGAAAAGTCCGTATTGTGCCGGTAACCGTCGCTGCGGCGGAAGGAAGCCGCGCCGAGCACCGAGAGGCGTCCCTCGGTGACGGCTCCCGAAAGGTTGGCATAGGCATAGCCGTACTGTCCGCCCGCACCCTCGAAGCGCAGGTAGGTCGGCCGCAGCGGCGCCGTGCGGACGTTCACCGCCCCGGCGAAGGCCCCGACGCCCGGCAGGCCGTCGAGCAGCTCCACCGACGAGATGCAGTCGAGATCGACCGGCAGCGCGTGAGACTGGTGTCCCGTGCGGGCATCCGTGAAATCAATACCGTTGAGAAGGACCATCGTCTGGTCGAAAGAGCCTCCGCGGACGGAGATGTCGGCCTGCGCTCCCTTGCCTCCGCGTTCGCGGATATCGACCGAAGGCGCGAGGCGCAGAGCGGCCTCCAGCGTCTGGACGGGCTCCGCGGCGAAAGCTTTCCGGTCGAAAAGCGGGGTGTGCGACCGGGCGTTCCGCACGGGAGCCGTCTGGGTTCCCGTGATGCCGACCTCACGGATCCGCAACGTCCTGAGGACGGCGGTCGTGTCGGCGTTGTGCGCGGATGCGCCCCGTGTCGCGAGCAGCAGGATCGACATTCCGGCGGCGAGGACTCCGATCTTCACGTAGCGGTGCAGGCTCGCAAAGACCGACCAGCCCTTGCGGCTCCAACGCTTGAAGCAGGGAATCCGCTTCTGCAGAATGTGTTCCATGTTGTCGTTTTGTTTGGGTTGATAAAATAAAAATCCGGCGGTCCGGACCGGGCCGGCTGCACGCCCCCGGTTCGAACCGCCGCAAAGGTAAGCAATTTTTCGGATCAGAACAGCGCCTCGACCTTCGACACCACGTCGTCGGCATCGGGATCGAGCGGAAAGACCAGGCTCGGCTTGAGATACCACAGCTCCTTGCCCTCCTTGAAGTGTTCCTCGCCGCCGCCCGTGATGTTGAGCATGATCGTGGCGTCCCGCTCGACCCTGCCGGCGGCCACGGCGTTGATGAGCGACGCCGTGGCGACGCCCGCCGCCGAATAGATATCGACCCCTTCGGTCTCCCTGAAGAGCTTGCGGGCCTTGCGGGCCATGGCGTTCGTCGCCACGAAAATATCGCCGCCCGTGGCTTTCAGCGCGTCGTACAGACCGCCGGCCAGCCCGTAAGGCGGATGGCGGTTCGACAGCACCTTGGCGTCGATGATCTCCGCATCGCGGCGCGCCTTGTCCTCGTCATAGGGCAGCATCGCGCGCGAATCGGCCTGCCAGGCGTCGTACATGGGAACGAACGGCGCGTTCTGCGACACCATCAGCTTCATGGTGTTCTGCCCGAAACGGCCGTCTGCGACGAGGCGCTGATTGGCCTCCCACGCCGCGATGGCGCCCGTACCGCTGCCCACGGCCTGAAAATAGTAGTCGGGGATGCGGCCGATCGCCGTCACGGCCGACAGCACCGTGCAGGCCATGCCGTCGCGCCGGGCGATGTTTTTCGCGCCGCCCTCGGCATAGAACCCGGGACCTTTGAGCGCGAGATCGCTCAGGTAAATGGCATCGAAATAGTCGCCGCCCGCGGCGCAGCAGATCAGCTTGACACAGGGGTTCAGCGGCTCCTCGAACCAGAGCGCGCCGATATTGTCGTAGGGAACCGACAGCAGCAGGCGGATGCCGTTGTCCGAGCAGACCTTGGCGAAGGCACGGGCCGTATTTCCGGCCGACGCCACCACCAGCACGCGCTGTTCGTCCGCCGCGGCGCGGCCGCAGACCGAATAGGCTTCGGTCTCCTTGAACGAGCAGGTGGTCATCGTGGCGCCGATGGCCGGATAGTAGCCGTTGAACGTGATCCAGAGGTTCTCCAGCCCGAGCCGCTCGGCCAAACCCCGGCTCTTGTAGGTCACGGGAGCCGAGGAGCCCTTGAGCATCCGCCGCACGGGCATCCAGTCGGCGAAGCGGTAGAGCCCCCACTCGGCGGGTTTCACGTCGATCTGCCGCTTGGCATAGCGCGCCCGCACGAGCGACGGCGTCTTGCACTGCGGATCGGACAGGACCCAGCCCGTGTCTTCGAACTCGCGTCCCGTGGCGACACATTCGAGGGTGTAGGAAGTAGGTGTGAAATTTTCCATGTATGGGTTATTATGGCTTGTTTGCATTGGCTTGTTTTCCGGCGCGCTCCCGGGCGGAGCTCACGACATGCGGCTCTTGAAATCCTCGTAGCCGAACTCCCGGACGGTCTCCACGCTGCCGTCGCGCCGCGCGATGAGGATCGCGGGGTGCTGCACGCCGTTGAACATCGTCGTCTTGACCATCGTATAATGGATCATGTCCTCGAAAACGATGCGGTCGCCGACCTGCGGCGCACGGTCGAAGGCCCAGTCGCCGCAGTAGTCCCCCGCCAGGCAGCTCGTGCCGCCCATGCGCCAGCGCGTCTCCCCCTCGGCGGGATCGTGCGCCCCGACGATGGCCGGCTTGTAGGGCATTTCGAGGCAGTCGGGCATGTGGCAGGCGAACGACACGTCGAGCATCGCCGTATGCACGCCGCCGTTCGTCACGATGTCCTCCACCGTGGAGACCAGATAGCCCGTGCGCCAGGTGAAGGCGCTGCCCGGTTCGAGAATCAGCCGCAGGTGCGGATGACGCGAACGGAATTCGCGGAGCAGGGCGATCAGCTCGTCGCAGTCGTATTCGGCATGGGTCATCAGGTGGCCGCCGCCCATGTTGAGCCACGCGACGCGGTCGAGCAGACGGCCGAAACGCCGTTCGACTGCCTCGAGCGCCAGCCGCAGGTGCGCGGGACGCGATTCGCACAGGACATGGAAATGCAGCCCTTCGATGCCTGCGGGCAGCTCGCGCAGCTCGCCGGCCGTGACGCCCAGCCGCGAACCGGGAACGCAGGGGTTGTAGAGATCCGTCCCGACGGGCGAATACTCCGGGTTGATCCTCAGTCCGCACGAAATGCCGCGGATGAGCGCCCGCTGTCCGAAACGCTCGAACTGCGCCACGGAATTGAACGTGATGTGGTCGCTGCAACACAGTATCTCGTCGATGTTGCGATCCGTATAGACGGGTGCGTAGGTATGGGCCGGACGGCCGAATTCTTCGAAAACCAGACGCGCTTCGGCGGCCGAAGAGGCCGTGGCGCCGTCGGAGTGCCGGGCCAACTCGGGAAAAATGCTCCACATGGCGCAGGCCTTCAGCGCGACGATCACCTCGGCGCCCGACTCGCGGCGCACGCGGTCGATCACGGCCAGGTTCGCGTCCAGCAGCCGCTCGTCGAGAACATAGCACGGCGAAGGCATTGTCAGAAAGTCGATCATCGAAAGGCGTTTCTCTAAAAAACAGACAAAATTAGCAAATTCCCGGGGAACAGTCCATGCCGTCCCCCGGGAATTTCCGATAAATAGGTATTTATACTTACCCGCCCGGCCGTGCCCGGCGTGCCGGAACGGATCACTGCGCCACGCAGACGCTCACGCGGTTTTCGGCCGCCGTGGCGAACGGCTGCTCCGAATCGCCCTTGTAATCGACCCGGATACGGTCCGCCGCGATTCCGGCCTGTTGCAGAGCCTCCGACACGCCCGCGGCGCGCAGCATCGACAGTTGCAGGTTGCGGGCCTTGCCGCCCGTGGCCGCATCCGCATAGCCCGTCACGGAGACCGTCGTCTCCGGATGCGCCCTAAGGTAATCGGCCAGCGCCTCCACCTTCGGCCGCTCCGACGCCCGAATCTCGGACGATCCGATCCGGAAGAAGATATCCTCGCGCAGCGGAACGGGTTTCTCCGCGACGGGAACCGGAGCCGGAGCGGGAGCTGGTTCGGGCCGGGGCTCCGGAGCGGGCTGCTCGGGGGCGGGCTCCGCCGGAGCGGCGGGAGCCACGGGTGCGGGCGGAACCGCGGCGGCCTTTTTCCGATAGGTCTTTCCGAAGCGGAAGGTCAGTCCCGCCAGCGCGTTGAACTGCCAATCCACATTTCCCGCTTTCTTCGAGTTGAACTTATCGGAGAGCATGTCGGCATTCACCTCCACGCCCAGCAGCACGCAGTCCGAAAGCCGGAAATTCAATCCCGCACCCAGGCGTCCCGCCACGAAAACCTTGCCGCCGGACCAGACGTTCTCCATCGCGTATCCCTTGTCGCAGATCGCGTTGGCCTCGTCGTTGTCGAACGCCCCGCTGACCCCGACACCCGCGAACAGGTAGGGATTGACCGTCCGGACGGGGTTGAAACGCCCGAACAGATTCGCCAGATCGAGCATGGCCTCGACATTCCCCTGCAAGTAATTGAACTTGTAGTGCATTTCGGGCGAAACCCAGGCCCCTTTGGCCTGCCATCCGCCGAGGCCGAAACGCAGCCCCCACACGGGCGAGAACCGATAGCCGGCCGAAAGGACCGCCGCGGGCGACAGCAGATCGCCGAATCCCGTCTCGCCGAGCGTGTAGGCAGCACCCGCCTGCACCTGCATAAACCAATGCCTGTTGAATTCGGTCTTTTCTTTGTCCTTCGCCCCGACGGCGAAGAGCGGCGTCGCACACATCATCAGCGCACCGACCGCACATAGGATACGTTTCATCGTCTTGTCGTTTAATTACCCCCGCCTGTCCGGGAGCGGTTACACGATTCAAAGATACGAAAAATGTATCATATATGATAATAATACGGGCGAATTATCGCTCTTTCGCCCGGAAAAGGTCCCCACAGCGGGAGGCCTGCCCGAAGAAACGGCTTCGGCCCCCCGCACGCAGGAGCCCCTGCCCTACCCGAAGAAGGCCCGGGAGGTCCGAAAACCGGAAATACGGTGCGGAGCACCCCGCCCTGCCGCTCAGCCGCCCCTCAAAACGCGCGGAGCGGGCGGCTGCTTCCGCAACCGTCCGCTCCGTACCGCGGCGAAGGCCGGAAAGCCCCGCCGTCAGACTTCGATATCCACGTCGAACAGTTCGTGCCACGGCAGTCCCTGCGGACCGAGTTCGGCCAGGAACGGATCGGGATCGAACTCCTCGACGTTGAACACGCCGGCTCCTCGCCACAGGCCCTTGGCCCACATCGAAGCGCCGAGCGCCGCCGGAACGCCCGTCGTGAAGCTCACGGCCTGCGTGCCGGTCTCGCGGAAAGCCTGCTCGTGGTCGCAGTTGTTGTAAATGTAATAGGTACGCTCCTTACCGTCCTTCACACCCCGGATGCGGCAGCCGATCGAGGTTTGGCCGTGGTAGTTGGCGCCCAGCGACTTGGGGTCCGGAAGCACGGCCTTGAGGAACTGGATCGGAACGATCTCCACGCCGTTGTAGATGATCGGGTCGATACGCGCCATGCCGATATTCTGGATCACGCGCAAGTGCGTGAGGTACTCCTGCCCGAAGGTCATCCAGAACCGGGCGCGCCGGATCGTCGGATAATTCTTCACGAGCGACTCCAGCTCCTCGTGGTAGATGACGTACGACTCGCGTTCGCCGATGCCGGGATAGTGCAGCGGCCGGTGGATTTCGTGCGGCTCGGTCACCACCCACTGCCCGTTCTCGTAGTAGCGGCCCTTCTGCGTCACCTCGCGGATATTGATTTCGGGGTTGAAGTTCGTGGCGAACGCCATGCCGTGATTGCCGGCGTTGCAGTCCACGATGTCGAGGTAATGGATCTCGTCGAAATGGTGCTTGGCGGCATAGGCCGTGAAGACGGCCGTCACGCCCGGATCGAAGCCGCAGCCGAGGATCGCCGTGAGACCCGCGGCCTTGAAGCGGTCCTGATAGGCCCATTGCCACGAATATTCGAAATGCGCCTCGTCGCGCGGCTCGTAGTTGGCCGTATCGAGGTAATTGCAGCCGCATTCGAGGCAGGCGTCCATGATCGTGAGGTCCTGATACGGCAGGGCCACATTGACCACGATGTCGGGTTTGAACGCCCGGAACAGCTCGCACAACTGGGCGACGTTGTCGGCATCGACCTCGGCGGTCTTCACCCGGTCACCGCCGATGGCGGCCGCCACGGCGTCGCATTTGGATTTGGTACGGCTGGCCAGCATGACGTCCGTGAAGACGGGATCGGCGGCGATTTTCTGCGTCACCACCGTACCGACGCCTCCGGCTCCGATAATTAGCGCTTTACACATAGGAATATTCGTTTTTACAGAGTTAAAAATTCATTTTAGCGAATACAAAAATATCGTTTTATTTTGGTAAAACAAAAATAATCCATACATTTGCACCACCAAAACGGAAAGCATTTTCCTTTGGCCGACGGAGAATCCGTAGCTCAGCAGGTAGAGCACAACACTTTTAATGTTGGGGTCCTGGGTTCGAGCCCCAGCGGGTTCACGAAACAAGGCTGACAGCCTAATCAAAAGCGATCGCAAGATCGCTTCTTTCGTATATATCCCTCTGCATATCGGCCTGCGGCGACATTTGCTTCCCGAACAGGCATTCCGCCATTCCCCCGCTATCCGTATCCTCCGACTACGGCACAACTGGTCACCGAGAGCCGGTCTGCGACAGCCGCCAGCGTAACCGAATCGGAACCGTCCAGCGACACACTGCGGCAACAGGCTTCGAACCGGATCGTATTTCAAGTATTTGAATTTGACCCATCCGCTTTATCAGATCGGTATCGGATTCTCCCACCCGTTCGGCCGTCGGTCATTCATTTCTCTTCGGCACTCAATAGAATGAAGAATCCAGCACAAATTCCGGATCTTCTGAACGGAATCCGTGCCTTGCATTTTGATATTTCGAAGATATCGGTTATATTTATCCCGACTAATAATAAATGTTTATACATTTATATTCTCTCACGAACCGAAAACTGCAATACGATGAAGATGAAAAGCCTTATGCGGCCGGCGTTCGTCCTGAGCTGCGCCCTGGCCGTGCGGACTGCGGCGGCGTCCGATGCGACGATCTGGACGGTGGGCGAACCGGACGGCCGTCCCGACGGGTTCGCCCTTGCGCCCGACGGATTCCGGGACTTCCTGGCCCGGGACTTCGGCTACGAGGACAAATTCTATCTGGTCGGGCACTCCGATCCTTCGACCGATTTTCCCTATGTGCTGCCGGGGCCGGCCGACACGTGGGGCGGAACCTGGCCCACGTCGGGATGGCGCACCCACGAGGTCAATATCCTTTTCGGCCTCGACGAACAGCCCGATGACGACTGCCTGCTGGCGGTCGATCTGGCGGATTACGCCAAGCGGTTCCCGCCGCTGGTCAAGGTGAGCGTAAACGGACAGGATGCCTGGTTCCGACTCAACGACCCCGACGATCCGACCGCTGCCGGCCGCCGTTACGGCCAGCAGGAGCCGACTGTCGATACGCTTTCGCTGACCGGACGCTTCGAGCGTGCGACGCCGCGCCGGCTCGAGATGCCGCTCCGGCGCGGCACGCTGCGCAAGGGCGGCAACACGGTGCATGTGACCGTGCTCGAGGGGTCGTGGATACTCTTCGACCGGGTGGCGCTCGAGGGCCCATCGTCCGTGCGTCCGACGCAGTCCGAAGGGTTGTTCGTGCGCGACGTGGCGGCGGCTCCGTATGAATCGGACCATGACGGCAAGCGTGTACAGCCGTTGCTGGTCGATGTCGAGTGGCTCGGAGCGACACCGACGCTGAGCGTCGAGATAGACGGCCGCGAACTCTTCAACCGACGCGTCGAGGCGGGCCGTTCGCGCTTCGAGGTGCCGATGCCTGCCGTGCGCCGCGCCCGGACGAGCTGCTACCGGGTGCTGTGCGACGGACGCGAAGTGGCCTCCGGATGTATCGAACGGGCTCCCCGACCCGAGCAAACCCTGGCCGACTACGTCGATACGCGCATCGGTACGGCCCACTCGCGATGGATGATCGCTCCCGGACCGTGGATGCCTTTCGGCATGGTCAAGCTCTCGCCCGACAACCAGAATGCAGGCTGGCAGGCCGGCTACCAGCCTTCGCTCGAGACGATCGGCTGTTTCAGCCACATTCACGAGTGGACGCTCGGCGGACTGGGTCTCATGGCGACCAACGGCGAGCTGAAGGTCCGGGTCGGAGACGAGCGCAACCCCGACGAGGGCTACCGCTCGCGCATCGACAAACGGACGGAGCAAGCCGGAATCGGCTGCTATGCGGCCGACCTGACCGATTACGGGATCCATGCAGAGGTGACCGCCACGACGCGTTGCGGATTCAGCCGTTTCACCTTCCCGACGGACCGGGGCGAGGGCCGTATCCTCATCGAACTGCACCCGCAGGCCGAATACGACTTCGAGCTGCGCGACGTTTCGGTCCGGCAGGCGGGCGACCGGCGGATCGAGGGCTCGTGCCGCCAATATTCGCGGGGAGTCTGGAGCAACGACGCCGACCAGGACTATACGCTGCATTTCGTCATCGAATTCGACCGGCCGATCAAGCGGCTGGGTAGCTGGTGCGACGATGAACTCCAACAGCAGACAGACGGCCTGTCGTGCGGACCGTGCCGCGAGGCCGGACTCTTCGCCGTCTTCGATCCTGCGGAGGATTCCGTCGTTCAGGTGCGCTCGGGCATCTCGCTCGTGAGCGTCGGGAACGCCTCCGAGAACCTATCCACGGAGATTTCGGTCCCCTTCGGCTGGAACTTCGAGGCCGTGTGCGCCAACCAGCGGGCGACGTGGAACGATCTTTTCTCCCGCGTTCGGGTCCGCTCGGACGACTACCTCGAAAAGCAGCGTTTCTACAACAACATGTACCGTGCGCTTTGCAGTCGCAATACGTGGAGCGACGTCAATGGCGAGTGGGTCTCGACCGACGGCCGGGTACGCTGCGTGGCCGATCCGGCAAACGATGCGATGCTCGGATGCGATGCCTTCTGGAACACCTTCTGGAACCTCAATCCCTTCTGGAATCTCGTGACGCCCGAGTGGTCGGGCCGCTGGGTGCGCTCGCAACTGGCGATGTACGATGCCAACGGATGGCTGGCCAAGGGCCCTGCGGGCCTGAACTACGTCCCGGTGATGGTCGCCGAACACGAGATCCCGCTGATCGTCTCGGCCTGGCAGATGGGCATCCGCGACTTCGACGGACAGAAAGCCCTCGAGGCGGCCGTGAAGATGCAGACGACGCCCGCACGGAAGGTTTTCAACGGCTTTGCCGGCAACCGCGATCTGGCGGCCTACATGCAATACCACTACGTGCCGAGCGACAAGGGCCGCTTCTCGAACACGATGGAGTACTCCTACGACGACTGGACGGTCGGCCAACTGGCCCGCGCCCTCGGCGACGACGAGACGTGGCGGACCTTCAACGACCGCGGCTATTGGTGGCGGAACGTCATCAGCGATGCCGGCTACTGCCATCTGCGCGACAGCGAGGGCCGCTGGGCTGCCCCCTTCGACCCCTTCCGCAGCGGGGCCAACCACCACTATGTCGAGGGCAACGCCTGGCAGCTTACCTTTTTCGTGCCGCAGGATATTCCGGCTTTGGTGCGGAAAATCGGACGCGAGCGCTTCCTCGAGCGTCTGGAATGGGGCTTCGCGCAGGACGAGGCGTGGCGCTACAACGCTCCCAACGATCAGTATTGGGACCACCCCGTCGTGCAGGGCAACCAACAGTCGATGCACTTCGCCTTTCTGTTCAACTACGCCGGCGCCCCGTGGCTGACGCAGCGCTGGAGCCGCTCGATCCTGGACCGCTATTACGGTCGCGGCATCGCCAACGCCTACCTCGGCGACGAGGATCAGGGACAGATGAGCGCCTGGGCCGTTTTGGCCTCGCTCGGACTCTTCCAGACCGACGGAGGCTGCCGCGTGGATCCGGTCTTCGAGATCGCCAGTCCGATTTTCGAAGAGGTGACGATCGACCTCGGCGGACGCTACGGCCGCGGCGAGACCTTCACCATCCGGGCGAAAAACGCTTCGCGCCGCAACATCTATGTGCAGCGTGCGTCGCTCGACGGCAAGCCGCTCCGGAGTTTCCGCTTCCCGGCCGCCGCTCTGCTCGACGGCGGAGAACTGGAGCTGGAAATGGGCCCCGAACCCAACCGGGCATGGGGCGTGGAGTGATTCTTCCCCGGTCCGGACACGAAAGAGCGGCGGCGAAACCCTGCGAGGTTCGCCGCCGCTCCCTTGCCCGGCCCGGGAACGTTGCGTCCGTTTATTTTCCCGTCTCGAAACGGCGCAGCAGGAGGGCGCAGACGGCCAGGTAGGCCATACAGCAACCGATGACGACGAGCGATCCGATCTGACTGCCGGCGAAATCGGCCGAGGCGCCCATCAGCGGCGGGATCACTGCACCGCCGCAGACACCCGTAATCATCAGCCCCGAGATCTCGTTGGCCTTGTCCGGATGGCTCTTGAGCGCCGCCGAATAGATCACCGAGAAGATACTCGAACAGGCGAAGCCGATCAGGCCGACCAGCACCAGCATGCCGGCCGTTGCATGGGTGAACCAGAGTGCGATCATGGCGGCGATGGCGGCGAAAATGTGAATCCGGAAGTAGCGGACATCGCTCATGCGCACGAGCAGGAGCGAACCGAGCAGTGCGCCGACCGTACGGCAGACAAAGTAGACGCTCGATCCGATTCCGGCCTGCTCGACGGCGTATCCGCTGCGCTCGATGAGCAGCTTGGGTGCGACCGTGTTCATGCCCACATCGACGCCCACGACGAAGACGATGCCGAGGAAAAGGATCAGCACCGTGCGGTCCTTCAGCAGCGAGAAGGCCGCTCCGACCGACGAAGCAGGCTGCGTTTCGCGCGACTCGCGGATCGGGGTGCAGAGAAGCCAGAGGGCCGACAGCAGCGTGATGGCGGCATAGATCGGGAAGAGGTACTGCCAGTCGCCCAGCTCTCCGGCGGCGAATGCGGCGATGAACGGTCCGCAGAACGACGACACGGCTTTGACCACCTGTCCGGCCGTGAGCGAGCTGGTCAGCGTCTCGGGGCGCACGACATTCGTCAGCAGCGGGTTGAGCGACACCTGCAGCAGCGTGTTGCCGATGCCCAGCAGGGCGAAGGCCGCCATGCAGGTGACCAGATTGTAATCGATGAAGGGGATGAGCATGCCGGCGACGGTGACGAGGTTGCTCGCCTGCACCATCTTCTTGCGCCCGATGCGGTTCATGACCAGTGCCGCGGGAATCGAGAGCAGCAGGAACCAGATGAAGACCATCGAGGGGATGAATCCGGCGAGGGTCTCGTTGAGTGCGAAATCTTTCTGCACGTAGCTGGTCGAGATACCCACCACGTCGCAGAATCCCATCACGAAGAAACCGAAGAGGACGGGCAGCAGTTTGCTTACGGAGCGGTTGTCGTTTTTATTCATCGGATCGTTCGGGTTATTTCTCGGCTTCGATACGGTAGGTGAACGAATCGGCACGGTAATAGCCGACGTTGAACTCGACGGGGAATCCCGTGGCATCGAGCACCAGCCGCTTGCGCCTGAGAATCGGATCGCCGACCCTGATGCCGAGTTTGGCGGCCAGCTCCTCGTCGGCCAGCATGGCGCTCACCTCCTCGACCGACTTGTGGACGATGACGCCGTAGCGCTGTTCGAGCATCGTGTAGAGAGGCTGTGTGAAGTCCTCCTCGCCGGTCATCCCGATGGCGGGGTTGAAATAGGAATAGAAATAGACGATCGGCGCCTGCTCGCTGCCGCGCACGCGCGACATGCGCAGCATGCGCATGTCGGAAGCCACCCGGAAGAACCGGGTCACCTCGGGAGCGGCCTGTTCCCAACATATATGCAGTTCGTAATTTTTGATCGTGATGCCCAGCGCCTTCATCTCCTGCGAGAAACTCATCCAGTTGCGGGCGTTGCTGCTGGCCCTGCCCAGCGTATTGACCGTGGTGCCCACACCCTTTTTGCGGATCAGCAGGCCTTCGTTCACCAACCGGTTGATGGCCTGTCTGAGGGTGTTGCGCGATATCTTGAGCTCCTGTGCGAGTTCCACCTCGTTGGGCAGGATGGCTCCCGAACGGTATTTCTCGGTATTGATCATCTGGCGCAGGATATGTTCCGCCTGCACGTGATAGGGCGTCTTGCTCGAAAAATCAATCTGTGCGTTCATCTTCTGTCGGTAGTTGGATTCGCCAGTACAAAGATAATCGTTTTGCACTAATTTTCACGGTTTCTCTGAACATTCCGTCTCTCCGATCCACTCCGCCCGGAACCGGCAGCGCATATCGCCGCCCCGCCGCATGGAAAAGTTCGTGCCCCAGAGGTCGTCGTCGGGGCAAAAATGTACGTCCTGGCGCAGATCGGGCCGTTCGGTCGAACGGTTCAGGGCGTTGCATTCTCCCACGACTGCGGGCAGGGCGTCGGGCGAGGCGGTACGCAGCGTGCCGCGGTGAGTGACGAGGTCCACGCAGCGGTCGGCCGATGCCGGGCATAATTGCAGCCGGGTCCTATTGCCTCCGGTCGAGCTCCGCGATGGCGAAGGCGTAGGCCCCCAGTGCGATGGCCCGACTGGCGCCGAGTTTCGAACGGACGACGGGGATTTGGCGAACGTGGTGGTAGCGGACGCGCTTTTCGGAGCGGGGAACGGCTACCGGCACCGATTTCTCGCGCAAGAACTCCGCGGCCTCCTCCGGTGTGTCGAGGTCGAAGGTCCGCATCTGCAGCCGCGGGAAGCGGTCGCCGGCAAAGGAGCCGATCTCGCCGCGCATCTCCGCGAGCAGAGCGGGCATGAAGTATTCGGCCGCTCCGGTCAGGCCGCCCCCCAACACGACGATGCCGTCGATGATCGTGAGGGCCTGCGAGATGACGTCGCCGGCCACCTCGCCGAACCGGCGAAAGCTCTCTCGTGCGGCATCGCGGTCGCCCTCGCGCGTTCCTTCGGCGATGTCGAAGATGTCGCGCGGGGTGAGCGGAACGGTGTCCGCGCCGGTCAGCTCGCCGTAAACACGGCGGATGGCGCGGATGCTGACGCTCTCCTCGCAGATCATGCCTTCGTGGTGCTTGTTGCGGAATACCCAGACGTCGCCGCCGCATCCGTTGTCGCCGGTCAGCAGCCGGCCGTCGATCACGGCGCCGGCGCCGAATCCCGTACCGAACGTCACGCCGAGCAGATTGCGGTAGCGTTTGGTCGATCCGGAACGTTCGAGCAGGGCGTTCACCTCGGGCAGGGCGCCCGAAATGGCCTCGCCGTAGGCAAACAGGTTGCCGTCGTTGTTGATGAACACCGGGATGCCGAACTTCTGTTCGAGGAAGGGTCCCAGCGCCACGCCGCCGCGGAACGACGGGAAGTTGGGCAGGTCGCCGATGATCCCGTGGGCGTAGTCGGCCGGTCCGGGAAAGGCGAAACTGATGGCGACGGGTGCTCCGGGAAGCTGCCGCCGCACGGCTTCGAATCCCTCGACGAGGGTCGAGAGCATGCGGTCGAGATCTTCCGGCTCCGAGTGGAAATGGATCGGGCCGACGATCTCGCGGTTACCGGCGATCGCCGAGAAGACGAGGTTCGTGCCTCCGGCGTCGAGCGTGAGGACGATACGTGGGTCGGTTTCGTACATGGTCGATCGTATATTAGTTGTTGTCAGTGTCGTACATAAGCCTTGACCGTACCGCAGAACGTACCCGGAACGAGCGGCCGGATCGTGTAGCTGCCGATCGAAGCGGGAATGATGAAGGTCTCGGCGTAGTGCACCGTGAAGGGTTCGAACGTTCCCGCAGGGCTCTCGATGACGGCGGCGTCGCCTTCGACCAGGTTGAGCACCTCGACGCCGCCCTGCATCGTGTGGGGCGTGATACCGGTGAACCAGTGACGGCGGGTTTCGATGAATTCGGCTTCGTGCAGTCCGGTGCGCTCCTCGCGCCAGCCCTCGCCCTCGGCGATCGGTTCGAAGCGGTTGCAGTGGCGGCGGAGTATCTCGTCCGTGTCGCGCGTCCAGTCGATGACGCGGGCTGCGTGGCCGATATTGATCGGGCGGGGTTTGCCGTCGAGCCCCATGCGGCACCAGTCCCACATTTTGAAAGTGAAGATATTGGGCGTAGCACTGATCTCAAGGACCATGGCGCCGGCTCCCGAGCAGTGGACCGTACCGCCCGGAATCAGGTAGTGGTCGTGCCTGCGGGCCGGGAAGCGGTTCACGAAACGCTCGGCATCGAACGCCGCGCCTCCCCGCCGGGCCGTGCGGAGCGCCGCGAGCATCTCTTCGGGATCGACGCCCCGTTTCACGCCGAGATAGACGCAGGCGCCGGGCTCGGCATCGAGCAGGTAGTAGCTCTCATCCTGCGTGTAGCGCATGCCGAACGTACGGCGGATGTATTCGTCGGTGGGATGGACCTGGAGGCTGAGGTTGCCTCCGCCGATGGTGTCCAGGAAGTCGAAACGGATCGGGAAGCTCTCGCCGAAACGCCGGCGGTCGGCGGCGCCCAGCAGCTCCTGCGCACGAAGGTAAATGAGGTTCTGAGCCGGCATCTCGAACAATTCGCCATCGACGCGCAGCAGCAGACTGTTCTCCTCCGGAACGCAGTCGAAGCACCAGCCGAAATTGGCCTGCCTGCGGTCGAGGTCGCAGACCTCCTTCATCCACTGGCCTCCCCACGGCGCAGGGTCGAAGAACGGCACGACCCGGAACGGACGACGCACCGTACGCCCGATACCCTGCATGAAGGTCTCGGCCGCGATCATCAGCGGACGCCCCGGACGGTGCGTGTCGATCCAGTAATCGACACGGTTGTAGAGGCTCTTCTTGTGGTTGTCCAGCACAGGCCAGTCGTTGAAGTAGCCGCGCTTGTACTGCCGGGCGGGGCTTTCTGCCGAGTTGTCCACACCCAGTCCGTGAATGGCACGGGCGCGGAAACGCCGCTGAATCTCCCAGCGGGCCATGTCGGCGTAGAGCGTCAGGTCGGCATTCGGTGCGACGTAGCCCGCACCGCTGCCATAGACGATCGTCCGGCGTTCACGATGCCGGATCCGTTCCCGGGCCTCGTTCAGGCGTTCGGGGTCGAAGAAGTCGGCCAGGCCGAGCGGCGTGAGATAGCCGAACAACTCGTCGTCGGTCACATAGGGGTCGGTCATGGAGCGGATCTCCCGTTCGTCGCGGAAAAGTTCCTCGGTGCGGATCAGCTCGGCCTCGGGCCATATACGGGCAAGCGCCCCTGTCAGCTCCTCGTCGCATACGCCGTGGTAGGTGTCGAACACCACCAGCGGACGCTCGATGTCGGTGCATCGTACGAGCTCAACGCCGATCTCCTCCCAGCCGCGCCAGATGCGGCCTTCCGTTTCCGTCGCCGGAAACTTGTCGTAGTTCGAACGTGTGTGCAGCGATGTATTCATGAATATATGTATGTTTATTTTTTATATGTGCAAACATAATGAATCTTTTTTAATTATGCAATTGTTCGCGCGATTTTTCCGGCCTTCGGGCGCTCTTTTCGGAACTTCGGCGGTCGGAGACAAGGCCCGCCGGGCATCCGACAGACCTTGGACAGGGCGTGCACATAGATCAACCGGCCGATGTTCGGCGGTTACCGTCCCGAAGCGCCCCATGCCGACCGGCTGGCGTCCCGCGTGCCGAGGAATGCGACGCCTCGGGGCGCGGCTCCCGTCCTGTGCGATCCGCTCTTCGGACCGTTCCTATGCCCTCCGGGTCACGGCCGACCGGACCGCGCTGTCGAAGGAGCGCGCCACGGCCCACCCTGACCGTCGAGGTGGCCGATGGGCGGGCATCCCGGCAAAGCCGGGCGACAGCGAGATCATCCGCCCGCTCGACGGGCCGGCCGGACAGCTCGGCCTCGGGGATTCGGACAATGCCGACATGAGCGACCACCCGGACAACCGGCATCGGGCTTATCGCAGGTCCTGCCCGTCTATGTACGTACAACAGATGAAACAGATGATATTTGCATCCGCTTCTCTCCACCGCTTCTCCGCAGGGCGGAAATTATGCCGGAAGCGGGGCTACGGACCTTGCGCCGAACGGCGGAATGCTCCGGACGCGGGCGTCGGGCGGGTCGTACCCGTCGGAGCCCGCTCTCTTTTTAAACGGATCGGCAGAGTTTCCTGCGTCGGTTTTCACTCATACCAAGTCGTCCGGAACCGGAAAACGATGAAAAAATATCCGAAGTATTGCATTTTTGAAAATCTATCTCTATATTTGCGTTGTTCATATATGTATGAACAAATATATATGATTCAAACATAAAAACCTAACCTAAATGAACTTGTTATGAAGAATCTGTACCAGAATTACGCACGGACCCGTTGGGACGGATCGGGCGGAATCTTCAGAAAGTGCGCGGTCCTTTTGTTGGCGGTCTCGCTGCTGCCCGGAACGTCGGCAGCCGGATCGGAACCGGTCCAGACCGAAGTTCCCCCCCCCGCACGGGAACGCACCGTCGGCGGAACGGTCCGCGACGGCAAGGGCGATCCGATTCCCGGAGCGGCCGTGACCGTCGTGGGCGGTTCGCTCGGCGTATCGACCGATGCCTCGGGCGCCTACCGCATCGAAGGGGTCGGAAGCGACGACGAACTGGAATTCAGCTTCCTCGGAATGATGTCGCAGAAGGAAAAGGTCGGGACGCGCACACGGATCGACGTGACGCTGCGCGAGGACATGATCGGTCTGGAAGATGTCGTGGTGACGGGCTATACGGCCATGAAGCGTAAGGACATCACCGGATCGGTGGCTTCGGTATCGGCCGAACAGATCGCCCGCATTCCGGCATACGACCTGACCACCAGCCTGGTCGGTGTGGCCGGCATCCGCATCGACGGAGGTTCGATCCGCATCCGCGGCACGCGTTCGACCAACGCGGGCAACGACCCGCTGATCGTGCTCGACGGTATTCCCTACGACGAGACGCTCACCTCGATCAACCCGGGCGACATCGAGTCGATCGACATTCTGAAGGATGCCTCCTCGACGGCCATCTACGGAGCGAAGGGCGCCAACGGCGTGATCCTCATCACTACGAAACAGGCCAGGAAAGGCGAGACGAAGGTTATCTACGACGGTTTCGTGGGCGTGGGCGTCAATAACCGGGGCACGCTCGACGTGATGGATGCCGACGAGTACATCGCCTTCCAGCGTGAAGCCAGCCGCGCCGCCGGCGCGTGGAACTCGCCCGAGGACGACAGCAAGGCCTTCTTCGGGGCCGAGATCGCCAACATGGGCAAGATGGACACCGACTGGATGGGCCGTTATTTCAACCAGAAACGCCTGTGGCACAGCCACTCGCTGACCATCGCCTCGGGCAACGAGAAGACCCAGTACAAGGTTTCGTTCAATTACAAGAACAACGAGGGCCGCTACGAGGGCGACCGCCGCGACTACTTCTATCTGACCACCGACCTAACGCATCAGGTGCTGCCGTTCCTGAAGGTGGGTATCTCGAACCGCGCTTTCTACAACGTGAGCCACGACAAGCCCGACATGTTCGACACGTTCCTCCACATGTCGCCGCTGACGCCGATCTACAACGAGGACGGCTCCTACAACGAGTATCCGTTCGGCGACCCGTTCGTGAAGAACCCCTACATGAACGAAACGGACGGAGCCTACGAGGACAAGACCGAGGAGTGGAAGATCTACATGCGTTTCTTCGCACAGGTGGACCTCTGCAAGGGACTCACCTTCAACACCAACTTCGCCTACACGCCGGCCTTCTCGTCGCGCGGCTACTACTACGACAACCGCAGCGTGGGCTACACCGACGAGCGCAACGTCGCCGGCATGCACAACAACCGCAAGGCCGACTGGGTATGGAACAACATCCTCAACTACAAGAAGGCCTTCGGCAGGCACGCCATCGACGTGTCGGCCGTCTTCGAGATGCAGAACCGTCAGACGGTGAACTCCTCGATGTCGGGAAAGGACCAGGAATCGCCCGCCTATCTGTGGTATAACATGAACCGTCTGACCGATTCGAAGACGATCGGTTCAGGATTCATCCGCAACCAGATGGTTTCGGTCATCGGCCGCCTGCAATACACCTTCGACGACCGCTACATCGTGACGGCTTCGTTCCGCGAGGACGGCGCCTCGCAGCTCTCGCCGGGCAGCAAGTGGGCCTTCTTCCCCTCGGCCGCCGTGGCATGGCGCATTTCGGAGGAGCGTTTCGTCAAGGACAACGCGGACTGGATCACCAACCTCAAACTGCGCGCCAGCTACGGTATGACGGGCAACTACTCGATCGCGGCCTACGCCACGCTCGGTTCGCTCTACGGCTGCTACGCCAATTTCGGATTCGGCGGCGAGACCCACCTTCCGGGTCTGGAGCCCTCGACGCGCCCGGCGCCCGATCTGGGCTGGGAACGCAACAAAATGCTCGACATCGGTCTGGACTTCGGGTTCCTGAACGGCCGCATCTTCGGTACGGTCGAATACTACGACTCGAAGAGCTACGACCTGCTCTACCTGAAGGTGCTGCCCTACACCACGGGCTTCAACCAGGCCTGGACGAACATCGGCGACACGCGCAACCGCGGTTGGGAGATTTCGCTCTCGACGGTTCCCATCCAGAAGAAGGACTTCACCCTCAACGTCAATCTCTCCTACTACCGCAACAAGGAGGAGCTGGTGCGTCTGCAGGATCCCGGCATGAAGCAGGACCTGAACAACAACCTTTTCGTGGGCTATCCGGTGAACGGCGTACACTACAACTACAAGCAGGTGGGCATCTGGCGACTCGACGAGGCCGATCTGGCCGCCCTCTACGGGCAGAAGCCCGGCGAAGTAAAGGTGGCCGACCTCGACGGCAACGGCGTGATCGACGGCAACGACCGCACCATTCTCGGCACGACGCGCCCCGACTGGGTCGGCGGACTGTCGATCAGCGGCCAGTGGAAGAACCTCGACTTCTCGGTCGATGTTTACGGTGAGTTCGGCGCCCTGGCCTACGACAGCCGCAGTACGGGCGGCTGGGCCAACCAACTGGGCCGCTGGAACACCTACAAGATCGACTACTGGACGCCCGAGCATCCGACCGACCGCTATCCCCGTCCGGTCGAGGGACAGTCGATCAAGTACCTCGACGCTGCGGGCTACTACGACAACGACTACGTGAACATCCGCAACATCACGGTGGGCTACACGCTGCCGCAGCGGTGGATGGGCCGTATCGTCAAGAAGACGCGCTTCTACTTCACGATGAACGATCCGTGGGGATACAGCCGGTTCCGCGACCAGGGCGGTATTTCGTGGTGGGAATCCTATTACATTTTCGGAGCCAGCGTCCAGTTCTAAACCTAAAACACAACGACCATGAAAAAGACAGCAACGATCCTCGCCTCCGCCGCGCTGCTTGCGGGCGTCACCGGCTGCGAAAGTTTTCTGGAGGAGGAGTCCTACGGATCGACCACCGACATTTTCAACGAGGAGAACGGACTCAAGGCATTCGTGAACCTCTCCTATACGAAGATCAACAACCTCTACGGCGGCGACGGACAGTGGCCGCTGATGACCGAATTGGGCACGGACCTCTTCCTGCGCGGCAAGAATCAGGGCGATACGGGTCTTACGGACTACTACGGTCTGGATGCCAACAACGGCAATGTCTCGTGGCTGTGGAACCACTGCTACAAGGCGCTGGCCAACATCAACATGTTCATGGAGACCATCGACACGACGCCTTTTGCCGACGAGTCCGAGAAACTGCAATGCAAGGCCGAAATGCTTGTGATGCGGTCGATGTTCCTGTGGATCATCACCGAGACATGGGGCGACTCGTACCTGCCCCGCACGACGGACAAGACCGAGGGCATGGAGGCCCGCCGTTCCACGCGCGAGGATTTCTACGAGGAGATCATCGGCGGACTGGAGCAGGTCGTCAACGAGGGGATGCTGCCCGACGAGCGCACCTCCGAGGCGGGCCGCATCGACATGCCGACGGCCAAGGCATTCCTGGCGCGCATGTACCTCTACCACGAGCAGTTCGAGGACGCCGAACGGCTGGCCTCCGAGGTGATCGACGGGCCTTACGGCTTCGAGCTGACGCCATCGCTCAAGGACCTCTGGGCCGACGACAAGACCAACGACGAGTTCATCTGGACGACGAATTTCACCAACGACGAGTCCTATGCGCAGAGCAACGGCTACTGGCAATGGTACGCCATGTACATCGACCGCTTCCCCGGTGTGCAGACGATGCTCGGGTGGACCGGCTACGGCGGTTGCCAGGCCATCCCGTCGCTCTACTACATCGACAACTTCAACCGCGATGCCGACCTGCGCTGGATTGATCTGCACCAGTGGGTATGGTACTACAACGACCCGGCCGACGACCGTTCGGAGTTCCCCGACAATCGGTGGCGCGAGTACATCGACACGGCGCTCTACTGCTGTCCCGACGTGCTGCCCGAATTCGAGCGTCAACGCATGAAGACCTGCTACACGTTCTTCGACCGCAACGACATGTACGATGCCAAGGGTATTCCGCAGGACCGCTGGACCTTCATCGGCATGACCAAATTCTACGACCACACCCGTCCGGGCAACATGTCCACGCTCTCGGACCGTTCGTACCCGGTGATCCGTCTGGGCGAACTCTACCTGATCCGCGCCGAGGCCAACATCCGCCGCACCGACCCCGATCTGCAAGCCGCCGCCCGGGACATCATGACGCTGCGCGAGCGGGCCATCCGCAAGGATTCGGAGGACCCCGCACAGAATGAGGCGTGGCGCGATGCGATGACCGTCACCGAGAACGACATGAACGTGGACTTCATCCTCGAGGAGCGGGCCCGCGAGCTGGCCGGCGAGTGGCAGCGCCGACTGGACCTGAAGCGTCTGGGCAAACTCGTCGAACGTGTGACACTCTACAACCCCGACGCCGCGGACAACATACGGGATTATCATGCGGTCCGCCCGATTCCGCAGTCGCAGTTCGACGGCATGCCCGACTGGACGACGCTGGGACAGAACGAAGGCTACAATTAACCGAATACATTCCGACCGAAGATAAAACGAGACAATTATGAAAACGATAGTCAAAAGATTGGCGCTGATGCTCTGCTGTGCCGGCCTGTTCCTCGCGTCGTGCAGCGACGATGAGGCGTCGGACGCGCAGCGGACGCTCATGGAGGTGATCCGCGAGGCGGAGACGCTCGTCGCCGAAGTCGAGGAGGGAACCTCCGAGGGCGATATCGCCCCGGGGTCGAAGAAGATCCTGCAGGCATGGATCGACCAGGCCTACTTCATCATGAACAACACCTCGCGCGAGGAGGGTTACGCCAATGCGGCGAAACGGCTCGAAGAGGCCATCGCGGCCTTCAACGCGAATATCGTCAAACCGGGTATCCCGCATTTCGCTCTGGGATCGAAGATGAACCTGGGAGCTTCGTCCGGCTGGGGACTGGAGGATGCCTTCACCGTGGAGATGCGGGTCCGCTTCTCGGAGTTCGCTCCGGGCGACCAGTGCATCGTCTCCAACGAATCGGGCGCCGGCGGCTTCATGGTCCGCAACAACGCCGATCAACTGCAATTCTACATCTACGATGCCGACATCAACAACTGGAACGGCGGCGGATGCTGCACGATCGAACTCGGCACGTGGTACCACATCGCGGCGACCTATGCGGCGGGAGACAAGATGGTCTTCTACCTCGACGGCAAACAGGTGAGCTCCGTAAGTTGCGGCACGCTGGCCGCGTCGGCCTCCGACCTGCAACTGGGAACCTCGCCCTATTACAGCGACCGCTACATGCGCGGCGATATCCAGCATGTCTCGATCTGGGAAGATGCCCGCACGGCCGACGAGGTGGCTTCCGACGTGGAGTGCTCGTTCACCGGCACGGAAGAGGGGCTGACGGCCTATTGGCCGCTGACGCTCAACGTCGGTACGGAAATCACCGACGAGACAGGGTCGTACGTGGCCGCAATGACCGACGTCGCATGGCTCGACGCCGAATAGAACAGGAGAACATTCACGCATAAAAACACACAACGCATGACAAACCGCAGATTTATGTTGCTTTCCGTACTGCTGACACTGATATGGTCGGGTCTCTGGGCCCGCCCGTATCCGGTGCGGCTGTGGCAGATCGGCAAGGCCGACGGTTCGTCGTCCGAGTTCGCGCTCGACGGCGACAGCTATTCCGACATTTCGAAACGTTTCCCCGGGTGCACGGCGCTCTACACGGTCGGGCGCAGTTCGGCTTCGGACGTTCCGTTCGTCATCCCGGGGCCCTCCGATGCCTGGGCAGGCAATCCGCAGGGCGGACTGCTGGTCCGCTTCGGCGTCCGTGAGGCCGATCCCGGAGCCGCATTGAGGCTGAGGTTCGACTTCGTCGAGGTACACAGCGGTTCGGCCCCGCGGCTCGAGATCGCCCTCAACGACTTCCGCACGGAGGTCCAGACCCCCGCAGGCGCCGACCAGAACTACCTCGACACGCGCAAAACCTCGTCGAAGGGCCTTTGCGCCGAGGTCGAAATTCCGGCCGGGACGCTCCGCCCGGGCGACAACATCCTCTCGGTCCGCTCGGTTTCGGGCAGTTGGATGGTGCTTGACGCCGTGACACTCGAGGCTTCGACTCCGGTGAAGAGTGCCCCGGCGAGTACCGGCATTTCGCTCTTCGCGGCCGAGTCCGAACCGGCGCTGATCTACGGCCGGACCCGGGACGAACTGCTCCATCCCGTAACGCTCGACATCGCCAACTGGGACGCGAAGCCCCGCAAGACGGCGTGGAGCTACGACGGAAAAGCGGGCGGCGAATTGAAGCTCGCCCCGGGCCTGAACCGCATGCAGGTCGGTATCCCCGAGGGGTATGACGGCCGCCGGGTGCGCTTCGCGCTCAGGACGCCGGACGGCGACCGTTCGGTCGAGACGGAGATCCTTCCGGCCGAGCGCTGGACGGTTTACCTCGTGCAGCACACCCATACCGACATCGGCTATACGAAGCCGCAGACCGAGATCCTCACCGAACACCTGCGATACATCGACTACGCCATCGAGTACTGCGAGGCGACGGCCGACTATCCCGACGATGCGAAATTCCGCTGGACGTGCGAGGCCTCGTGGGCCGTGCGCGAATGGCTGCGCATCCGCCCCGCCGAGCAGGTCGAGCGGTTCCTGCGCTTCGTGAAGAACGGTCAGATCGAAGTGACGGCCATGTTCTTCAACATGTCGGAACTCTCGGGCGAGAACGCCTACAAGACTTTCCTGGCACCGATCGCCCGCTTTCACGAACTGGGCATTCCGGTCGAGACGGCCATGCAGGACGACGTGAACGGCGTGGCGTGGTGCCTGGCCGACTACCTGCCCGATGTCGGGGTCAAGTACCTGTCGATGGGGTCGAACGGCCACCGCGCCCTGATCCCCTTCGACCGTCCGACGCTCTACCGCTGGGAGTCGCCCTCAGGCAAGAGTCTGCTCTCGTTCCGCGCCGACCACTACATGACGGCCAACTTCTGGGGCATCGACCGCGGCGACATGGAGGGAGTCCGCAACGGCGTCTTTTCCTACATCCGCTCACTGCGCCGCAGCGGCTACGACTTCCCGCTCGTCGCGGCGCAGTACTCGGGATACTCCACCGACAATTCGCCTCCGTCGATGCAGGAGTGCGCGCTGATCCGCGACTGGAACGAGCACTATGCATGGCCCAGACTGCGCAGTGCGACCGTGCATGAATTCCTCGAGCGAATCAATACGAAATACGGCGACCGCCTTCCCGTTTACCGTGCGGCCTATCCCGACTGGTGGACCGACGGTTTCGGCTCGGCCGCCCGTGAAACGGCGGCTTCGCGCAAAACGCAGTCCGACATGATCGCCATCGGCGGCATGCTCTCGATGGCCGGCATGGCGGGCGACCGGGGCGTCGAAGGGACGCACGACGAGCTGCGCCGCATCCACGAGAACCTGCTCTTCTACGACGAGCACACGTTCGGAGCTGCGGAGAGCATCAGCGATCCGCAGTGCGAGAACTCGCAGGTGCAGTGGGCCGAGAAGGGCTCCTACGTCTGGGAGGCGCTCAAAAGCGCGCAGATGCTCTACGAAACCTCGATCGGCCGGCTTCAGGGCGACCTGCACCGTTCGGAGCGTCCTACGCTGACCTTCTTCAATCCGCTGGGCTGGGAGCGCTCGGCGCTGACGACCGTCTATATCGACTTCGAGGTGATCCCGCGCGACCGAGCCTTCCGTCTGCTCGACGAACAGGGCCGCGCACTCTCCGTCGAACCGATCCGTTCGCGCAGCGAGGGGCGTTACTACGCCGTCTGGGCCGACCGGATCCCGGCGATGGGTTACAAGACCTACGAGGTGGTGCTCGACGAGGGCCGAGCCGCCGAACCCGAGGCCTTCGAGCCGGCGGATCGTGTGGTCGAGAACGACTTCTACCGGCTGGAATTCGATCCCCTGACGGGCGGCATCCGCTCGCTCGTGGACAAGGAACTGGAGTTGGAGCTGGTCGATGGCGATGCCGAATGGAAACTGGGCGACTTCATCTACGAGTCGCTCGAGGGTGACCGCCACCAGATGGAGCGCAAGATCTTCGAACGCTACCGCCGTTCGGGGTTGCGCGACGTGCGGTTCACGGGCGCGGCCGCCGGAGACATCTATACGACGGTTTCGTTCCGCGGTACGGCCGAAGGATGCGACCCCGATTTCGGCGTGCGCGTCGAGATGCGCCTCTACAACGACGTCAAGCGCATCGACCTCCACTATACGGCGCGCCGTCTTCCCGAGACCGATCCGTCGGCTCTCTACGTGGCCTTCCCGTTCGCCCTGGATGGCGGCCGGCTGGCATTCGACGTGCCGGGCGGCGTGGTCTATGCCGGCGAGAACCAGATTCCCGGAACCACGGCATCGTGGAATACGGTTCAGAACTTCGTCTCGGTGCGCAACGACCGGGCACAAATCCTCGTGAGCTGCGACGCCATGCCGCTCTTCATGATGGGCGAACTGCTGAACGATCCCTACCGCCAGCCGCGGACCTATGAAAAGCCGCACCTCTTCTCGTGGGTGACGAACAACTACTGGACGACGAACTTCCGCGCCTCGCAGGAGGGCGAACTCAACTGGAGCTACACGCTCACCTCGTGTGCCGATACGTCGAACGCCGCGGCTTCGGCCTTCGGCTGGAGCAACCGCATTCCGCTCTATGCCCGCGTGATGCCGGCGGCGGGAGCCGACAACGGCAAAGCCCGGTCGAAGTCGTTCTTCCGCACGGGGTGCGACCACGTGCTGATGACCTCGTGCTCGCCGTCGCGGACCGGGCAGGGCGCCGTGCTGGTGAACCTCCGCGAGACCGACGGCCGCCAGGCCGAGCTCACGCTGCTCGACGCCGCAGGGAATCCGCTGACGTTCGAGGTGGTGAATGTCCTCGACGAACCGCTGGGCATACGGACCTCATCGCTCACGCTCAAACCCTATGAAAACGTGTTCGTGCGCCTCAGCCGCTGATCCGCACCATATCTAAACACCGATGAACGGCCGGGAAAGGGTCTGACCATCCCTTTCCCGGCCGTTCGCATGGCCAAACCGGGCCCCTCGACCAACGGCAGCTATACCAGCCCGGACCTCCCTTGTCATTCGGAGTGACGGCGCGCCAGCCCGGTCCCGGAAAAAGCCTCCGCCTACCGCCACCGCTTGGTCCGGAAAACGAAGTAGGCCGCAGCCCCCACCGCCAGCATCACGCCCCACGCCACGGCATAACCGTGCCGCCACTCCAATTCGGGCATGTGGCGGAAATTCATCCCCCAGACGCCGACCAGAAAGGTCAGCGGAATGAAGATCGTCGAAACGATCGTCAGCCGCTTCATGATGTCGTTCATCCGCATGTCGTTGTTGGCCGTGTAGAGGTCCATGAGCGACGAAAGGGTTTCCCGGCAGCCGTCGATGAGCTGCGAGGCGTTCTGCAAGTGGTCGTTCACGTCATTGAAAAAGGGACGGTTGGCCGCATGGATCAGTCCGGCGTCCGAACGCAGCAGTTTGGTGTACTGGTCCCGGAGCGGCAGCACGACGCGCTTGAGGTCCATATACCGGCGGCGGTGTATCTGCAGCCGGCCTCCGATACCGCGGCCGTCGGCCGCCGCGATCAGCTCGGACTCCAGATCCTCCAGATCGTCGCCGATCGACATGGCCACCGAAATATAGTTCGCCGTCAGCTCGTTTATCATCACCGAAAAGAGATAGTCCGACGAACGGGAACGTATCTTCAGCACGTTCCGCCGCAGAGCCTCCGCCACGTCGTCGTAGAACGACGACTCCCCCTCGGTGAAACTCAGCACGACATTCGGCCCCTGCACGAGCCGGACGCGCACGACCCGTTCGCCGACGAAGACGCTCGAAACCACGAAATTGAAATCGTCGTAAACCTCGACCTTGCTCGGATGCTCCACGTTGAGAATGTCCTGCACGACCAGAAAATCGACCCCGAAACGGGTGCAGACCTCCTGGATGCAGGCGGCGTCTTCCAGCCCGTGAACCCGGACCCAGAGTTTGTCGGAAGGGGCCGCAGCCGTCACGGCGGCCGCGAAGTCGTCGCAGAGGCTCTCCTCGAACCCCGAAGGCGAATAGCGGATCAGGTGGATGTGCGTCTTCGTGCGGCTCTCGCCGTTATAGACGAGCTGTTCGGTCAGCAGGTTGTTTTTCATGACGTGTCGTATTGCGGAATCAGAAGGGATAGCCGATGGCCAGATGGAAACCCAGCCCGTCGCGGAAGCTGGACAGGTTGTAATACCCCCGCTTGTCGGGATCCGGACAGGGCGTATGCAGCCCGATCCCCAGATCGGCGCGGATGACCAGATAGCTGATGTCGTACCGCAGACCGAAGCCGGTTCCCAGGGCGATCTCGTCGAGCAGCCCCTTCCATTTCAGTTCGGCTCCCGGACGCTTGGGGTCCTTTTTCAGCAGCCAGACGTTTCCGGCGTCGAGGAACACGGCCCCGCCCAGCTTGCCCAGAATGGCGAAACGGTATTCTACGTTGGCCTCCAGCTTGAAATCGCCCGTCTGGTCCAGATAGCCGTTGCGGTCGCCGGCGGGCGGACGGTAGCTTCCCGGGCCGATCGAACGGATCGTGAAGGCCCGGATGCTGTTGGCGCCTCCGATGTAGAACTGCTCGCTGTAAGGCATCACCTCGGAATTGCCGTAGGCATACCCCACCCCGATCAACAGCCGTGCGGCCAGCCAGTTGTTCCGCCGTCCGATGCGGTGGTAGAATTTCAGCTCGCTGACCTCCTTGACGAACTGCGAGAAGCGGTTGCCGAACAACTCCTGCGGCTGCTTCTCGCCGAAAGCCCGCAGCACGCCCGCGAGCAGGTTGCCCGCCGACGTGAAGCTGTTCTGCCAGACGAGGCGGCGATTGCCCGCGGCGCCGTAGGTCCGGTCGAAAGTGTAGGTATAGCCGATCGAAGGCACGAACTGGTTGCGGAAACTCATGGCGATGGCCGGATTCTCGTCCATCGTGCGGTCGAACTCCTCGGTCGTGTGCAGCAGCTTGTTGTAGGTCAGCTTGAAGAGCGTCAGCGCATGGCGGCTGTACGGCGAGGTCCGGAAGTTGTAGCCCATCGACCCGCTGAACGCCACGAGCCGGAAAAAGTCGGGCCGGTTCATCAGGTCCGCCCCGAGCTGGAAGGAGGTGCTCCCGGGATAGCGCTGCCGGCGCAGCATCGACTGCGGCACGAGCAGCCGCGGGACGTTGAGCGTCGCATTGAGCCCCAACTCGTAGGAGTTGAGCTGCGAAGAACGGCCGCCCGAACGTTTGTTGCCCGTCTGCCATTCGTACGAACCGTTGAGCGCCACCGACAGCACCTCGCCGCCCCGGAACAGATTGTTGTTGCTGACCTTGAAGGCGATGCCGGGGCCGAGGAAGCTGTTCGACTTGGAGGTGACGTCCGTTTCAAGGGCCGCTTCGAGCGGATAGTCGAAGCGGGCGTCGATTCCGACATCGAGCGTGTCGGAGCCCCGCAGCGAATCGACCGGCGCGACATTCAGCGAGACCGACCGGAAAACGCCCAGCTTGTTCAGATTGGTCAGCGTGCGGTCCTGAGCCCCGACGGTGAACAGCTCCCCGCGTTCGAGCGTCAGCGCCCGGGAGAGCAGCCGGGGCCGGATCCGCATCGGCCGCTGCGCGATGACCTCCGCTCCCCGCAGACGAAGCGTATCGGGTCTGCCGGGTTTCGGGTCGGTCAGCCGGACCGTCACCTTGCCCACACGGTAGGGTTTGAGCGCCACGACCGGCGCATCGGATTTGAGGTTCAGGCGCAGCGCGACCCCGCGCGGCGAAAGGGTCGTGTCAGCCTGGTATTCGAGGTACTCGGGCCGGAAATAGTAATACCCCCGTTCGCGGAGCGACTGCGCCATCCGCCGGCGTTCGAGCGTCAGCGTATCCAGATTGTACTGCGCCCCTTCGCGCAACAGCGAAGTGGAGCGAAGGCTGTCGAGGAGCGGTTGCAGCGCACCGCCCGCCGTCGGATAGGCGATCCCCTCGTAATGCCACGGCGGCGCCACGCGGAGACGGTAGCTCACCCGGGCCTTCCGCCCCCGCTTGCGGTAGAGCAGCGTATCCGCGGCCCGGGAGCCGAAATAGCCGTGGTTTTCGAGCGCCTGCTCCGCGACCTTCGCCCGCAGCGAAGGCTGCACCTTCGAAATCAGCACCGGCTCCTTGGCCAACCGCTTGTAGAACCAGTATTTGAAACCCTTCTCCCGAGGCGTGTAGAGGTAATTGTAAGCCCACAGTCCGATCGGCAGCGGCGTCCGCACATAAGGGCTGTAAAGCGGATTGTTCGGAGCTACCGAAAGCGGTTCCCGGGCCGCCGAAGCGGCCGCCGGAGAGACCGTAACGCCCGAGTCGGGTTCGATGCGGATTTTTCCGACGCCCGTGTAGAGCACCTCGTCCGACGCCAGCCGCCGCGTCGTGGAGCAGGCGGCCGCAAACGCGAGGGCCAGCGCCACGGCGGCCGTGCGGAGTATCGGGCGGTCATTCATGCACTGCGGTCTCATCTCGTTTCTCCTCCTCCTTCTTTTTCTCCTTCCGGTTCGCCGGACGGAACAGATCGGTCAGCCGGAGCAGCTTCTTGCGGATGACGAAGCCCACGCCGGTCTCGGTGATCTCCCCTTCGAGAATGCTCTCGTAGCCCGTATGGCGGAACAGGCGGATGAACATGTTGTCACGCCTGGTGAGCATGTATTCGAGCGAAATGTCGTCGATCAGATTTTCCCGGAGGTTCTCCGACGGGTCGTTGCCGGTGCTGAACCGCCCGCCGATGACCGCCCGCACGCGGTCGCTGAACAGACTCTTCGACAGACGGTAGGAGTAGTCCGTGCGCTGTCCGTTGGGATCGTCCTCGCCGTAGGAGTCGATGCCGAACGAAAGGTCCACGCCTTTCAGGCTGTTCTGCGCCCACTGATTCAGTTCCTTCTGTATGAACGAGTTGAGCGGATTCTCGGAAGAGACCGTCGCCGACGACCCCGGACCCGAATAAGTGTTGTATATCAACAGGTTCATCGCCTGGCTGGCCCGCTGTTCGGCCGTCAGCGAGTTGAGCTCGTTCTGCATGGCGAGGTCCTCGGGAGCCGCCAGGTCGAAGCTCACCGAAAGGTCCGCGAGCGTGTTGCGTATGCGGATCGAGATGTCGAAATTCACCGGTCGGTTGTTCTGCCCGTCCGACGAGACGCTGGCCCGGACGGTCTCCACGGCCGTCAGGCTGAACGTCGGATCGGCGATGTCCCCCATCCACTCCACATAGCCGCCGGGACGTATTTTGAAGGTTTTCTGCGAAATGACGGGCGGATTGTAGCGCACCATGCCGCCCGAAAGGACGTAACGGCCCGCAAGACGCGTATCGCCCAGCGGGTTCATCGTATAGGTCAGACTCCCGCCGCCCTGCAGGTCGATCCGGTTGCTGCCGTCCGCCGAAAGGTCCACGCCGGCCCGCACGTCGTCGTTGATGTCCACGTCCAGATGCACGTCCATCCCGCCGACCGACATTTCCCGCGGCGGCGCCGGCTCCGCCGGCTCCTCGTCCAGTTCGCGGAACGAGACGAACGTAACGACGTTCTGCGGCCGCTCCCTGACCTCCATCGGCGAGTCCTGCATGACATACGAAATGTCCGTGCCTCCCAGCAGGGCGGCGCGGCCGCGGACGACGAGCGCATCGACCGGTCCCCTGGCCGTCACGTCCAGATCGAGAAAGGCCTTGCCATAGACCGCCGTGCGCTCCCGCCGCGCGACATCGACGAACTGGAAGTCGGAAGCCCGGAGCGCGAGGTCGGCCGCGACACGGCCGAAATCCGACAGATCGACCGTTCCGGCGACCGTAAGCGGCTTCCGGTTCGGGCCGGTCAGCGCATAGTCGTCGAACAGCATGCGGCCGTCGCGCAGCCGGATCGTGTCGGAGGCGAGGCGGAACGAAGTCCCGATCATCGGCACGCGCATGTCGGTCGCGGCGAAACGCACCCCGCCGTCGAGTTTCGGCCGTTCCGGAGCGCCTCCCACATGGATTGCGGCCTGCACCTCGCCCGACAGCCGCAACAGATCCGCGGGCAGGAAGACGTCGAGGCGCTGCAACGGGAATCCGGGGACCGTCAGCGTGAGGTCCAGCGGTTCGTCGCGGTCGGGGCGCAGGTCGCCGTGCGCGGCGAACACCTCGCTGCCGTCGAGCGTCACCCGCGCATCGGCCCGCCGGCCCCGGCCCTGCCCGTAGCGCACGCCGAGGGCGACGTCGCCGAACCGCTGCTTCCCGTACGACAGCTCCGTCACCGAGACGTCGCCCCGGACGGCAAGGCTGTCGGAGCGCATCTCCAGCACGACGCCCGCACCCAGCACGCCGTCCACGGGCGGAGGCGCCGGGAGCATCCCGAGCGCCGCTCCGATCCCGATGCCCGCGACATCGAGCCGCAGGGACTCCGCCTCACCGTCGTCGGCCGGAACCGAACGGAGAGCGAAGCGCCCCTCGCCGCACCGCATGTCGAGATCGGCGGCTATGCGGCGGTCGTACCACCCGTATTCGACGTAATTCCCCGCATTGACCTCCCAGGGTTCGGAGCCGAAGAGCGGATGCAGCGGCGTCATGCCCGCACGCACCAGCGAATCGGTCCACTCCACGTCGAACCCGAAGCGGAAACCCTCGCGCCCCGCGCGGTCCCGCTGCCGGAAATTCACCTGCCCCGTATTCCGCACGACATGCCCGTAGAGCGCCGCCTGCGCCACATGGTCCAGGTGCCCCGGGGCGTTCGACACCCCGAGCCGGTACGCGAGCCGCCGCTCCTCCCGCGCGATCCCCAGCGCCACGGTGTCCAGCACGACGCCCCCGGCGTCCAGTCCGTCCACACGCATCCGAAGCGACAAAGGCTCCGCGCCGTCGTTCGCTCCGGCGACATGCAGTCCCCGGAACGAAGCGCCCTTCGTCCGCAAAAAATTGTTGAGTATGTTGTTCCGTCCGGCCTCGGCCTGCAACCGGAAGCGCGGAAGCACGTCCTGCAGCTCCTCCATGTCGAACGCCTGTTCCCGCAACTGCCGCCGCAACGTCTCCGAGGCGCGCGCTGCGGCCGCGAGGAGCGAATCGGGCGACGCGGGGGCCGAGAGCGTCAGTACGAAATCCCCGGACCGGACCTCGGCCCGGACCGACGCCGTGTCGGCCCCGACGGCCACGCTCGTGGGACGGATGCGGTCGGTACGGTATCCGTTGCGTATCCCGATACTGTCCAGCGCCAGCGAGGCGGCATAGGTTCCCTCCTGCGAGGCCGAGGCGCGGAAGTCGAGGCCGAAGGTCCCGCCGATCCGGTCCGGCGTCACGCCCAGCGCCGTCAGATCGAACTCCGCGACACGCCCCGCCAGCCGTACCGACTGCCGCTCGCGGGTCACCTCTCCCGAGAGGTCCAGCGCCAGACGCAGCGCCTCGTCGCGATCGGCGATCCGGCCCGAAAGGCGGCCGTCCTCCAGCACGGCGTCGATCCCGATGCCGCCGAAATCGCGTCCGGCATACTCCAAACGCTCCGCGCCGGCGCTCACCGAGACCGTCGTCTGCGGCGCGAAGGGATCGAAACCCGCGCCGCGGGCCTCCGCCGCGAAATCGACCGTCCCGAGCGAATCGGCCGGCAGGAACGCCCCGAGCGGGAAGCCGTCGCACCGCACCCGCGCTTCGTAGGTCTCAGCCGCCGGATCGAGCCGTCCCGTGGCCGAGAGGCTGCCTCCGCCGACCTCAAGCGCCGCATCCGCCGCCACCGCACCGCGGTCCAGCTCCGCCGCGCCGCGCAGGGTCATCCGCGCGGGAATCGCCACGCGGCGGCGCAACGCCGTGTCGGGCAGCAACGCTTCGAGAAACTCCAGTTCGCGGAAATCCCCCTCGAAACGGACCGAAACGGCCGCCGCCCGCCCTTCCGGCAGGTTCTTCGCCCTGCCTTCCGCCCGCAGGCCGCCATGCCCGGGCACGGAGAGCTCCAGCCCGATCCGGCGCAGGTCGGCCAATGTCCCGGCGGCCGTCAGCGACAGGCTCACCTCGCGGTCGCCCAGCGCCTCCGGAACAGGGAACAGCAGCCGCATGTCCCGTGTCGAGAGATCGGCGCGGAGCGCAGCCCCGATCTCCGCTGCGGGAGCCAGTCCGAGCGCCCCGGGGCCCGCCTGCACGTCGGCGTCGATCCGCGACGAAGCCGTGGCGAGACGGAAGCCCTCCAGCGACACGGCCCCGCCGTCCTTCACGAACCGTCCCGAGGCCGAACGCACGGCCAGCCCGCTGCGCTCGGCGAAGTCCAGCCGTTCGATCCGCAGGGCGATGTCGCCTCCCCGGTTATACACCGAATCGAGCGTGAGATTGAGCGCCGAGAGAGAGACCGCCTCCGGATCGAATCCCGCCGCAGGCGCATGCCCCATCGTGCCGTAGGCCGCACGGTTGTCCGCCAGTTCGACGCGCCCCACGCGGACGGTCCAGGGTCGCGGCGCGCCGGCAGCACCCTCTGCGGCATCTTCCGCAGCATGTCCCGGGCCGGATTTCGCCGCAAATTCCGCGGAGCGCTCCGAAGCGCTCCCCTCTTCCGGTGCAACCTCCCGGGACGGCGCTGCAACGTAGGAGTACACGCCGCGCGTCAGTCGCACGCCGGCCACCTCGACCCGCGCACTGTCCAGTCCGACGCGGCAGTCGTTCACCTCGCCCTCGGCCAGCCGCACGGAAAGCTCCGAGGGGTCGGGCGAGGTCCGCATCCGAAAGGCCGTATTGGCCACCGAAATCCGCCCTACGGCGATCTTCCACGGCAGGGCCGCCGCGCTGTCGGGCCGCTCCTCCGCGGTCTCCCGGACCTCCAGGCCGATCGCCGCGTCCCCGTCCGCCAGCGCGACCCGGAAGACATCGGCCGTCCCGGCCTTCAGATCGACCCGGGCGAGATACACCCCGAGCCTTCCGGCCGCAAGACGCATGTCCGTTCCCGCGACGGAATCGCGGTAACGGGCCGCGAAATCCCCGAGTTCGAAATTGCGGATCACCGCCCGGCTGCGAAGCAGCGGCAGCAGGGCGACGTCGAGCGACAGCCGTCCGCAGCGGACAAGCGTGTCCCCGCGCTGTCTCAGCAGCACGTCGTCCGCCGACAGGCGGAGCGGAAAAGCGAGCCGGATGCGGCCGATCGAAAGTTCCATGCCGAGCGACCGGGCGACGGACCGTTCCGCCCGGATGCGCACGAAGTCCTGCACCGCAGGGATATAGAGCGATGCGGGAATCAGGACCAGCGCCGCGACGAGGCCCAGCAGCGTGCGGAGCGTATATTTGACGATTTTTCTCCTGTGCATTTTTCGCGGCGGCGTCCGGAAGCCTCGACGTTCCGAGACCGCCCGTCTAAAACGACTGCAAGTTACGAAAATTCCGGTTCCTGCCCAAAGGCTTTCCGGCACATTCGGCCCGATTCGAGGCATTTATCGTTTTTTTCTTCCCGCCGGATGCCCCGGAACGACGGAAACCGCCCGTTTTTTCCCTCGCAGTCCGGCCGTTCCGAAAAGGCCCCCGCCATGACGGAAACGCCCGCATCGCCGCCGCCAGTCCGCAACGCCGGCAGTCCGCCCCGCCGCGTCACGCAAAAAAAATTAGGCCCGGAAGACGGAAATATCCCGGAAAAAGCGTACCTTCGAACAGAAATTCAGCCCTTTCTACGATAATATGCTCTCCCTGCGCGACAAACGCGACTGCTGCGGCTGCGGAGCCTGTGCGCAACGGTGTCCCGCGAAGTGCATCCGCATGACGGAAGACGCCGAAGGGTTCCGCTACCCCGTGGCGGATGCGGACGCCTGCACCGGATGCGGCCTGTGCGAACGCATCTGCCCCGGACTGCATCCCTCCGCACCGCACGACCCGCTGCGGCTCTTCGCGGCACGCAACCGGGACGAGGCGGCACGGGCGGCCGGCTCCTCGGGCGGCGTCTTTTCGCTGCTCGCCCGGCGGACGCTGCGCGAAGGAGGCGTCGTATTCGGCGCGGCCTTCGTCCCGACGTGGGGAGGGGTATCTCACCGCAGGGCAGAAAAAGAGGAGGAGTTGCAGCCGCTGCTCAAATCCAAATATGTGCAGAGCGATACGGACGGCTGTTACGCCGAAGCCGCCGCGCTGCTGCGCGAAGGGCGGCGGGTGCTCTTTTCGGGCACGCCCTGCCAGATCGCGGGCCTTCACGCCTTCCTCCGGGGAGAGCGTCCGGAACGACTGCTCACGGTCGAATGCCTCTGCCACGGGGTTCCCTCCCCGGCCGTCTGGCGCCGTTACACGGAAGAAACGGCGGGCGGAAGGCGGATTCTCGGCGTCGATTTCCGCGACAAGAGCCGTTCGGGCTGGCGGCGTTACGACTTCACCGTCCGCACCGACGGCGGCGAACGTCGCGTCCCGGCCCGGGAGGACCTTTACATGCGCGCATTCCTCGCGGAGCTGACGCTGCGCCCGAGCTGTTACGCCTGCCCGTTCAAGTCGGGCCGCAGCGGGAGCGACATCACGCTGGCCGACTTCTGGAACATCCGCAACGTGCTGCCCGCATTCGACGACGACCGCGGCGCGAGCCTCGTGTTGCTCAACACGCCGCAGGGCGTCCGGCATTTCGAAGAGGCCGACGCCGAGTGCCGCCCGCTTCCCTGGGACGACCGGGTGCGCGGCCGCAACGGCGGATTCCTCGAACGCGTCGAACCCCACCCGCGCCGCGAAGAGTTCTTCCGCGAGCTGCCCCGTGCGGCGAGCGTCACGGAATTGCTGAAACGAACCGTAAAACCCACACCCGGGCAACGTCTCGTGCGGAAATTCCGCCGGCTGATCGCCCGCTAACCCGAACCGCCCCATGAAAATCGCCCTGCTGACCCTCCCCCTGCACGCCAACTACGGCGGCGTGCTCCAGGCATTCGCCCTGAAGACCGTCCTCGAACGGCTCGGCCACGAGGTTTGGCTCGTGGACAACCGCCGCCGCGAAAAACCCGTCAGCAACCTCTTCCTGAAGACCGTACTGCGCCGCGCGGTCGAGTCGCTTTTCCACCGCAAGGAGATTTTCGCCGAACTGAACACGGCCCTCACGCAGGATTACAAGAAATCGGAGATCGAGAAATTCATCTACCGCCGCCTCTCGCCGCGCACGGCGCCCGTTTACGATGCCGACGACTACGCCTCGATCGCCGCCGACGGGGGGGGGTACGACCTCTACATCGTGGGCAGCGACCAGGTGTGGCGGCCGCGTTACGCCAAGGAGCTGGGCCCCTATTTCTTCTCGTTTCTGGAGGGAACAGCGGCCCGGCGGATCGCCTACGCCGCCTCGTTCGGGGCTGCCGAGTGCGAATACACCCGCGAGGAGCGGGAGCGCTGCGCACGGCTGCTGGCCGAGTTCGAGGGCGTCTCCGTGCGGGAACGCACGGGCATCGGACAATGCCGCGACTACTTCGGCCGCGACGATGCACGGCAGGTGCTGGACCCCACCCTGCTGCTCACGGCGGAAGACTATCGCCCGCTGTTCATTCCGGGCATCGCCCCGGCGGAGACGATCCATTGCTACCTGTTCCGGGCCGGTTCCGCCGTCCGGCGGGAGATCGGCCGCACGGCCGCGGCGCGCGGACTGGAGATCGTCCGCATGACCGACCGGACGAACGAATCGGAAGGCAAGATGCCGGGAATCGGGCAATGGCTCTCCGCGCTGCACGACGCCCGCTACGTGGTCACCGATTCGTTCCACGCCTGCGCCTTCTGCATTCTCTTCCACAAGCCCTTCGCCGTCTATATCAACCGCCGCCGCGGCTCGGCGCGCATCCGCTCGCTTCTCGAACAGTTCGGACTCGAAGGACGGATCGCGTCTCCCGGGAAACCGCTCGCGCAGACGCTCGACGCCCCGATCGACTGGGAGGCGGTGGAACGCACGCTGGAAGAGCGCCGCGCCGACTCGCGCGGCTTCCTCGCCCTGCACCTGCAAGAGGCGCCGCCGCTGAGTGCCGCCGCAGGGGAATGAACCGCCCGGCGGCTCACTCCTCCGCCCGGCGGCTGATTTCGGCCACCGTGGCCCCCACGTAGCCGATCAGCGCCCCGGGCGCGAGCCTGAGCTGCAATCCGCGCACCCCGGCGCTGACATAGATGAAGGGCAACCCCTCGGCCGAAGCGTGGACATAGGTCGGAAAAACCTTCTTCATCCCTATGGGCGAACACCCGCCTCGGACATATCCCGTCACGGGCAGCAGCTCCTTCATCGGAATGAGGTCCGCTTTCTTGTTGCCCGACACCCGGGCCGCCGCCTTGAGATCCACCTCATGGTCCCCCGGCACGACGCAGACGAAATACCCCGTGCGGTCGCCCCGCAGGACGAGGGTCTTGAACACGGTCGCAATGTCCTCGCCCAGTTGTTCGGCCACATGCGTCGCCGCGAGGTGCTCCCCATCGACACGGTAGGGAACCAGCTCGTAGGCGATCTTCGCCCGGTCGAGCAGCCGCGCGGCGTTCGTCTTTTCAATTTTGGAATGGCTCATATTGTCCTGTTTGTCGTCGTATCTGCCGCAAAAGTAATTTATTTTCGCCGAATGCCGGCGGATTCGCTACTTTTGTTCGTATGACATGCAGGCGAATCATCCTTCTTGCAGCGGCCGCTCTCTGGACGGCCGGAGCCGTCGCGCAGAGCACCCGCGTGCGCGGACGCGTCACCGACGCCTCCACGGGCCTGCCCCTGCAATTCGCCAGCGTCGTCTTCTCGGGCACGACCGTCGGCATCACCACCGACGAACAAGGCATCTACGCCCTCGAGACCCGCGACACGACCGCCCGCATCGAAGTCTCGATCGTGGGCTACGCTCCCCAGTCGCGGCGCGTGGAGCGCGGGACATTCAGCCAGGTAGACTTCGCCCTCGACCCCGTACGCTTCGACATCGGACAGGTCGTCATCACCCCGGGCGACAACCCGGCCCACCCGATTCTCGAAGAGGTCGTCCGCCGCAGGCCGCAGAACGATCCCGAGCACTACGACACCTACAGTTGCTCGACCTACACCAAGATGGAGCTCGACCTGACGAACCTCCGCCCCTCGTTCCGCAGCAAGCGGTTGCAGCGCAACTTCGGATTCATATTCAGCTACATGGACACCTCGGCGCTCACCGGCGCCGCCTACCTTCCGGCCATGATCTCCGAATCGTCCGCGGAGCTTTACCACAGCCGCTCGCCGCAGTTCACGCGCGAGGTGATCCGCGCCAGCCGCATCTCGGGCGTGGAGAACAGCGAAGCCGTGGCGCAGTTCACGGGCGGCATGCACGGCGACGTGAACTTCTACGACAACTTCATCGACCTGTTCGACGTGCGCTTCGCCAGCCCGCTCGCCTCGGGCGGCAGGACCTACTACGACTATTTCCTGGTGGACAGCCTCGACGTGAAGGGACGCAAAACCTACAAGATACGCTTCCACCCCAAACGGCTCACCACACCCGTACTCGACGGCGAGATACACATCGACTCGGCCACCTACGCCCTGCAGTCGGCGTCGGTGCGCATGCCGCGGGGCGTCAATGTGAACTGGATCCGCCACCTGCGCATCGACAACGAGAACCGCCTGACAGAAAACGGACGCTGGTTCCGCCTCCGCGACCGCGTATCGGCCGAATTCTCCCTGACGACGGCCGACTCGTCGAAACTCGTGTCGTTCATCGGCACGCGCGAGATCGCCTATTCCGACGTGCGGATCGACGAACCGATCCCCGACGAGGTGCTGCGCATGGACAACCGCGTGCAGATCGCCGGCGGAAATCCCAACCGCCGAGACGAAGCCTATTGGGAAGCCGTGCGCCCCTACACGCTCAGCGAACGCGAACGGGGCATCTACGCAATGGTAGATTCCGTGCAGCGGGTCCCCCTCTACCGCAATATCTACACGCTCGTCAATACGATCCTCGTCGGCCACTGGAACACGAAGTACATCGGCATCGGGCCCTACTACAAGATCGCCAGCTTCAACAAACTCGAGGGATTCCGCATGCAACTGGGCGGCCGCACGACCACCGAAGTGAGCCGCCGCGTGCGCCTTTCGGGATACGCCGCCTACGGCACGCGCGACGGACGCTTCAAGGGCGGCGGCAGCATCGAGGCGGTTTTCGGCCGCACGCTGACCCGCAAACTCACCCTCTCGGGGCGTCACGACGTCCTCCAGCTCGGCGCAGGGGACAACGCCCTGACAGAAAGCAACATCCTCTCGTCGATCCTCTCGCGCGGCGACCAGCGTCTCTCGATGGTGAACCGGGGCGAGGCGGACTACGAGCACGAATGGCGACACGGCGTCACGGCCCGCCTCGGCGCCCGCCTGCAACGGGTCTATTCCAACCGCTACGTCCCGATGATCCGCCCGGACGGCACGCCCGCCAACTCCATCTCCGATGCGGCGCTGCGCGCCGAACTGCGCTTCGCCAAGGACGAGACCGTTTACCGGATGCCTTTCGACAAACAGTCGCTCGGTTCGAAATACCCCGTCGTAACGCTTTCCGCCGCGATCGGGATTCCCGGACTGCTTCCCGGCGCCAGCGAGTACTACCGCTTCGAGGGCGGCATCCGCTACCGGCCCGAACTGCCGCCGATCGGCTACTCGACGATCACCGTGCGGGGCGGCCACATCGTCGGCACGGTCCCCTACCCGCTGCTCAAGCTCCACGAAGGCAACGGAACCTATTTCTACGACCCCTACGCCTTCTCGTGCATGGACTACTACGAATTCGCCTCCGACAGTTGGGTGGCGTGGTTCTACGAACACCATTTCAACGGTCTGCTGCTGGGCCGCCTGCCGCTCATCAAAAAACTCCGCTGGCGCGAAGTGCTCGTCTTCAAGGGCGTCTGGGGCACGCTCTCGCACCGCAACGACGGGTCGCGGCCCGGAAGCGGCGCACCGCTCCTCTTCCCCGCAGGCATGTCCTCGGTCTCGACGCCCTACCTCGAGGCGGGCTTCGGCGTGGAGAACATCTTCCGCCTGCTGCGCATCGACTGCATCTGGCGGCTGACCCACCGGGAACCCGTCGCCGGAGAGGAGGTGCAGCGTTTCGCGGTCAATCTGGGCGTGCAGCTCAAATTCTGATCCGGCGGACGTCCGCGGCGATTTTCGGCGTCCGGAAATTTGGCATTGCGCACGCCTTGCGCTATCTTTGCCGCACGAAAACACCGGGACAGACTCCGCCGCGAGCCGGTCCCGGGAAAACGAACCGACGATGAAGAAAGCAGCACTGTTCGACATGGACGGAACGCTGGTGGACAACACCCCGGCGCACATCAGAGCCTTCTCGATCTTCTGCGACCGCTACGGCGTCACGGACTGGGCCGAAAAGCTCAGCGGGGTTTACGGCATGGGCAACGACGACATCATGGGCCGCATCCTGCCCGAAGAGGTGATCCGCGAAAAGGGACTCGCCGCGCTCGCCGCCGAGAAGGAGGCGATCTACCGCGAAATCTACGCCCCGGAAATCCGTCCCGTCGAGGGGCTTCGCGAACTGCTCGGACGGCTCCGCACCGCGGGCGTCCGCTGCGCCGTCGGCTCGTCGGGCTGCCGGGCCAACGTCGATTTCGTGCTGGAGAGATGCGGCATCGGCGACTTCTTCGACGCCCGCATTTCGGGCGACACGGTGACACGCTGCAAACCCGATCCGGAGATCTACCTCCGCGCGGCCGCCGCGCTGGGCGCGGACCCGGCCGACTGCGTGG
This sequence comes from Alistipes dispar, assembly GCF_006542685.1. Classification (NCBI taxonomy): domain Bacteria; kingdom Pseudomonadati; phylum Bacteroidota; class Bacteroidia; order Bacteroidales; family Rikenellaceae; genus Alistipes; species Alistipes dispar. The sequence continues at coordinate 2,533,141 of NZ_AP019736.1, read as the reverse complement.
TTTTCGAAGACGCCTTGGCGGGTATCGAATCCGCCCGGCGCGCCGGGGCGGGACGCATCGTCGCACTGGCCACCACCCTGACACGCGAACAACTGCTGGCCGAAGGGGGCGCCGACGCGGTCGTCGGCTCCTTCGCCGAAGTCACCGACGCCGATCTGAACTGACAAATCCGTTTACGCCATGCTCCGTGGTCTCGCCACCGTATTGCTGCTCGTCGTCTCCAACGCCTTCATGACGCTGGCCTGGTACGGGCATATCGCCTTCAAATCCAAACTCGAACGCTTCGGACTGATGGTCATCGTGCTCTTCAGCTGGTGCATCGCCCTGTTCGAATACTGCTTCCAGGTCCCGGCCAACCGCATCGGATCGGCCGAGTTCGGAGGCCCGTTCTCGATCTGGGAACTGAAAGTGATCCAGGAAGTCGTCTCGCTCTCGGTCTTCACGCTCTTCGCGCTGGTGTTCATGAAATCCGACACGCTGCGCTGGAACCATTTCGCCGGATTCCTCTGCCTCGTACTGGCCGTCTATTTCATCTTCCGCAAGTAGCCGCGATCCGCCCGAAAAAGCGCAAGTTTCGGATTGTTCCGACGGCGCACGGCGCTTATCTTTGCCGTATCGAATCCGACATTACGACCATGAAAGACACATCACCGGACAACACGGCGGCGAAGTCCGCGGGCACCGTCGTCATTTTCGAAGTCACCCCCCGCAGAGAGGGATTGAATGAGTATCTCGAGCTGGGGGCCGCCCTGCAATCCGAGCTGAGGAAAACACCCGGATTCATCCGCGCGGAGCGGTTCTCCAGCCTGAGCGAAGAGGGCAAACTGCTGAGTGTCTCGTTCTGGGAGAACGAGAAAGCCGCCGCCGCATGGCGCAACCGCCCCGCCCACCGGAACTGCCAGAAAAAGGGCGGCGAAACGCTTTTCGAACGTTATTCGATCACGGTGGCCTCCGTCGTGCGGGGATATACCCGCGACGAACGTGCGCAGGCTCCGCAGGATTCCGAAAAGGCCTTGCGCCGAAAATAAGATGCGATGGAGGAGTATTTCCGCTACGGGGAGACGGAGCTCTCCCACCTCAGAAGACAGGATGAACGGCTGGCCGAAGTGATCGACCGTGTGGGTATGGTGAAACGGCGGGTCATTCCCGACCTTTTCGCCGCACTCGTCCATACCATCGTCGGACAGCAGATTTCGACCCGGGCACACGAAACGATCTGGCAGCGGATACAGGCTGCCATCGGTCCGGTCACCCCGGCCGTCATCGACGCGCTGCCGCCCGAAACGCTGCGAAACCTCGGACTGTCGCTCCGCAAAGTCGGTTACATCCGCTCGGCCGCCCGGAAGATCATCGACGGTGAATTCGATATCGACGCGCTGCGCGACCTGCCCGACGAAGAGGTTTGCGCCCGGCTTTCGGCACTGGAAGGCATCGGCGTATGGAGCGCCGAAATGCTGATGCTTCACTCCCTGCAACGGCCCGACATTCTGAGCTACGGCGATCTGGCGGTCCGGCGGGGATTGCGGATGCTGCACGGCCATCGGGAGATAGACCGCGCACTGTTCGAAAAATACCGGCGCCGCTACTCGCCCTGCGGAAGCGTGGCATGTATCTATCTGTGGGCCGTATCCTCCGGAGCGATCGCGGAACTGAAAGATCACGGACTCAAAAGACAACCGCATGGAAACCCGAAGAAAAGCTGACGCGCGGCGTCCCGCCCTACCCGAAAAGACCGAAACGACGATTCGGGTGCAGACTTACGGCTCGCCCTGCGGCGAACTGCTGCTCGGATCGTTCGGGGAAAGCCTCTGCCTTTGCGACTGGCGGAACGAACGACACCGGGGATTCGTGGACCGGCGCGTACGACGTCTCCTGCGGGCCCGCTTCATCGAAGCCCCGTCGCCTCTGCTCGACGAGGCAGCCCGTCAGTTGGACGAGTACTTCGCCGGATACCGCCGGACATTCGACATTCCCCTGTCGTTCGCCGGTACGGAGTTCCAAAAGACCGTCTGGCGCGCGCTGCTGGCGATCCCGTTCGGTGCGACCGTCTCATACGGGGAGCTGGCCCGCCGCATCGGCCAGCCGAAAGCCGTGCGGGCCGTGGCCAATGCGAACGGCGCGAACCCGCTCTCGATCTTCGTCCCCTGCCACCGCGTCATCGGCAGCGACCGTTCGCTGACGGGCTACGGCGGCGGACTGGCAGCGAAACGATGGCTTCTCGAACTGGAATCGGAACCGCTCCTGCCGTTCCGGGACACTTTCGTGAAATGAATCCGAACGAAAAACGCAACGATACGCCCCATGAAAACCCAGCAGGAACTCGACAGCGAACGGATCGCGGCGGCCATCGAATTTCTGATTCTGCACCGCACCTCGCACACCGGACTCGGCGACGTGGCGGACCACGTGCACCTGAGCCCCTGCCACTTCCAGCGCATGTTCCAACGACGGGTGGGCGTCTCCCCCAAACAGTTCGCCCGCTTCCTGAGTGTCGAATACGCGAAAAAAATCCTGACGGAGACCCGCGCCTCGCTGTTCGATGCGGCGAGCGAAGCGGGCCTCTCGACCACGAGCCGCCTGCACGACCTTTTCGTCACGATCGAGGGCATGACGCCCGGCGAATACAAACGCGGCGGAGCCAGCCTCGAAATCGGCTACTCGTTCGCTCCGACACCTTTCGGTGAAGTCATCGTCGCCTCGACCCCCAAGGGCATCTGCCACCTGACCTTCGCCGACGAAGGCCGGGACGAAGCCTTCGAACGGCTGAGAAGCCTCTTTCCGAACGCCTCGTACCACCGGGGAACCGATCCGAACCAGCAACGGGCCCTCTCGATCTTCGGCCGGGACTGGAGCGACACCGAGGCGGTCCGCCTGCATCTGAAGGGAACCGCATTTCAGCTCAAGATATGGAACGCACTGCTCCAGATTCCGAGCGGCGGACTGACCACCTACTCCGACCTGGCGCAGAAGGCGGGATACGAAGGGGCGCAGCGTGCGGTCGGCACGGCGCTCGGAAACAATCCCGTCGTGCTTCTCATTCCCTGCCACCGGGTCATCCAGGCCTCGGGCATCATCGGCAACTACCGCTACGGACCGACGCGCAAAAACGCCCTCATCGGCTGGGAGGCGGCCCGGAGGGAACAGGACGGGCGGCGCTGAAAGCCGGCTGCCGATGCAATCCGGACACCGATATCGGACAGACATTTGACCGATTTGAACAAAATTCGTATCTTTGCCCCCGCAATCGGACGGGGACTCCTCCCGCTCCCGGACAAGGCCCTTCGGGCCCGGACGTCCCCACGCCCGGACTTTACCCAAACAATTCACGATGAGCTGGAACAACTGCAAACGGTTCGGTCTTTTTCTGATCTGCCTGCCCGCCGCACTGCCCGCCGCGGCCCAGAGCGACACGCTCTTCCTTCCCGTGGAGCGGCTTTTCGAACTGGGCGTCCGACACAACCTGGCATTGCAGGCCGATGCGCTGGAGGAGCGGAGCGCCCTCGAACGGGAGCGGGGCGCCCGGGCCGAACGGCTGCCCGACCTGCAGGTCGGCCTGCGGGGAGGCTACGCCGGCCGGCCGACCGTCTTCCGGCAGGGGCTCGCCGGCGCCTATCATCCCGACGCACCCGACTGGTCGCAGAATTACGCCGTGGACCTCTCGCAGCCGATCTACCGGGGAGGGAAACTGCGCTACGCCGTCCGCAAGGCGGGCATGGAGCGTTCGCTCGCCGCGCTGCGCACCGAAGCGGATGCCGCGGACATCCGTCTGGCCCTTCTGGAGCAATACATGCAGCTTTTCGAACTCTACCGCCGGCAGGAGGTCTTCTCCCGCAACATCGAGGAGTCGGAACGCCGCCTGCACGACATCCGCCGGATGAAGGAGGAAGGGCTCATCACGAACAACGACGTGCTGCGCAGCGAAATGCAACTGACCGACGACCGGCTCTCGCTGCAACGGACGCAGAACGACCTCGTGCTGGCGTCCCAGCACCTGGACATCCTGCTGGGACTGCGGGAAACGCTGCTCATCCGCCCCGACACGGCCATCCTGCACCGCCCGATCGAACTGGAGTCCTACGAGACGTATGTCGGAGAGGCCTATGCCGGCGACCCGGACCTGAAACGCCTGCGGATGCAGACCGAACTGGCACGGAACGACGTCGCACTGGCGCGCTCCGCCATCCGGCCCGACGTCTCGCTCTACGCCTCGAACACGCTGGCCCGCCCCGTCGCCCGGACGATGGAGGACCTCTACAACAACAACTGGAACGTCGGACTGTCGGTCTCCGTGCCCCTTTTCGCGCTCTACAAGAGCCGCTACAAGGTGCGCGAAAGCCGGCTGGCGGTCGCCCTGAACCGGAACGCCGAAGAGCAGGAGATGCAGCGTCTCCGCCTGCGCGTGCACACGGCCTACCTGCGCCACCGGGAGGCCGTGCAGGAGGTCAAGGCCCTGCGGCTCTCGGCCCGGCAGGCGCAGGAGAACTACCGCATCATGCAGAACCGCTACATGAACCAACTGGCCATCCTGACCGATCTGCTGGACGCGAACAGCGTGCGGCTCGACGTCGAACTGCAACTGACGGCGGCACGCACGCGCGTCGTCTACACCTATTACCAACTGCTGAGAGCCTGCGGGCGTCTCTGACGAATCGTCCGATATGGGAAACTGGAACAGAAAACGACAGGAGTTGCGCAAACACCGCCTGCGTAACATCCTTCTGAACGCGGTATGCGTCCTGCTGGCGGGATCGGGGCTCTGGGCGACGGCCGACTACTTCTGGCGGCACGTCAATTACGTGGTGACCAACGACGCCTTCGTCGATCAGTACGTCGCCCCGCTGAACATCCGCGTCGCGGGATACGTCCGCGAAGTGCGGTTCACCGAACACCGGTTCGTCCGCGAAGGAGACACGCTGCTGATCCTCGACGACCGCGAATACCGGATCCGGGTGAAGGAGGCCGAAGCCGCGCTGCTCGACGCCCGCGGCACGCAGGGAGTGATCCATTCGGGCATCGAGACCTCGCGCACGAACGTCGCGGTGCAGGAGGCCAACATCGCCGAAGCCCGGGCGAAACTCTGGCAGACGGAGCAGGATTTCCGTCGTTTCGAACGGCTGCTGCGCGACGAATCGGTTCCGGGACAGCAGTACGAGCAGGCCAAAGCCGCCTACGAAGCCGCGGAGGCCCGCTACCGGGCGCTCGTGGCGCAGAAGGAGGCAGCCCGGTCGCAGTACGCCGAAGCCAGCAGACGGACGGTAGGCGCCGAAGCCAACATACTCCGCCGCGAGGCCGATCTGGACATGGCGCGCCTGAACCTCTCCTACACGGTGCTGACAGCCCCCTACGACGGCTACATCGGCCGCCGTACGCTGGAACCGGGACAGTTCGTGCAGGCCGGACAGACCGTCTCCTACCTGGTGCGCAACCGGGACAAGTACATCACGGCCAACTACAAGGAGACGCAGATCGCGCACATCCACATCGGTCAAGAGGTCGTCGTCAAGGTGGACGCCTTCCCCGGCCGCCGGTTCCGGGGCCGCGTGACGGCCATTTCGGAGGCGACCGGCTCGAAATACGCACTGGTCCCGACCGACAATTCGGCCGGAAACTTCGTGAAGGTGCAGCAGCGCATCCCTGTCCGCATCGACCTCGAAGGCATTTCGGACGAGGAGATGGACCTGCTGCGGGCCGGCATGATGGTCGAAACCGAAGCCCGCCGCCGATGATTACGGCCGCCGCACTGGAACTGCCCGTCCGCCGATGGGTTCCCGACCGGCTGGCCGTGGCGGGGCTGTTCTCCGTCCTGCTGCCCGTCACCATGCTCAACGGCTCCTACACGGGGAGCATGCTCGAAGTATCGAACACGCTGGGTTCCAATGCGGAAGACATCACGATGGGCTACTATGCCGCTTCGGCCGGCATGGCCATCGCCTACCCCATCGTGCCGAAGGTCCTCGGCGCGGTCTCCTCCAAAGTGCTGCTGCTGGCGGACCTGACGCTGCAATTCCTCCTCAGTTGGTTCTGCGCCCGTTCCCAAAGCGCCGACACGCTCATCGTGTGCAGCTTCTTCATCGGTTTTCTCAAGGGATTCCTCATGCTGTGGTGCATCCGGCGGATCAAGACCATCTTCAGCCCGAAGGATGTCCGCAGCGAATTTTACGCCTACTTCTACCCGCTGGTCTTCGGCTGCGGCCAGCTCTCCATGATCATCACGGCCGAGCTGGCCTACCACTACGACTGGAAGTACATGTACTACTTCATGATGATCCTCCTGCTCGCGGCCCTGCTCATGGTGGCGATCTGCTTCCGTCACGACCGTCCGCTGCGCCGGATACCGCTGCGCGAGCTGCATGTCCGCGAAATGTTCGTCGCCTCGGCCGGACTGCTGATGCTCATGTACGTACTCTGCTACGGCAAGGTGCTCGACTGGCTGTCATCGCCCCGCATCTGCCTCTACGTCGTGCTCGGCCCCGCGCTGCTCGTCTTTTTCCTCCGCACGCAGCACCGCTCCCGGAACCCCTACGTCGATCTGGCGCCGCTACGCCAGCCCAAGGCGCTCGTGGGTTATCTCTATATGATGATCGTCATGTTCTTCAGCACCTCCACGACGTTGCTGACCAACTACATGACCTCCATCCTGCAGGTGGACGCCACGCACTCCTACACGCTCTACGTCTGGCTGCTGCCCGGCTACGCCCTCGGAGCGTTCGTCTGCTTCTGGTGGTTCCGCTGGCAGCGGTGGCGGTTCCGTTTTCTCATAGCCGGAGGCATGGCCTGCTTCGCACTCTTCTTCGGCCTGCTCTATTTCGGCATCTCGCCCGGGAGCACCTACCAGAGCCTCTTTTTCCCGGTCTTCGTCCGCGGAGCGGGGATGCTGACGCTCATCATCGCCTTCGCACTGTTCGCCGTCGAGGAGTTGAACCCCAAATACCTGATCTGCAACGCCTTTTTCCTAATCGCCTGCCGCTCGGTGCTGGCTCCTGTCATGGCCGCCTCGTTCTACGGCAACGCACTCTACCGCTTGCAGCAGAAATATCTCTGCTCGCTCTCGGAGCACTTCACGCTGACGGACCCGGCCGCCGCAGCGAAATACGCCGCAGCGCTGGACTCCTCGCTGGCACGGGGACACGGATACGCCGAAGCGGCGCAACTGGCGACCGGAGAGCTCTATTCGACCCTCCAACAGCAAAGTCTGCTGCTGGCCCTCAAGGATATTCTGGGGTGGCTGTTCGCCGTTTCGCTGCTCCTCGCCGTCGTTTCGCGGTTCATCCCGTTCCACAAAACCATCCGCGTAAGATACGCCAAGGCCGGCGACGACATGGTGTAATCCTCGCCGGCCGAAGGGTCAGCGGCATCCGACCGGTTCGGCGGTCTTTCCGGCGGTCTCTTCCGCGGACCGCTCCCCTTCGCCCTCCTCCCCGGGGTCGCCGAAACTGAACTCCCGGTCGGCGAAGAGCTCGGCGAGTCCCGTGATCTGCTTGAGTCGCAGCAGCTCGTCGCGCCCCATGCCGATATGCCGCATGATCCAGCGGTCGGACATGTTCGCCCGCGTCAGCTCGGCGACGATCTCGCTCATCAGTTCGACGTTGTGCGTGCCGCGCGCCCGGTTGTGACGGATGGTCGAGGCCATGCGGTGCGAGAGGTCCTTCTCGATCACGGCGACGGGCAGCAGCCCCCGCTCGCGCTCGTAGATTCGTTTCGAGGTCTTGAGCACCATGTAACGGTGGTATCCGTCCACCAGCTCATAGACGTCGCGCACCGCATCGTAGTAGCAGACGCACGGCATCGTGTAGCCGTCCTCCCAGATCGACAGCTCCAGCAGTTTCATCTCGGGCGGCGCGACGACGTTGGGATTGTAGCTGTTCGCCACGACCTTCTCCACCGGCACGGCCCGGACGTTGTAAACGGGACTCCGGAAGGTCGCCTCAGTCGGGTATTCGTAAGAGCGATTCATATTTCTCCATGATTTTCTTGCGCCGCTGCCGCTCGCTCTTGTTCGGCGAGAAGCCCATGTACTTGCAGGCGTGGTCGTTTTTGAGGATGCAGATGCAGATGCGCTTGAAGGTCGGCAGGCGGCTGAACTCCGGCAGGTCGATATCGTCCAGGTAATCCATGCGAACCGGACGCTTGTCCGTGCGGTAGGAGCTGCGGTCGCCCACTTCGATCCTGATCCCCGCCTGCCGCAGCTTTCCGATGGTCTCGTCGGAGAGGCAGCCGCCCTTGTCGCGCCAGAAACGGATACTCACGGAGAGCTTCTCGAGGTAGTTCCGGCGGGTCCGCTCCGGAAGGGTCGCGAGCAGGAAGCGCATGTACCGTTCCCAGGTCATTCCCTTCGGCAGGCGGACCGACTGCCACCCCACGGCGGCCGTCCGACCGTACAGCGCGGCGAAATCGGCACCGTTCACCCGGCCGATCATACGGCCCCACGTGTCGGGGTCGATGGCCTTGTAGAGGTGCAGGCTCGAAATGGCGGGCGAAATGAACGGGCTGGCCACGCGCTGACTGTCCAGCGGCACGCCGGCCCGGTAGAAGAGATCGTAAAGGCGGTTGTAGGGCCAGCCGAACCTCCCGTTCGCCGTCCATACGTCGGTGGTCAGCCAGTCGTAGAGCGGATAGGCATTGCAGATCCCGCCCTCGGCCCACTGGCGGATCCACCGCATGCCGGCGAAACGGTGCAGGTTGCGGTCGCTGTAAATCGTGCGCCAGCGGTTGAAACTCTCCTGCGTACGGATGCCGATCAGGCAGCAGGTGCGTGCGGCGCCGCACCGGGCATGGAGCCACTCCGCGAAACGGGTCTGGAACTCGTAGTCCCACATCTCGTCGGTAAAGAACGGAAAATCGCTCCGGACAAGGCTTCCCGCGGGCATTTCACGCACCCAAAGGCTTCGTTTGGATTCCTCCCACGGGCGCCAGTAACGCTGGAACATCGAGGTACAGGTCTGCACCTTGAACGGCACGCAGACCCGATAGACGTCGAGTATGTCGGCATTCGCTGCAAGGGTCCGATTCACGTAATCGACCGTATCGCGGTACTGTATCTCGTAATCCATGTGGAAGACCCCGATCCGGCGGTTCAGCCCGTGCCGCCGGACATAATCAATGCAGAGGTTCAGCAGCACGCCGCTGTCCTTGCCGCCGGAGAAGGAGACGTAAATGTTGTCGAAGCACTCGAAGAGTATCTTCAACCGCTGCTGGGTCCGTTCATAGACATTCATGGCCGCCGGCTTTTCCCGTATTCCATCGCCACGTACTCCTTCCACTCCCGGACGGGCGCGAAGCCCTCGGCGCGGAATACCTCCGCGTGGCGGATCAGCGTCACGGAACGGATCGCGTAATCGCGGCCGTAATAGCGGACGATCTCCCGCAGGAACCGCGCGAGCAGTTGCGGATCGTCCCCCGAAACGTAGTAGTTGTTGATCTTGGCGGCCCCGCCGTCGGTGATCTCCACCGGCACGAATCCGAACACGACATCGCCCTCCCACGCCACGAACCACGTGTGCGAACGCGAGGTCCAGAACGGATAGTTGTTGTTCTGGCGCAACACGCTGCGCCGCATGACCAGCGGGGCGACGAGCGCATAAAGGCGGGGCGAAGTGCCGTCCAGTTTCTCGATTGTCATACTTCCTTCAGGCCGGGCGCGTCCGAATGTTGCATACGTGAATCCAAACGCATCATACAGACGGTATTCCATTACAAATATACGAAATTCCGGCTGTTTTCTCAAATTTTCCGGCCGGAAGCCCCGCCGATTTTCCGTCCTTCGCCCGCAGCGTCTCCGTTCTCCCTCCGCTGTTTCCGCCGCTCGCTCCTCCGTCGAGATCCGTCTCTCCGTCCGTCTCCCGCTTTTCCGGCCCCGGACCTTTCCCTTGCGCACGACCTGCCCCGCCGCAGCGCCTCCCGGAACACACCGCAGGCCCTCTGAACGGACCTGTTCCGCTCTCCGCATCCGCACGGAACGGGCGGTTCACACCCGGTTTTCCGCCCGCTCCCGGTCCTTTCGCCAAATCTGGTACGAGTTCACGAAGTTCTGAAAGACAATATACGCCGTCGGGGCCACCGAGGAGATCGGGTCGAGAAACGACTGTGCCATCCACACGGCCAGCACCGTGTTCTTCTGCCCCAGGGACTGTCCTCCGGCCGCAGGATCGCCGTAGCGCCGGCCGATGGCGCGGCCGGTCTTGAACTGCACGAGACAGATCGCGAGCGCCGCAGCGGCCAGCCACAGCTCCGTGGCTGCCGACGCATCGTGCAGGTCGATGAGGAAGGCCGTCGTGCGGCCGATGACGACCGCCAGCGACACGAGCCAGAGGTAGAACGAAATCTGGCTATGGGCGGCGACCCATCCCGCGACGCCGGGCAGCACGGCTCGGCAGCACTGCGCAGCCGCGAAGGGCAGTACGAGCAGCGGCACGATACGGGCCAGCATCCCGGCGAACGAACACGCCCCCGTTCCGGCAAAGGAGAGCACAGCGGGCGCCAGCAGCGCCACGGCCATATTGCACAGGAGGCTGTACGTGGCCATCGTGGCGACATTGGCGCCGAGCATGCCCCCGATCACCACGGCGGCCATCGCCACGGGCGCCAGCACGCAGATCATCGCCCCCTGCGCCACCGTCCGGTCGAGGGGCAGCAGCAGGAAATAGACGCCGACGCAGGCTATGGTCTGAAAGAGCAGAAGCCAGCCGTGCAGCATCGAGAGCCGCATTTCGGAGGGCCGCACGCGGCAGAAGGTGACGAACAGCATGAGGAAGATCAGAACGGGCGTGACCATCCGCCCCGACCAGGTCTCCAGCGCCGTGACCGGGCGGCACAACACCGCCCCCACGAGCATCGCCGACGGCATGGCCACGGTTTTCACATTGCGGTGCAACGATTCGAGTACGTGCATATATCAATTTCGTTAGCGGCATTCCGGATACGACACGGCCGCTTCCCGGACGGATGACGAACGACCGCCCTCCGACGGAAAACCGGACCGGCAATCCTCCGCCCCGGCACATCCGCTGTCGCAGCGAATCCCTGCGGGCAACCGCGGATCAGGCCAGCAGCTCGCGGACCTTGGCCGAAATGTCCTTGCCGTCGGCACGGCCCGCGAGGCGTTTCGAAGCCAGCCCCATCACCTTGCCCATCTCCCCGAGCGACGAGGCTCCCGTCTCGGCGATAAGCGCCCGTACCTCGGCCGTCAGCTCCTCGGGCGTGAGCTGCCGGGGCAGAAACTCCTGATAGACGGCCACCTGAGCCAGTTCCTCCTGCGCCAGATCGGGGCGGTTCTGCTCCGTGAAGATAGCCGCCGAATCCGTACCCTGCTTGGCGAGCTTCGAAACGATCTTCAGCACGTCGGCGTCGGGGAGTTCGGCGATCTCCGGTCCCGAGGTCTTGGCCTCGATGATATACTTCTTCGCATTACGCAGTGCACTCAGGCGCACCGTGTCCTTGGCCTTCATGGCCTCCATGATTCCTTTGGAAATCCGTTGTTCGAGCGACATGGCAGATAAATTTTATAAAATACTATTCAATAATCACATATATAATCCTATCGAAACTCCGGTACGCCGGAATGCCGATCCGTCACCGCCCGGCCCCGGCGTCCGGTCCCGAACGGGATCCGCCAGTCAGAAACCGCAGCGCATCGCGCATCAGCCGGTCGCGCTGCACCTCCGAGACGATCGTCTCGAAGGGGAATCCCACGACGAATCCCCGCCCTCCGGCGGCGAGCCGACCGCCGTCCGCAGCGTCTCCGGCATTCCCCGCACCGTCGGCAGGTCCGGCGCTCCCGGCGGCTTCCGCGGCCGGACACGGCATCCCGAAAGCCACCCCCGCAACGCCGCCTCCGGCATAGCGCATCACCGGGAACGCTCCGTCGCCCGCAGGCCGCAGCCGGTCGGCCGTCTCGACCCGGTAGCAATCCGGGCCGTAAGCGTCGTTGAACCGGTACTCGCCGCGCGAGAAGGCCGCCTCCGGTGTCATCACGCGCACCCGGCCGCGCCGGGCCTCGGGCTGGTCGGCGGAGACCTCCATCCCCGCCGCGACACAGTGCAGCACCTCGCGGGCGAAACGCCGGTCGGCCTCCGAAGCCGTCTCCGCCTCCAAGTCCGAAGCGACATAGCTGCCCGAAACGAACAGGTTGCCGCCCTGCATGAGGTAATCGCTTATCGCATGCTGCAAATCAGCCGGAAACGCCTCGAACTCCTCCCCGCGCACCCCGCGGCCTACCACCGTCCGGCGCTGCTTGCCGAGGATGAGGTCCACGACGGGATACTCCGCCGCATCCCATCCGTCCGCCGCACGCCGCGCCGTCATCGAGCAGAACGAATACCCTGCTGCGGCGACCGAACGCCCGTGCAGGGCGGCATAGTCGAACGTATTGCCGCCGATGACGTCCGCGGCATAATCGCAGCCGCAGGCCCCGAGTGCCAGGCTGTCCACCTCGCAGCGCGCCTGCGCCGGGTCGAAGACCTCCTGCGGCCCGATGAAGGTGATGTCCCGCCGGTCGGGAACCCCGCCGTCGAGGTCCGTGCGGAAACCCGCCAGCGAGTCGCAGCGCTGGCTGACGGGACCGCTTACACGGTCGAATCCATTGACGATCAGCACGCGTCCCCGTTCATCGGGCACGCGGCACGCCGCGACGATCTCGCTCGGAAAGCTCTCGCCTCCGGCATTGACCGCCGCGATGCGGTAGCTGTAAATCCGCCCCGGCTCCTGCCGTTCGACGAAAAAGGGCTCCGCGGTATAGCGGCCGTTGTCGAACCCGCCGTCGTCGATGCGCGTATAGACGACATAGCCGTCGGGCGCGGCCGTCGCTTCGAGCGAATCCGCGACGGGCGTCCACGACACGCGCACCTCGTCGCCGCCGGCGAACTCCGCCGCGACCTCCCCGACGGGCAGCGGCTGCACGACGTACGGCACGCCGTACTGCGAGGCGAGGTAGCGCAGGATGCCCTTATAGACGGCACGCGCCACGGAGAACCGGAAGCGCGGGTCGCTGCCGTAGCGCATGTCGGTGAAATTCTGGTGCGAGAGCAGTTCGAGCAGCATCGTCGGCACGCCGGGGACGCGGGCTTCGTAGTAGGCCCGGTTCCAGAGTCCGCGGCGGTTCCACTCCGGCTCCCATGCGCGGCGGATGTCCGAGACGATCTGGGTCATCACCAGATCGGTCAGGTCGCGCGAACGGTAGCGGTCGGCGCCGCCCCCGAAGCGGCCCTTGTTCTCGCGCGTGAAGAAGATGCCCAGCGTGCCGATCGTCTCGTCGCCGTCGCGAACGCCCGCGTCGGAATGGAACGCCAGCGCCATATCGACCGGAATGCGCAGCCCCGCGGAGTCGGGCATCTGCTCCGAACCGCCCGCAAGGGCATTGACCCAATGCGCACGCGACATGTAGTCGTCCTTGTAGTCGTCCGTCCCGCCTTTCGGAGTATAGACTTCCTCGCCGAACCCGGCCCACTGGAGCCAGTAGCGCGCCCCCTCGCAGAAACGGGGATAGCCGCTCGTCTCCTCGGCATAGGTCCCGCCTCCGATACGCAGCGAGTCGCACACCGTGCGGGCCACGTTGCCGTAGCCGCCGCCGATCTTCACGGCATCGGCCGACACGATGCGCCCCGCCTCGCGCGAACGGTTCGAAAGAGTGACGACGGCCTGTTCGCCGGCGTCGAAGAGAAACCCTCCGAGATAGATCCACGTGCCGCCGCCCATCGTCTGATTCACGGCGAACTTCGTGTCGCCCCCGAGGTGATGCACCGTATATTCCGCATCATCGGCGCTTTCCGGAAGCGACTCATAACTCACATACACGGCGTATTCGCCCCGCTCGGGAATATCGGCGCGCCACACGGCGCTGCCCGTCGCCTCGCCCCGCACGCTCCGCGTCCGGCGCGTCGTGCCGTCGCGGAAGGGGTTCTCGCCCGCCCGATAGACCTGCCGCAGGTGGGCGAAGCCCGCACCGCCCGGTTCCCAGACGCCCGATTCGGCGTACTGTCCGGGGGCATCGTTGTCGGCGAGCACCTCGTGCAACTGCACGTCGCGCTCGCGCGGCAGCACGACGCACGCCCCGGCGTTTTCGAGCATCGGCACGAGGTACGGCAGAACGTATCCCTGCGTATAAAGGTCCTCGCAGGTCTGCCACAACTGCGAACGCTGCCATTTCCAGCGGTTCTTCGGCTGGTCGAAATAGCGTCCGTGGCTCTGCCACAAGGCGATATGCCTGCCCGCAAGCCCCTTCCCGGCCCGCACGGGGGCCGAAAGCCGCTCGACCAGCGGCCGCGCGGAACGGTTGGTGAAGGGAACGAGCCGCCGCCGGGCGACGAGCCTGCGCACCTGATCGGGGTCGCGGTAAGCCATCGGAATCAGTTCGGCGATCTCGCGGCCGTCGGTGTAGAGTTCGATCCGCGCCCTGCGGTATTCGCGGGGCAGCAGCGCCCGGACCGAATCGCGCATGGCCCCGGCGTTCCCTTCGCGAAAGGGGTAATAGGAAAGTCCGACCGAGGCATAGACACGCACCCTGCCGCGGGAGGCATCCACGCCCTGCACCTTCACGTAGCCGCCCGACACTTCGCGGGCGACGATGCGCGAAAGCGTGCGGCCGATGGCCCGCCGCACGGGCATGCCGATCCGCTCGGCGGCAGCGGTCGGGACACAGCTTAAAGCGAAAACCGAAATAAGCAGGTATAAGATTCTATTTTTCATGACGTTTAACCAGCAACAGCATACCGATCACGGTAAACAGCGCATTGTAGATCAACAGTTCGAACCCGATGCGGTAGCCCCATGCCTCGAGCGCCCACCATTGCAGGAAGCCGCTCAGCACGGGAGCCGCGACGGCCACCAGCGGCATCCAGCGGTCGCGGACCCGGAGCCGTGTGAACATGCCGAAGACGAACATACCCAAAATCGGGCCATACGTGTAACTGGCGACCTTATAGACCAGGTTGATCACACTGTCGTCGGCCAGATAGCCGAAGGCGAGGATCACGAGCGCCATACCCAGCGCCATGGCGACGTGCACCCCCCGGCGGATGCGCGTCAGGCGAGCTTCGCCGTAGCGTTTCGTGCCCTCCAGAATATCGACCGTGAAGGAGGTCGTGAGGGCCGTGAGGGCCGACCCGGCGGCCGAATAGGTGCTCGAAATAAGCCCTATGACGAACAGCACGCCGACGACGAGCGGCAATCCGCCCCCGACGGCCACGAGCGAAAAGACCTGGTCCGTCTTTTCGGGCATCGCCAGTCCGCGGTGCTCCATGTAAAGGTAGAGCAGCACGCCCAGCACCAGAAAGAGGAAGATGACGACGATCTGGCTCACGGCCGTCAGCACGATGTTCTTCTGCGAATCGCGCGGGGTGGCGCAGCTCATGTTGCGCTGCATGAGGTCCTGGTCCAGTCCGGTCATGCAGACCAGCAGGACGATGCCCGCGGCGAACATCTTCCAGAAATAACGGTCCGAGGCGGGATCGTCGAAGAAGAAGATCCGCGACATGGGCGACGAGGAGACTTCGCGCACCGTATCCGAAAAGGAGAAATCCAGCCCCCGCATGATGAAGACGATCGACAGGACGAGGCTCGCCACGAGACAGAAGGTCTTGAGCGAATCGGTCCAGATCAGCGACTTGACACCCCCCTGCTGCGTATAGAGCCAGACGAAAGCCATCGTAATCAGCGCATTGAACCAGAAAGGCAGCCCGTAACGGTCGAAAACGAGCAACTGCAGCACGGCACAGACGACATAGACCCGCAGCGCGGCGCCGAGAATTTTCGAGATGAAGAAGAACCATGCGCCGGTGCGGTGCGAGGCGACGCCGAAGCGGTCGTCCAGATACTCGTAGAGCGAGACCACGCGCAGGCGGTAGAAGAGCGGAATGAGCACGAAGGCCACGACGAACTGCCCGACGGTGAAGCCCGCGACCATCTGCATGTAGGAAAAGGAATCGACGGTCACCGATCCGGGCACCGAGATGAAGGTCACGCCCGAAATGGCGGCGCCGATCATGGCGAAGGCGGCCATGTACCACGGCGTGCGGCGGTTGCCGGTGAAGAATCCGGCATTGTCGGCACGGCGGCCCGAAATCCAGGCGACGGCGAAAAGAACGGCGATATAGCCCAAAACGGTGGCGAGTACGGCAGCAGGAGTCATCGAGAGAGTTTTTGTCGGTTCGGGTTAAAAAATTTCAAACATACAAAGGTATAAAAAAACGCGATACGAACCCTTCGCGGCACGCATTTTATACGAAAGTCCGTCCCGGGAGGCGTTCGTAACCGAAAACGGATTAAATTTGTATCGTACAAACCCTTAAAAACACAACGTATCATGGCATTTTTCAAAGAATTCAAGGAGTTCGCGCTCAAAGGCAACGTGATGGACATGGCCGTGGGCGTAATCATCGGCGGAGCGTTCGGCAAGATCGTCTCGTCGCTGGTGAACGACATCCTCATGCCGCCGATCGGCGCGCTGCTCGGCAACACCGACTTCTCGCAACTGCGGCTCGACATTTCGAAAATGCGCGACGTGACGTCGAGCGCCGTGCATTCAGTGGGCAACATCGTCGGAGACGTCACGCCGGAGGCCGTCCAGGCCGCCGAACCGATCTGGTGGAACTACGGCGCATTCATCCAGCAGTGCGTGGACTTCACGATCCTGGCACTCTGCGTCTTTCTGATGGTCAAGCTGATGAACCGGCTGATGAGGAAAAAGGAGGAGGCGCCCGCCCCGGCGCCGGCACCCGCGCCTTCGAAGGAGGAGCAACTGCTCGCCGAAATCCGCGACCTGCTCAGGGAGCAGCGGAAAGAGTAGCCGCACGCCGACGGCGCAACGGCGGGCCGAAAACGGACAAGGGGTTGCGATTCGATCGCAACCCCTTGTCCGTAGCGGGAGAGAGACTTGAACTCTCGACCTCATGATTATGAATCATGCGCTCTAACCAGCTGAGCTATCCCGCCATTGCTGAAAGCGAGTGCAAAGGTAATAGAAATTTTCGTTCGTGCAAAATCTTTGACCCAAAAAACGCAAAAATACCGCCGGATTTTTTTCGGTCCGGAGCGTGGCACTGATTTTGAACCGGATGCGCGAAAAACGAAACGTCATGCCGCAAACCCTTTTTTCGCAGGACCGGCTCTCCCGGACGCTCGGAGCGGTCAAGGCGCTCGCCGGACTGGTGCTTCTCGCCGCCGTGTCGTGGGAGGTGATCGGCGGCGACCGGCTCCGCTTCTCGCCCCTGTTCCTCGGCGTGCAGTTCATCGTCTGCCTGATCTTCCTCTGCGACTTTTTCGTGCGCTGGGCAGCCGCGGAGCGCAAAGGGCGCTTCTTCTTCCGCAACCTGCCCTTCCTGCTGCTCTCGGTCCCCTACCTGAACCTCATGCTCTGGAGCGGTGCGGAGCCGTCCCGCAGCGTCGGGATGCTCATCGGACTGATGCCGCTTCTGAGGGCCTTCCTGGCCATGGTGATCGTCACGGGATGGCTCGTAGGCAACAAGGTCCGCCGGCTGCTGACGGCCTATGTCTTCACGGTGGTCGTCTTCACCTATATCTCCGCGCTGGTCTTCTACGACTACGAGCTGCCGGTCAATCCCAAACTGCACGGTTTCGGAAACGCCCTCTGGTGGGCCTGGATGAACGTCACGACCGTCGGCGCGGAGATCTTCCCCGTCACGGCCGTCGGCAAGGTCTTCTGCGTGCTGCTGCCGTCGCTGGGAATGATGTTCTTCCCGATCTTCACGACCTACGTCCTGCAGGAATACGCCCCGTCGAAGACGAAAGACGAATAGAGAAGACCCCTGAAAAAAATTCCGCCCGCAGTACGGCGACTGCGGACGGAACCGAATAATCAAAGGGATGCGGTCCGCGCTATTCGATCTCCATCAGCACGGCGTCCGTGGCGACATTCTCGCCCACTTCGACAAGAATCTGCTTCACCTTGCCGGCGTAGTCGGTCGCAATGGAGTTCTCCATCTTCATGGCTTCGAGCACCAGCACCTCCTGCCCCGCCTTCACCGTGTCGCCCGCCTTCACGTCGATCGACAGGATGCGGCCGGGCAGCGGAGCCGTCACGACATGGCCCGTGATGGCGGCCTGCGGCTTCGCGGCGGCGGGCTGCGGCGCCGCGGCCTTCGGCTCGGCGGGTTTCGACGCCTCGTAGGCTTTCTTCTTCTGTTCGGTAAGGAAAGTCTTGGCCACCATCGGGAAGAGTTCGAGCAGCAGCACCTCCTTCTCGTCGGCGGCGAGCTTCACACCCCCGGCCTCCGGCAGTTCGGGATTGGGCTGCATCTTGTACTTGGAGGTATCGTAGGGCGTCTCCTCGCGCACGCCGCAGATCTTGAACCGGAACTCGGGGTCGATCTTCACGGGCGTATGGCCGTACTCGCCCTTCACCAGCCCCACGAACTGCGACGACTTGTTAGTGTACATCGGCCGTCCGGCCTTCTCGTCGAGGGCGCAGTTCACGGCCTGCGCGCCGACGATCTGCGACGTCGGGGTCACCAGAGGGGGCAGACCGGCGGCCAGACGCACCGACGGAATCAGTTCCATGGCACGCGGCAGAATCTCCTCGGCCTTGAGCTGCTTGAGCTGAGCCACCATGTTCGAATACATGCCGCCAGGAATCTCGGCCTTCTGCACCAGCTCGTTGGGAGCGGGGAATCCGAAGTAGGCCTCGATCTTGCGGCAGAGGTCGATCGTAGCGGCCTCGTCGTCGCGCTGCGCGGCCTCGATGGCCTTGTCGAACAGGGCCTCGATCTCGGCGGGGAGCTCGTCCGTAAGCGGATTGAAGGGCTTCGGCTCGGGCTTCTCCGTACCGAACACGGACTGGTTCAGCTCCTTGCGGATCTCACGCAACTGAGCGTTGATCTTCGCCACGGCCTCCATGTTCACGCCCGTGTCGATGCCCAGCTTCTTGCAGAAGACATGGACCAGCTCGATGGCCGGGGCGCCCGTTCCGCCGGCGAAGTACCAGCAGTTGGTGTCCACGACATCCACGCCGGCCACGATGGCCGAAAGCACCGACGCCAGGCCGTAGCCCGGGGTGCAGTGGGTGTGGAAATCGACCGGAACCGAGAGGTTTTTCTTGAACAGCCGCACGAGCGTAGCCACGCGGCGCGGCGGAATGAGTCCCGACATGTCCTTGATGGTGATCATGTCGGCGCCGAGAGCCGCCATCTGTCTGGCCTTGTCGAGGAAATAGGCGTCCGTGAAGACCGGCGCGGGATTCTTCTTGCCCGTAAGACGGGCCCAGAAGCCCGGCTCGGGATATTTCGGGTCCACCGTATAGCAAACGGCGCAGTCGGCGATGCCGCCGTACTGCTTGACGTACTTGACCGTCGATTTCACGTTGTCCACGTCGTTCAGGGCGTCGAAGATACGCATGATGCCCAGACCGCTCCGGATGGCATTGCGGCAGAAACCGTCGATGATCTCGTCCGTATAGGGCGAATAGCCGAACAGATTGCGGCCGCGCGAGAGGGCCGTGAGCTTCGACACGTCGCCGACGGCCCGGTGGATCGTCTCGAGGCGGGTCCACGGGTTTTCGTTCAGGTAGCGCATGACCGAATCGGGCACGGCGCCACCCCACACCTCCATCGCATAGAAATTCGCATCCTTGTAGAAAGGCAGGCAGCGGTCGATCTGCGCCTGATTCATACGCGTAGCGAACGACGACTGCTGGCCGTCACGCAACGTAAGGTCTCTGATTTTGAGATTTCTTGCCATTGTGATAAGAATTTAGGTTCTTATTCCGAAATTTAGTGTTATTCGAATAACAAAAGTAATAAACCGGTACGAAGATACAACTTTTCTTCCGAATATTTCCAAAAAAAACGTCATTCGAACCACTTTTCGCCAAAAACCGGTGCTGCGGCGTCCCCTACGCCCGGTCGCCGCCGCCAGGCAGGAAAAGCTCGCTGTCGGGTTTGCGGTCGAGGTATTTACGTTTGAACAGATCGACGCAGAAAACGAACATGGCCAACAGCAGCGGTCCGAAGATGACACCCATGAACCCGAAGAGCGAAAGGCCGACGAAAACGCCGAAGACGGTGACGAGCGGATGGGTGTCGGCCATGCGTTTCTGCATGACGAACCGCACGACGTTATCGACATGGGTGACGACGAGCGTGCCGTAGAGCGCCAGCCCGACGGCCGGTCCCCAACTCCCTTCCAGTCCCATGTAGAGCGCCAACGGCAGCCACACGAGTGCCGTGCCGACGATCGGAATGATCGTCGCCAGGCAAGTGAGGACACCCCAGAAGAGCGGGCTCGGCGCTCCGAAGAGCAGGTAGCCCAGATAGGCGACCACGCCCTGCACGGCCGCCAGCAGCGGAATGCCGATGGCGTTCGAGCGGACGATCATGCGGATTTCGTGCAGGGCGTCGCGGCCGACGCTGCGGCTGAAGGGCAGCAGCTCCCGGCAATAGGCCTCCATGCGGAGGCCGCCGACGAGCATGAAATAGAGTACGAAGAGCAGCACGATCAGATTGACGGCGAACGAGGCCAGGCCGCCGACGAGCCGCTGCGCGAGTTTCGGGATTCCGGCCAAAAGCGATTGCAGGTTGCTCTCCTGCCAGAGGTCGTAGCCCGTACGGTCGCGGACGAGTTCGGCCACGTGGCGCACGGAGTCCACGAGCGCCTGCGGATCGAGCGCGACGCCCTGGACCTTGTTCACTACCATCCAGACCAGCAGGGCAATGGGAACGAGGAAACAGCACACGGCCTCGACGGTCAGCAATGCGGCCGCCGCACTGCGCCGCCACCGGTACCGTCCGGCCAGCACGCGCATCTGCCCGCGCAGCAGGACATAGATGGTCGCCGCCCCGAGCAGTCCGCTCAGGAAGGGCGTCAGGCAAAGGAAGACCGTTACGCCCAGCGAGGCGATCAGTACGAAGAGCGAATAACGCCGGTATTGTTCTCGGACCGACAGCATATACGTCCGACCGCGCAAGGAGCGTGCCGCAACGGCGTTCCGGCGGGAAGGGACCGGAAAAACGGAGAATCCGGAGCACAAAATCGCCCGTTCCTTTGCGACATAGGAATATTCGACGTATCTTTGCGGCATGAAAACCCGGGTCGGAAACGTCCACATATCGGTCCGCAACCGCCGCGAGCGATGCAGCGGGGGGGGGTATGACCTGCACCGAGGAGTGCAGCACGGGGAAAACAGGCTCTGAACGCGAGGGGTATTCCGGAGAAGGAATATCCCTCGCCGTTTTTACAATACGATGAAATCGCACGGAAAGCCGTACGGGCTATTCCGGAAGAATTTATATTTGCAGCGGAAAAACGGACAGACAACCTATCGGACGATGACAGGCTCATTTCGGTTCCCCTCCCCGCCGGCTGCGGCCGCCGAGATCCGCATCGCGCGGAGAGACCCGGACGGCTGAAAGCGCCGTCCGGCACACACGCAAAGGGGGCTCGCGCTGAAGCCTTCTGCGGGGAAGCCAATCACCCAATACGAACAAATACCAAACACCCTATTCATTCACTAAAATCCCAAATTGCGTATGAAGAAACTTTTCCTTCTCATGCTCTCGGTCTTCGTCACGGCGGCGGCAAGCGCGCAGGTGACGACGTCGGGAATGAACGGTACGGTGACGGACGAACAGGAGCTGCCGCTCGTCGGCGCCACGGTCATCGCCGTACACACTCCGTCGGGCACGCAGTACGGCGCCGTCACCAACAAGGACGGCCGCTACAATCTGCAGGGACTCCGCGCCGGCGGTCCCTACACGGTGACCTTCTCCTACGTGGGTTACCAGAGCGTCGAATTTCCCGGTCTGGACCTGCCGCTGGGCGAAACGGTGGCACGCAACGCCTACCTCAAGGACAGCCAGACGCTCGAAGCCGTCGTGGTGACGGCCGACGGCCGCAACTCGTCGATGAACATCAACCGTGCGGGCGCCGTAACGAGCGTTTCGTCGGAGCAGATCGAGCTGATGCCCACCGTGAGCCGCAGCATGAACGACATCATGCGCCTCACCCCGCAGGCGTCGAGCACCACGTCGGGGCTGGCCATCGGCGGCGGCAACTACCGCCAGTCGTACGTGACCGTGGACGGCGCGGCATTCAACAACGCCTTCGGCATCGGCGGCAACCTTCCCTCGGGCGGTTCGCCCATCTCGCTCGACGCCCTCGAGCAGATTTCGGTCTCGGTGACCCCCTACGACGTGCGTCAGAGCGGTTTCACGGGCGGCGCGATCAACGCCGTGACCAAGAGCGGTACGAACGACTTCAAAGTCTCGGCCTACAACTACTATAAGAGCGACGCCTTGCAGGGCGCCAAATACGACGGCGGCGAGCTGAAGCTGCAAGAGGAGATGAGCAACACGCTCGGATTCTCGATCGGAGCGCCGATCGTCAAGGACAAGCTCTTCATCTTCACCAATTTCGAGTACGAATGGACCGAGACCCCCGGCACGTCGCGGCTGGCCCGCGAGTCGGAGGACCAGGAGTACGGCGCCGGCACGCAGTACAACCGCCCCACCGTCGCTCAGATGGAGGCGATCAAGTCGTTCCTGCAGCAGAACTTCGGCTACGACCCCGGCCGCTACCAGAACTACTCGGTGAAGATTCCCAACTGGAAACTCATGGCCCGCGTGGACTGGAACATCAACCGCAACCATGCGCTCAACGTGCGCTTCAGCACCACGCGCAACAAGTATTCGTCGTCGCCCTCGAGCTCGACGAACCCCTTCAACTCGAAACTCATCTACGACCGCAACGACCACGGCCGCACCTCGTACGACGCCCTCTATTTCGAGAGCTCGCGCTACTATCAGGAGCAGAACTTCACGTCGGTGGCCGCCGAGCTCAACTCGCGCTTCCTTGACGGCAGTCTGACCAACACGCTGCGATTCACTTACTCGCACCAGTACGAGCCGCGCAGCTACGAGGGACGACTCTTCCCGACGGTAGATATTCTCGAGAAGACGCCGGAAGGCACCGACGCCGTGCTGACGACATTCGGTCTGGATCCCTTCACCGAAGGCAACCTGCGCGAAGTGGGCACCTACGTCGTCACGGACGAGGTGGGTTACAGCACGGGCATCCACCGCCTGACGGGCGGCCTGCAGTTCGAGCACGACAACACGAAGAACGGCTACATGCAGGGCGGCGCCGGCTACTACATCTACGACTCGTGGTCGGACTTCACGAGCAACGCGGCTCCCGGCGCC